>JBAGRP010000001.1:5320000-5651538 GCA_036924855.1 Nitrobacteraceae bacterium AZCC 2146
ATTACGACAAGCTGTTCGCGGCGATGCAGGAAGACGAGTAGGCGATTCATTCTCCGCGCGCCGGCCCGGCAAGCGAGCTTGCTAGCGCAAGCCGGGACGCCGACGCCGTGTGCTCTCGTTTAGCCCGCTGGGACAGAGGCCTTCCATACTCAGGCACGCCAGGGGTTATGGGTCCCGGCGTTCGCCGGAACAACAGTGGAGAGGCTGTGCCGAATTATCGACTTGGCCTGCCCTCCATACTTGTCTAAGCCGACGTCATCTTTTCTCAGACGCGCGAGACCGCCATGCAAGACAATCCCAATCCGAAGGACCGGCCCGCCCTCCCGCTGAAGGGTTACAGCCTGATGGATTTCAAGCCCGATCCGACCGTGGTCGGCATTGCGTTCGAGACCGAGCAGGGCCCCTTCATGTTCGTCGCCACCCGCGAGATCCTGGAAACCCTGGGGCAGGCCTTCACCCACAAGGCGGCCTCGATGCCGTCGCAGCAGAGCTGACGCAAGGCTGTTCGCCGCTCCGGAATCGGGTGGCGGACGGCTCCCGATCGTCGCAAAATGCCGGAAATCATCCAGCCGCGCGCCTGCGCGCGAACCGATGGAGCCAGCCATGACCGACGTTCAATTCGCCCTGTTCGACACCGCGATCGGCCGCTGTGGAATCGCCTGGGCCGAAAGCGGCATCGTTTCCGTACAACTGCCGCAGCCCAACGAGGCGCAGACCCGGGTCCGCATCAAGCAGCGCCACGGCAGCATCGAAGAAGCCGCGCCGCCGGCGGCGGTGCAGGATGCCATCGACCGCATCGTCACCCTGCTCGACGGCAAGCCGGCCGACCTCTCGGCGATCGACCTCGATTTGAGCGATGCCCCGGAATTCAACCGCAACGTCTACGCCATCGCCCGGACCATTCCGCCCGGTGGAACCCTGACCTATGGCGATATCGCCAAAAAGCTTGGCGGCGTGGAACTGTCTCGCAATGTCGGGACCGCCTTGGGGCAGAACCCCTGTCCCATCGTGGTGCCGTGCCACCGGGTGCTCGCCGCCGGCGGCAAGCCCGGCGGCTTTTCCGCCAATGGTGGGGTGGTCACCAAGCTGAAGATGCTGGCCATCGAAGGTGCCTATGTGAATCACACGCCGATGCTGTTCGACTGAGCGAACCGCGCTCTGCCACAGGTTTGCCGCAAGCCTTGCCTCAGGTTTGCCTCAAGCTTTGGGCGCGATCGTCGCTTTCACCGAGGGCCGTTCGAGCATTTTTTCGTGGAAGGCGGCGAGCTTCGGAAATGCCTTGCGCCATCCGCATTCCTCAAAACGAAAATCCGCATAGATCAGCAGACTGGTCAGGGCAATCTGCGTGATATCGAGCGGCCGCGACAACACCTCAGGCTGATTTTCGAATCGCGTCAGGCCCTGCCACGCACGATCCCACTGATCGTCAATCCACTTCGGCCACTGCAGTTCCTTCGGACGCACGCCGACCTCATAACGACACAGCAGCATCGCATCGGTCATGCCCTGGATCATCGAATGCTCGCTCTTCACCCGCCAGCGCGCCGCGCCCGACTTCGGAATCAGCTTGCCGCCGGCGAGTTCGTCGAGATATTCAACGATCACATAGGAATCGACGATGACGTTGCCGTCGTCGAGGATCAGCGCCGGCAGTTTGCGCAGCGGGCTGATGTCATGGGCGTATTGTTCGTTCGGCTCGGTCGGCGCGACTTTCGCCGGCACCAATTCGATCTTGTCCATCAATCCGAGTTCGTTCGCCGTGATGCGCACCTTGCGTGCGAACGGCGAGCCCGGCGAAAATGTCAGCTTCATGGGAGGTGTCCTTGAAATAAAAGTCGATCGAAGAAAAGCGTCGGCGCCTCTACACCGTCATTGCGAGCTCGCGCCAAGTTGGCTCTTGCCAACTTGGCGCGAACGAAGCAATCCAGCCTTTGAAGCGGGACTGGATTGCTTCGTCGCAAGTGCTCCTCGCAATGACGAGTTTGGCCCTTACGCCGCAACCACTTTCTGCTTCTGATCGCCCAGGCCCTCGATGCCCAGCGTCATGACGTCGCCGACGTTGAGGAATTTCGGCGGCTTCATGCCGAGGCCAACGCCGGGCGGCGTGCCTGTGGTGATGATGTCGCCGGGCATCAGCGTCATGATTTCCGAGAGATACGAGACGATCTTCGGCACGTTGAAGATCATGGTCGTGGTTGAGCCGGTCTGGCAGCGCTGGCCGTTGACGTCGAGATACATGCTGAGCTTGTGCACGTCGGCGATTTCATCGGCGGTGACGAGCCAGGGACCGAGCGGCCCAAACGTGTCGTGCGATTTGCCCTTGGTCCACTGGCCGCCGCGCTCGATCTGGAAGAAGCGCTCGGAGACGTCGTTGCAGACCGCATAGCCGGCGACATGCTTGAGCGCGTCGGCTTCCGTGATGTATTTCGCGCGGGTGCCGATGATGATGGCGAGTTCGACTTCCCAGTCGAGCTTGGTCGAGCCGCGCGGCTTTTCGACGTCGTCGTTCGGGCCGCACAGGCTGTTGAGGGCCTTCATGAACACGATCGGCTCCGACGGAATCGCCATGCCGGCTTCTTTGGCGTGATCGACATAGTTCAGGCCGATGGCGAGAAATTTTGGTTTGCCGCCAACCGGCGAGCCCAGGCGCGGCGAGCCACTGACCAGCGGCAGCGAGGCCAGATCGAGCGCGGCCAGCTTGGCCAGGCTTGAAGGCGAGAACACATCGTCCGCCAGGTCCTTCACCTGCCCCGACAGGTCGCGCAGCTTGCCGTCTTTGTCGATCAGTCCCGGCTTTTCGCTGCCGAAGGCGCCGTATCTCACCAATTTCATCGTTTTCTCCCTGAGGTCTTTTGGCCTGAAATGTCATGAAGCACGGCGCGGCGAAATTCAACCGCCGCCCGCGTGTGCTAGGCCTGCAAAGCTGCAAATCTGAAGGCTTCGCCACAGCGCTGGATGTAGCCGGCGCCGAAGTGGCCGCCGATCACCAGCGTTTGCGTGTCGGCAAAGCGCGAAAACAAATCGCGCCGCCTTGCAGCAGATTCGATAGGATCAGAATCCACGGTCGATGACCACTCCAGGTGCGACATCTGCACGGGATGGTGCGCGACGTCGCCGGTCAGCAGCATCTGCTCGCCGGCTGATTTAATCAGGATGCTCATGTGGCCGGGACTGTGACCCGGAGTCGGGATCAGCGTGATCTCGTCGGACAGTTGCTGGTCGCTGGCGACCAGCTCGGCGCGGCCGGCATCGACGATCGGCCTGACGGAATCGTTGAACACCGCGGCATGCTCGGGCTTGTCGCTGTGCGCCTTCCAGTGTTCGTATTCGTTCTTGCCGAAGACATAACAAGCGTTGGGAAACGTCGGCACCCAGTGGCCATCGACCAGCTTCGTGTTCCAGCCGACGTGATCGACATGCAGATGCGTGCACAGCACCATGTCGATACTCTCAGGCGGAAAGCCGGCGGCGGTCATGTCCTGCAGGAACGGCGTGTGACGATGATTCCAGATCGGCACCGACCGACCCTCCTTGTCATTGCCCAGACACGTATCGACAACGATGCGCTGTGTCGGCGTTTCCACCACCAGCGATTGGATTGTCATTTTCAGCCGGCCTTCGGCGTTGGCGAAATGCGGGATCAGCCAGGGCAGTTTCTGGACCTCGTCGGGCCCGACTTGCGGCAGGATAAAGCGCGTGCCGCCGATGGTTTCCAGCTCGACGATCCTGGTGATCCTGACCTTGCCGACCGTCCAATTCATCCAGCGTTCTCCCGCTTCTTTTGCGCCGGAAGATGCTGTTTTCTCAGGCGCAGCGCAATGGATCATCTTGCAGGGCTGCGCGTTGTGTCGGTCTGCAAAGAGGAGGGTGCGATGCCAGAACTGACGATTTCGTCCGACCAGGTCGCCTTCTTGATCGAAAAAGCCCGGCAATTCGATGCCAAGGATATCGCCTCGGACCCCGATTCCGGTTCGAATGGTGCCGATGACGACATGATCGACGTGCTCGAAGACAATGCCGGCGATCCCGTGGTGCGCGAGATTTACGGCTTCATCGCTGCACTGACTGAGGACGAGCAGATCGACCTCGTCTCTCTGATGCGGCTCGGCCGCGGCGACGGCACCATCGAGGAATGGGCTGACCTGCGCCGCGAAGCCGCCGAGGGTTACAACGGCCACACCGCACGCTATCTGCTCGGCGAGCCATTGCTGGGCGATCTGCTGGCGGAAGGTCTCGACGAGTTCGGCATCTCGTGGGCCGATGAGCGGACCACAGCGGTCCGTTGAGTTTTCTCTGGACGCTTTGACGATCGGCGAGGATTTCGCCGACCGCCATTTTGCGCTGCCGCTTACATCGTGCCGGGGAATGCGCCGCCATCGAGCACGATGTTCTGGCCGGTGATAAAGCCCGCCTTGGCGCCGCACAGGAACGCGCAGGTGAGGCCGAATTCCTCGGGGTCGCCGAAGCGGCCGGAGGGATTTTCGCTGGCGCGCTTCGCCAGGATTTCGTCGATCGACAGGCCGGTGGCCTTGGTCTGGCCGGCGGCCACGCCACGCAGGCGGTCGGTGTTGAACGGGCCCGGCAGCAAGCCGTTGATGGTGACGTTCTCGCGCACGGTCTTGCGCGACAGGCCGGCGACGAAGCCGGTGAGGCCGCTGCGCGCGCCGTTGGACAGGCCCAGCACATCGATCGGCGCCTTCACGGCGGCCGAGGTGATGTTGACGATGCGGCCGAATTTTCGCGACATCATGCCGTCCACCGTCGCCTTGATCAGTTCGATCGGCGTCAGCATGTTGGCGTCGATCGCCTTCAGCCAGTCGTCGCGGGTCCAGTTGCGGAAATCGCCGGGGGGCGGACCGCCGGCGTTGTTGACCAGAATGTCGATCTGGCCGGCGGCCTTCAGCGCGGCCTCGCGGCCCGCGAGGGTAGTGATGTCGCCGACGACCTCGGTGACCTCGACGCCCGGATAGGCCTTGCGGATTTCCGCGGCAGTCGCCGCCAGCGCCTCGGCGCCGCGCGCGGTCAGCGTGACATGCACGCCCTCTGCTGCCAGCGCCACGGCGCAGGCGCGGCCGAGGCCCTTGCTTGATGCGCACACCAGCGCGCGGCGGCCCTTGATTCCCAGATCCACGATGTCACTCCTGAAGGTTTTCAATATTGCGAGAGGCAGACAGGCAGGCGTTATAGCCGGTCCGGCCGGGCGTGATAAGGGCGGGGCCTTCATGGCGGGAGTGCACCGGACGCCACGCAGCCTACGGTTAGATCCGGTGGTCGCGCTTCCACTTGTCGATATAGGCGGTGACGTCCGGCGGCAGCGATTTGAAGCCTTTTTCCCCGGCCAGCAACAGAAATGGCCGCAGCTGCGAACCGGTCATATAGGAAGGCTGCATGCTGGCCGGCAGCATCAGTTCGAAGATCAGCACCAGCGTCACCGCAATCAGGCCGATGCGGACAGCGCCGAGCGCGGCGCCGGCGAGGCGATCGCCAATGCCGATGTCAGCCCCGATCATGTCGTCGACCGCCATCCGCAGCACCGAGCCCAGCACGATTCCGGAGACGAGAAACGCGCCGAAGAACACCAGTGAATTCTGCACGGTCGCCGCGCCGGCATTGGTGTCGATCTGCGGGACGATCAGCTTTGTCGCCAAGGCGGCGATCGGCATGGCGAGGAAATAGCCCAGGATCGTCACGACGCTGCGCAGCAATCCGGCGCGGAAGCCGATCACCATCGCGGCCGCCAGACCGATGTAAACGATGGCATCGAAACTGTTCATCGCGGCCTCGCCTCATTCGTCCGACAGTTCCGCGGCGCAGAAATTCTCCGGGGCTACGTCGGTTGCGATCCCCGCAAGGCTCTGTATCAGTAGGAAAAATCAGCAGGGAGTTCGCCATGTCCGGAATATTCGACGTCGGTAAAGAAATCATCCTCGTCACCGGTGCCTCGCAGGGGCTGGGGCGGCAATTCGCGCGCGTGTTGTCCGCGCACGGTGCCGCCGTGGTGCTGGCGGCGCGGCAGACCGCCAAGCTGAAAAGCCTCGAAGACGAGATCATCGGCAAGGGTGGCCGCGCCGTCGCGGTGCAGATGGATGTCACCGACGCCGCCTCGATCAGCCGGGCGATCGACGCCGCCGAAGCGGCGCTTGGCCCCGTTAGCGTGCTGATCAACAATGCCGGCATCGCCGTGGAAAAGCTCGCGGTGGACCAGACAGAAGCCGACTGGGACGCTGTGATCGGCGCCAACCTGAAAGGTGCCTATTTCACCGCCACCGAAATTGCGCGTCGGATGATCGCGCGAAAGCAGGAGGGCAACATCGTCAACGTCGCCTCGGTGCTCGGCTTTGGCGTGATGAAGTTTGTCTCGCCCTACACCATCTCCAAGGCCGGCATCGTGCAAGCCACCAAGGCATTGGCGCTGGAGCTCGCCGACAATCGGATCCGCGTCAACGCGCTGGCGCCAGGCTATATCGACACCGACATGAACCACGACTTCTGGGCGACGCCGCCCGGCGAAAAACTGGCGAAGCGAATCCCGCAGCGCCGGGTCGGCCATGAGTCCGACCTCGACGGTGCGATCCTGCTGCTGGCGTCCAACGCCTCGCGCTATATGACCGGCAGCGTGGTTACGGTGGATGGCGGGTTCTTGCTGACATAGTCGCGGGCTAGAAGCCGCCACCGCTCGGGATCTCGGCGAGACGCCACACGCCCAGACTCTTGTCGCGCCAGCCGCCGCCAGCCTCGTCGCAATTCTCGTTGATGAGATCGACAGGCGGTCCCCATGCAAATGGCGGGCGCGCGAAATTCAGCGCGCGCCAGTCGCCGTCCTCGCAATCCGCGTTGCTCTGCCACTCCGGAAAGGTCGTCGCGATCAGCCATTGCGCCCCCAATCGCTGAAAGTTTGAAACGGCCTTGGCGATGTTGGCGAACGACAGATGCACGAGACCATCGCGGCACAGGATCGCATCGCATTGGGGGAGGGGATCGTGGGTGATGTCGGCGAGACGATAGTCGCCTGCGATTTCACCCGCCGCGGCGCGGGCCTGCAATCGCTCAACAATCGCCGGCACGATATCGGCGCCGACATAGCGGACTTTCAACTCGGTCTGGTTGATCCAGCCCGCATCGCCGCAGGGCGCATCGAGCAGCGAGGTGACGCCGAGTCTTTCGAGCAGGCGGGGCAGTTCCGTTCGCAGTACCAATGTCGCGTCGGTCTCCGAACCCAACCCGGAAACCGACGTTTCCGCGCCCCACAGGTTGATGTCGTGGATGCGGCGGAAGCGCGCCGGCAGATCGAGATCGGCAAACGCCGCCCGATCGGTGATGAAACGGTCGTGCGCCAGTACCTTCGGCCGATCGGAGTCGCGAACAGCCATGCATCACCCGAAAGAAGCCTTTGCGGGACGAGCGATTTCAGCGGGTTTCGACCTCTATCGGCGCGATTCTCGGCTGTTTCGCCGTTTCTGGCAAGATCGCCGCCGCTCGCCCGACAAAGCCGCGCCGGATCGTCATAAATCCGAAAAAGATCGCCGCTGCCCCTTTCCAAAGCAGCCGGGCATTGGTACATACCCCTCGCACCGTGGGCTTTGCCCCGGTTGCCTTCTCAGGAAGCCTCCGGACTGGGATCGATCGGCGCCTTTGGCGTTGGCCGACTTCGTGCCGTTCTTGGTTTCCCGAAGGTTTGGCGCGGGGTGGAGCAGCCCGGTAGCTCGTCAGGCTCATAACCTGAAGGTCATAGGTTCAAATCCTATCCCCGCAACCAAACTTCTTAACAAAAACCCAGCAATCTCAATAGATTGTGACGAAATCGCCTTCTCTCGCCAGGATGTCCCGAATGCGCCCGGGCGCCTTGGTCGCGATATCGATTTCGACGGCCTCGATACGGCCGTTGCCGCTGGCGAAGCTAGGCGGAAGATTATCGCCTCCGAGCTTCCGCCAGGCGAAGTAGCCGCCCGCACCGAGGACCACGACGAGGAGGGCGATCAGCCAGCGTTTTCGATTGCTCCTCATGGTCTAGACCGCTTCATCGACCGGCGGCGTCAGCCGATTGGTTGATTTGGAAGCCCCCTTCGCGCGCTCGCGCAGGCGCTGGAAGGTCACGTACAGCATCGGCACCATGAAGATCCCGATCGAGCTTGCGGCGAGCATACCGGCGAACACGGCGGTACCGACTGCTCTGCGGCTGAGCTCGGCGGCGCCGGTTGCGATCACGAGCGGCAAGAGGCCAAGAATGAAGGCAACCGAGGTCATCATGACCGCACGGAAGCGCATATGGGCCCCCTGGATCGCCGCGTCGTTGAGCGCCACGCCGGCCTCACGTCGCTCCTTCGCGAATTCGACGATGAGGATGCCGTTCTTGGCGGCGAGCGCGATCAGCACGACGAGTCCGATCTGGCCATAGAGATCGAGATTGAGGCCCGCGAGCTTGATGCCGACATAGGACCCGAGGACGCCGACGACGACCGAAAGCAGCACCGGGATCGGAATCACCGTGCTCTCATAGAGAGCCACCAGGAACAGATAGGCGAATAGCACCGCAAGCATCAGCACGACGCCGGTCTGGCCGGCAGCCTGCTGCTCCTGATAGGCGGTTCCGGTCCATTCGAAACTATAGCCCGCAGGCAGAACGGCGTTGGAGACGTCAGCCATCGCCGCAATCGCGGTACCGGAAGAGACACCTGGCGCCGGGCTGCCATTCACCGTCACGGAACGATAATTGTTGTAGCGGGTGATCACCTGAGGCCCGGTGACGATCTTGATACCGGCGAGTGATCGTATCGGCACCATCTGGCCGGTGTCGTTGCGCAGATAGATGCGCCAGATGTCGGAGATATCGGCGCGATCGAACGCTTCGCCCTGCACGTTGACCTGCCAGGTGCGGCCGAACAGGTTGAAGTTGTTGACGTAGATGCCGCCGAGTGTCGCCTGCAAGGCGGTGAAGATGTCGCTGATGGTGACGCCAAGCGCCTGCGCCTTGCGGCGGTCGATGTCGAGATAAATGGATGGATTGGTCGCGGTGAAGGTCGAGAAGACGCGTGCAAGCCGTGGGTCGGCATTGGCGGCGCCGATCAGCGCGCTCGTGACGCTGGAGATCGCGGCGGGGCTCTGTCCTTCCTGCGCCTCGAGCTGGTATTCGAACCCGCCGCTGGTGGAGAGCCCGATGATCGGCGGCAGGTTGAACGGCAGCACGTTGGCCTGTCGTATCTGCGCGCCGGCCGCGAAGGTTTTTTGGATCAACGCCTGCGCAGAATCGGCGGCCGCCTTGCGATCGGAAAACGGCTTCAGACGCGTGACCACCAGCGCGCTGTTCGGCTCGGATGCGCCGTCGAGCAGGGAGAAGCCGATGATGGCAAGGACGTGGTCGACGGCCGGCATCTGCTTCAGGATATCCTCGACCTGCCGGGTGACCTCGCTGGTGCGCGCGACCGACGCGCCGTCCGGCAGTTGCACCGAGGTGAAGAAGGCGCCCTGGTCTTCTTCGGGGAGGAACCCGGTGGGCGTGATGAGCGACATGCCGAAGATGCCGGCGGCAAAGACGGCAACGAGCAGGAGCGAGAGTCCACTCCTGCGCACCAGCCGGCGCACGCCGCCACTGTAGCGGTCGCGCAGCCAGTCGATGCCGCCAAGCACGCGGCCCATGAGGCCGCGCTGAGGCCCGGTGTGGCGCAGGAACAGCGCGCACAGAGCAGGCGACAGCGTCAGTGCATTCAACGCCGAAATCATCATGGCTGCACTGATTGTCACCGCGAACTGGCGAAACAGAGTGCCGGAAATGCCGGGGATGAACGCGATCGGCACGAATACCGAGAGCAGCACCAGCGTGATCGCGATGATCGGCGCCGTGATCTGTGCCATGGCCTTCTTGCTGGCCTCGGCAGGAGAAAGATCCGGCTCTTCCTCCATCACGCGCTCGACGTTCTCTACGACGACAATGGCGTCATCCACCACGATGCCGATGGCGAGCACCATGGCCAGCAACGACACCGTGTTGGCCGAATAGCCGAGCACCAGCAGGACGGCGAAGGTGCCGACCAGGCTCACCGGAACGGCGACGGCCGGGATCACGGTGGCGCGAAAATTGCCGAGGAAGAGGTACACCACGATCACGACGAGAACGAAAGCCTCACCCAGAGTCCGCAACACCTCCGAGATTGTGTCGCGCACGAAGCTCGTGGAATCGTATTGCACGAGATAGCTCAGTCCGGTGGGGAAGCGCTTCGACAGCCGCTGCATCGTCGCCGCCACCGCCTGCGCGGTGGTCACTGCGTTGGCACCCGGCGCCAGGTAGATCGCGATTGGCACGGCCGCGCGCCCGTCGATCCGCGCTTCACTGTCGAGGCTTTGCGCCCCCATCTCGACGCGGGCGACGTCCTTCACCAGCAGTGAGGACCCATCCGGAGTGGCGCGCAGCACGATGTTGGCGAATTGATCGACGGTGGCGAGCCTGCCCAAGGTCTGCACATTGAACTGGAACTGTTGGTCATCGCTGATCGGCCGTGCTCCGATGCGGCCGACCGGCGCCTGGACGCTTTGCGTGCGGATTGCGGCAATGACATCCGATGGGGTCAGATTGAGGCTGGTGAGCCGCTGCACATCGAACCAGATCCGCATCGAGTAGTTCATCTTGGCGAACAGATGAGCCTGACCGACCCCCGGCGTGCTGGCGATCGCATCGAGCACGTTGATGATCGCGTAGTTGGTGATGAAGAGCGGATCCTGCTGTCCGTCGGCGCTGTAGAGCACGAGGAATTGCAGGATCGCCGACGACCGCTTCTGCACCGTCACGCCCTGCTGTTGCACTTCCGTGGGCAATTGCGACAGCGCGCTCTGCACGCGGTTGTTGACGTTGACGGTGTTGATGTCGGGGTTGGTGCCGAGCGCGAACGACACCGTGAGCGTATAGCTGCCGTCGTTGCCGCTGGTCGATTTCATGTAGAGCGCGCGGTCGACGCCGATCACTTGCGCTTCCAGGGGTTGGGCGACGCTGCTCTCGACGACCTCCGCGGAAGCGCCGGGGAAGGTGCCGGCGACCGTGACCTGCGGCGGCACGATGTCCGGAAACTGCGCCACCGGGATCTGCGTCAGCGCCAGCGCACCCGCGATGGTGATGATAAAGGCGATCACCATCGCAAGCCGCGGGCGGTCGATGAAGACGGCGGACATCATGGCTTGCTATCCGCTGGCCGCGCTCCACCGGAAGCGCCATAATCGGCTTGCGGGGCCGCATCACCCGCGCCGGCCTTCATGCCCGACAGGATCACCGGATTGGGTGGACCCGGCGAGACGGTCTGACCGGCCCGTGCCCGCTGCAGGCCTTCGACGATCACCTTGTCGCCGGCCGCGATGCCGCTGATGACAGCGGCGATGGTGGGAGTCGATTGCCCGAGCTGGATGCGGCGCTGCTCGGCCTTATTGTCCGGGCCGACCGCGAGAACGTAATCGCCCTGTTGATCGGACAGCACCGCCGAACGCGGGATCGCCAGCACCTCGACCGGCTGGACGCCCTCCAGCAGAACGGTGACGAATTCGCCGTCGGTCAGTTCGTGAACGGTAACGCCTGCAGTGGCGGGGGCATGCAGGATTGGATTGGCGATCGAGCCGCGCAAGGTGATCGTGTCGGTGTTCTGCGCGATGGTGTTATCGACGAAATTCAGCGTGCCGGACCGGCCGTACATGCGGCCGTCGGGCAGCCGGAGCCTGATCACCACGGCCTCGAGCCCCCCATGCGGCGCATAGCGCTCGCGCAGCTCCAGCCCCTGTCGCAGGGGAACCGGGAAGATGACATGCATGGGGTCCTGACTGACGATGGTGGTCAGCACGCCGGAGCTTGGACTGACGACATTGCCTTCCGTTACCGCGGTGCGTCCGATCTTGCCGTCGATCGGCGCGCTGATCGTCGTGTAGTCGAGATTGATCCGGGAAGCCTGGACCTGCGCCTCGGCGGCCTGCACCTGGGCTTCAAGGCTGCGCTGGTTGGCAATTGCAGCGTCGTAGGTCGATTGTTGTCCGGCCGGTCCTCCGAGCAGGGTGCGCGCGCGCTCGGTCGTCAGCTTGGCGTTCTCAAGTGTTGCCTGGAGCTGCGCCACCTGCGCCTCTTTTGATGCGAGATCGGCTTCGAAGGGACCGCGCTCGAGCCGATAGAGCTCATCGCCTTTCTTGATCTCGGCGCCCTCGTCGAACAGGCGCTGTTCAAGAAACGCGGTGACGCGAGCGACAACGTTGACCCGATTGATCGCCTCGATCCGCCCAAGGAATTCGCTGGTCTCGGTGATCGGTCGCCTGGCCGCTTCCACGACGCCGACCGCGGGGGGCCCGGCCGTGACAGGTTGTGCCTGGGCCGCCCCGCCGGCAATGATCGCAAAGAGACTTGCCGCCAGCAGCCTGATCGAGACGTCAGCAAGGTCCATTGTCCGCTCCTTGCTCCAGGCGAGAACTGCGCGGGGTCAGTGCTTCACCAGGGCCGTGCTACTCCCGCCTTGTCCAATTGCTGCGCGCGGAGGATTGCGAGAAGCGTTCCTAGTGCCACCGCCATCCGCAATGACGACGACCGCGATGCCACCAGCAAACCCAGTGGCGCCTGCGCGGCGGCGGGCGACCCCAGCCCGGGGCAGGCCCCCAACCAGGAGTGGGCCCCCACCCGGGAGCAGTTGGCCGTCCCCACCACTGTGCTTGCGTCACCAGGTCTGACGGCTTTTCGGCCTGTCCAAGATCAGGTGCGACCGGCATCGCTTCCGCAGCCTCGATGAAACGAACCCCGATGGCGCCGATCGCTGCGGCGGCAACGGCATTCTGAGCAAAGCCAAGGAAAGCGCGGCGGGTGGGAGCGTTCATCGTCTTCTCCTCTTGTTACGCAGTCCTCCGCACGGACTCAAGCGCGTGGAGCAGCCACGCAAGGCCGTGCGAGATCAGGTCGACGCCAAGCAGGAATCCAAGTGCCCAAAGGCTGATGGTCGGGAATCCGAACAGGATGAGCGCGCCGGCGAGCGCCCCGAAGATGCCGGAGATCAGCATCATCCATCCGTTCCGTTCCCAATGGGCGAAACTCAGGACGCATCGAATGACACCCGATGCGAGGAGGAACGCGCCAAGCAGATAGGTCAAGATCAGGGCGCCGGAAGCCGGCTGGGTGAGCAATACAAGCCCGAATGCCACATACAGCGCACCGAGCACGATCTGCCACAGGAATCCGCCCCATCCCTTGGTCCAGAAGGCGTGGCCGATCTCGAAGGCGCCGGCAGCGATGGCTGTCAAGCCGATCAGTTTGACGCTGATCATTGTGGCGAACACGACGTCGCCGAGGGCGACGATGCCGGCGGCGATCATGATGATGCCAAGGAGAGTACAGACCCAGAGTGGCGGTGGACCCAAAACTTCGATGCTGGATTTTTCGTCCAAGACTGCCATGCCATCCTCCTTGATCCGCGCGATCGCCTTTGGCACGTGTGACGATGATAGCTTCCAGCCCGCAACACCGGCATCCGACGAAACCCTGAGCAAAGGGCGGGTATATTCCGATCGCCATTCAGGCCGTGTTATCGCGTTCCTCTTCCGCCCAAGGTAAGATGGGTCACCGTCGCCGCGAGATTGATCCCGATCGAGCGCTCAACGGAGAGCGGTTGCAGGACCACGCTTCGGCGCGATCCTCCGATCAGAACGTTGGCTCCAAGTCCGGGTCCCAGTGCAACATTGCTGCTGACGCCCACGTAGCTCCCGCGCATGGTGCCTGGGGCAATCCGCGAGTTTCTGGCAAAGACAGCCCACGACAGAACGCCGCTTCCGGTGATGCCGAGGTCAAGGCCGACACGCCTGATCCGTCCCTCGTAAATATACCGTCGCGACGAGTTCCTTAGATGGAACACGCAACGAAGCGATTGCGTGGATCCAACAAGGAATCCGATCCGCGGGCTGGTAAAACACAACAGCCGGCCGACTCTGAAAGCCTCGCCTTGCGCAGGCGAGGTGACAGTGGAAATCAAGACGGAAACGCACAAGGCACTTAGGAATCGTATCGTTCGCATCTCAGGCCTCGACTTGATCGTTAGTGTTGTCTGGTACGGCCCGGCGGTCATGGTCCCCGCGAAGCCAGAAAGTCATGCCGAGCCCGATCAACAATATGGCCGCGAGCAGGAAGAAGATCACCGACTGCTGCAGCCAGGATATCGCCGGAACGGAGGCCCCCATGGCGAGGCCGAGGAAGCTGATTTGCGGAGACAGAAGGCTGAGACCGGCCAGAAACGTGCCGAGCGCCAGCAATGTCAGCAGCACCAGGCTCGTCGCCGGCGCGGGAAGGAGCTGTTGAACCCCGGACAGGAGGATGATGTTCATCGTGGCCAGCACGGCGACCCAGTGCAGCGCCTGGGTCCAGATCAGGCGAAACTGGGCCCGTTTGTTGTTGAGCTCAGGCCATTTGGTGACGACGCAGACCACCGCAATCGCGAGTGCCAGGAACTCCCAATAACCGACCAGCGGCTGGCGCGAGATATTGGTATAGGCAACGCCTGCGATGGCGAGCACCAGCGCGACGAGATAGGGCAGCTGCTGCCAGAGGAAACTGGCCCTTCCTGAATTGGTCGAGGGAGGCATGCCCTTGCTCTGCTGCAGATCGATCTCGCTCATGGGCTGTTCACCGCCATTGGGCGACTGCCGAGGTCGTCACCAAGGCAGTCCTCGACATAGAATCTGATGACGGCGACCCGGCCGATTGCGACCAGTGGCATCGCATGACTAAGCAGAGTGCTCTGATCGGCGAAGAACCATTTTGACAGATTACGGCCGCCTTCCGGGCCAAGCAGGTCCACGCCGAATGACAGGAGATGTTCCTGCAGCACATCGAGCTGTTCATCCATCACTTTGATCAGCAGGCGCGTCTGCTCGGGCAGCTTGCCCGCGCCCCAGATCAGGCCGAAGGTCAAGGCGGCGGCGAGCAGCAGAACAACGAGTGTCAGTCGCCAGAGCTTGTTGACTGGAAGCACGGACGCCAGGGCCCTCGCGGAGGCATCCAGAAACGCTGCGAAAAGGACCCCGGCGAAGATGATGAGGAGGCTCGAGGCCGTTTGCCAAATCAGGAAGAGACAGATCGAAGCGGCGAGCAGGACGAGGCCGGTGGTGAGAGGGCTGCGCCGCTCGGCCGCATTGGGTTGACCGCCGGGATCGTCGCGCAGAACCATCTCGCGGATCTTTTCCTGTGCTGGTCGCGGATCGGTCATGATTGCTCAAGTGATATGTCGTAGCCAGCTGACCGGCCGCTCAATAGGCCGATGGCCGCGCCGTGTCGGTGGGCGCGTGGGTGCGAACCCGCCGGCTGCCAAAGTGCGGATGCTTCCCGCCGCGATGGCGCCAATAGCGGTGTTTGTGCGGGTTCGTATTTTGCGACACGCTCCTGGATGCAGATACGCCCTGGTCCTTCGATTGGGCCACGGACAGGTTTGGAGGCGCCATAACGACCGCCATCACGCCGACGATCAGGGCTCCGTACAGGAGTCGGATATTCATGCTCGCCTCCATGTTGCTTCCGCACCGAATGCAGGGTTGCTTCGTCCACCCGCAATCCGGCTACGTCGCGGTTAGATCGAAATCGATCCAGCTGCGAGCGCGTATATGCCGGCTCCGCTGCAATCACGACCGCTACAAACATGATCGCTTCGACGGGCCTGAACGTCAGCTCCTTTTGCTCGTGCTTGGCAAGAAAGAATAGCAGCGTTCCCGGCGCATATAGTATCGATGAGAGCATAAGAAATTTGGGACTGCCCGCGTAAGTCACTCCAGCCGCATAAACCGTCGCGATCGCGGAGCAGACTCCATCGACAACCCGCACACACTCGCTCGCGCGATAGGTTTCGCTCACCCAGGCGAGTTTCTATCCGTAGACCGCAACGAAGAGTCATCGCGCTTGTCATCTTCGGCATGCCGGTGCCTGCAATGACCCAGGCGATCACGGCCCCGAGCGCCCCCGTAGCCCGTCCGAACGATGCGGGCAACGCGAAAATGCCGGAGCCGACCATCGATCCAATCATCAGCGCGATGAGCGCGAGCCGAGAGAGCTTCTGATCGGCCTCGTTCGATGCAGGTGCCATGACCACCTTCCAATCAGTGATGGCGCAGGCGTCGCAAACTGCAGGGAATGCGAGATGCCGGCCAGCCCATCGCGTGTGACCTTATCGGCGGCTTTCCCTCCCGCCTATCCGGGATTCTCTGTAGGAGGCGGGGGCAGGAAGTGCCCATGCGGCTCGCCCGGCAGCGCGGCTTTTCAGCTATTCGGGGCGGGTGTTCCGGTGCCGCGATCGCAGTTCGCGGATGGTATCGGCGCGCCAGTCACCAGCACGGCGACGGAACGGAAAAACTCGCCGCCCTTCGCAAGTTCAGCCGCAATGCGCTCGGCGTGCAGGACGGCGGATTCCCGATCGGCGCGATCGAATCCGATCCTGTCCGGAAACAGGCCGTATCGGTCGACGATATGAAAGAAGTATCGCATCGCCGGCCGATTAGCATCGGCGAGCGGCAGCTTCCAGTGACAAACGCGTAAGGCGGTTCGTCCAAAAGGATGAGTCGCCGGTTGCAGGTTACGTTCTGGTAACGCGCCTGCTGCCGCCGCAAATGGCTGAACGGGCGCTTCAAGGGGGCGTGGCACAGTAAGGTGATTCACCATCGGCACTCGGGTGAATATCCGATATCCCGCAGGCTGGTCATTACGATACGTTTGCCGATCACCCTTGCGAGCTGCGATGCGAGGAGGCAAGCGATGTCAAACTATGATCAAAACCCGGTCGCTTCCGGTGCAGTCGGCAGCGATGCCATTGCGATGGATGCCGGCCTGCGCGGCTACATGCTGCGCATCTACAACTACATGACTGCCGGCGTCGGCCTGACCGCCGGTGTCGCGTGGCTGACTTATCAGCTCACCGGTCCGGCATTGCTGCAGAGTCCGCTGATGTGGGTATTCATCCTCGCGCCGCTGGCGCTGGTGTTCTTCATCGGCTCGCGCATCAACACACTATCGGTGAGGACGGCACGGCGGTTGTTCTTTGTCTATGCAGCCCTGGTCGGGGTATCGCTCTCGATCTTGCTCCACATCTACACCAGTTCCTCGATCACGCGCGTGTTCTTTATTGCAGCCGCGACGTTCGGGGCGCTCAGCATCTTTGGCTATACCACGAGGCGTGACCTCTCCGGACTAGGCACCTTCCTGTTCATGGGATTGATCGGAATTATCATCGCAAGCCTGGTCAACCTCTTCCTGCGCTCGAGCGGACTTGACTGGTTGATCTCGATGATAGGCGTCGGCGTCTTTGCCGGCCTGACTGCCTACGATACCCAGCGGATCAAGGGGATGTATGACAGCCGGGACGACGAAACCGCCGCCGGCCGCAAGGCGGTACTTGCCGCGTTGTCGCTCTACCTCAATTTCATCAACCTGTTTATGATGCTGCTGCGCCTTGCCGGAAATCGACGCTAGACGTCGTAAGATGATCGGTTGCCATCTCAGGCGGCCGGCGCGGCGGCGGCCGCGGTAGCCGCGTTGGCGAGAGCGTCGCGCAACGCCTTCTCTTTCGTCTCGTCGAGGGATGTCTTCAGCACGATGCCGCCGGCATCCTTGATTTCCTTCACCACCTTGTCCGCCGTCATGGCCTTGATCAGGACAAACAAGGCGGCGTTGCCGGGCTCGATCTTCGTGGCAAGATCTTTCATGAAGGAATCGTCGATGCCGAAATCGGAAAGCGCGCCGCCAAGCGCGCCCGACGCCGCGCCGAGCGCTACACCGACGATCGGGTTAAGGAAGAGCACGCCGATCAAGAGCCCCCAGAAACTTCCGGAGATCGCACCCATCGCGGTGGTATTGACGAGCTGGTTCAGCTTGATGCTGCCGGCGTCGGTCTTGACGGCGATGACGGCGTCGTTGATCGTTATCAGATACTCTTTCTGCAGTTTGAGAAGGCGTTGACGCACTTCCTCGGCTTTGGCTTCGGACGGATACACGATCGCTACAAGATCGGACATATGGAAACCTCCTGCTCGAAGGAACTCCTGTCGGCTAAATCAAATGCTGCTGATTTTGCCTGATTACGCACCTCGGCTGACTCTAGCCCGCAACCCTCGGCCGCGACATCCGAGAAAACCCTGGGCCCAGGGGATGGATGTTCCGATGGTTCGGCTTGGGAAAATCCTAGTCCTCGACTAGGTAGTTCCCTAATAGGCCGCCCCCCGTAAGCGGCGCATGATCGGCTGAAGCCTTTCCTCAATCGGCAACCGCTCTGGCAGTCCATCTGCCCGCGGCTCGGGGCCTTCAGATGACGACGGCGCCAGTGATTCAAAAGCTTTCGTTCTTCGCGCTGACCGCGATGGTGGTCGGATCCATGGTCGGTTCGGGCATTTTCTCATTGCCCTGAACCTTCGGCATCGCAACCGGTCCGTTCGGCGCGGTCTTCGCCTGGTGCACCGCCCGGGGCGGCATGCATGCTCTGGCAAGGGTGTTTCAGGCGCTGGCGGAACTAAACCCCGATCTCGATGCCGGTGTCTATGCCTACGCGAAGGCGGGGTTCGCCAGCGTCTATTCGCGCTACGCCAAAGAGCGCTCGCATGTCGGCGCTGCGACGGTCCTGGGCGGTCGATGTGATCACCATCGTTGGCGCAGAGCTGGGGCGGGGCCGGGGAGGCGGTCATTGCATGACCTGCCCGATCATAAGGACGCGGTGGATTACCAGGCTGATCGCGTGAACCCGGCCGTGACGACCAGCGCGTCACGGCCGCCCGCGATTCTTGGATGACGTCCGATCGTGTGGCAGCGAAGACGTGCTTCCGCAAGCATTTCGCGAAATCCGTCCGGCGTAGTTTTAGTATCTGTTACATCGCATTTGAGTTTTGCTGCCAGAATAAATTGGCACAAACTGTATATTCGCGCCTCGCGGGTTCCATCTCACAAATTCGAGATTTCAATCCGATAAGAATACGACCTAGTGGTGTGATTCATCCAACGGTGTACAATCGAAGGACCCCAAGGGCGCGCGTCTTCTGATCCGGTGCTGGATGCCTGCCGGCGGAGCAGGGAGGAGAGCCTCGATCCTGAGTTTCAATGTCAGGAGTTGCCGGAGAAGAGGGAGCGCGTGCCGTGAAGCTACATAGCTCCGCCTGTGAGTCGAATCGAACCAGCGTCAGACAATGGCTTCGAATTGGTTCGGAGGAAACGAGCGATCGGCTCTACTGGATGTTTTCAGCAGATCTGCTCTTCGCAGTACGCCCTTCGCACGGAGGGCGCTTCATGTACGAGGGCATCAATCCGGCGTTCGAGTCTGTTCTCGGCATCTCGTCGGAAGATATCTGGGAGATGGACGTCTCCTACTGCATGAGCAGAGACGACGCAAAATCCGTCTGCGAAGCCCTTCGAGCGTGTCTTGGAGAAGGAGCGGAGGTCAGAATTCGCCATCGCCTTGCACTGGGCAGTGCGCGACGAAATATGGAGACGACCATCGTTCCGATCGTCGATCCGGCCGCCGGTCGCGTTGTCCGTTTGATTGGCAGCCACCGTGCCGCGCGCAAGGGTCCTTTCGAGAACGTTACCGAGGGGATGGACGACGTGCGCATGAGTGTCAGCCTGGTTTCCATTCAGGAGGACATCCAGCAGCGGATTGCGTCAGATCTCCACGATTCGACCTGTCAGCACTTGATTGCTGCAAGCCTCGGTCTGATGCGAATCCGGACCAGCCTCGGCGACCCCGCCGGTGCCGAGCGGCTTTGCGATGACATCGATGCGTCGATTGATGAAGCGCTCAGGGAAATCCGTGCCTTTGCCTACCTGCTACACCCGCAGAATCTAACGATCGATGGCTTGAAGGCCACGATCGAGAATTACGCCGAGGGATTTGCGGTGCGCACGTCGTTGCGGGTCACGACCAGAATCGCGTCCGAGATCGATCGATTGCCTTACGAGACGCAGCGCTCATTGTTGCGGGTCATTCAGGAAGCCCTCACGAACGTGTTTCGACATGCGAAGGCGACGGAGGTGAGAATCGATATTGACGCAACAAACGACCATTTTCGGCTGACGATCAGCGACGATGGACGTGGCCTTTCGGTTGACCCCGCGAGGCCCGGCGCGAAGGCGATATCGATCGGAGTCGGAATTCCCGCGATGAGAGCGAGGCTACAGGAGATCGGAGGCACGCTCGATATCCGGTCCGATCCGGCCGTGCGGCATTCCGGCACCGTTTTATGCGCCGTGTTCCCGCATGGTCTTGCTGCGAATAAGCGCAACCGGCGAAGGGCCGCAACGGTCATGGGGGGCAACGCAGGCACAAAATGAAAAACACTACTCACCGGCGGCAAGCGGAAATGTCTCATCCGTTTCAGGCGTCCCAGCGCCGAGCCGCCGTGTAAACGACGTTGGAGTGTTCTGCCATGAAACGGTTTCTTATCGCTGATGATCACGAAGCGGTGCGATCGGGTTTGCGAGCCATGCTCGAACAACGGGCGGATTGGGAAGTGGTGGCCGAGGCCAATGACGGCGGCAAGGCGGTGGCCGCTGCAATCGAGAGCCGGCCTCATGTCGCGATCGTCGACTTCTCCATGCCGCGAATGACGGGAGTGGAGGTCGCTCGGAGCATCCGGGACTATCCGCTGCAGACGGAGGTGCTGATTTTCACGGTCCACAACTCCAGCTTGCTCGCCCAGCAGGCGTTTGAGGCCGGCGCACGCGCGTTCCTGGTGAAGTCGGACGCGAACAAGCTGCTGTTGACCGCGGTCGAGTCGCTTCTGCTGCACAGGCCGTTCTGTACCAGAAGCTGCCGAAGTGAGTTGGATCACGGATCGGGCGATCGAGACGGATACCACGAGCTGACGCCGCGCGAGCAAATCGTCGTCAAGCTGGTTGCGGAGGGTTACAGCAACAAGGGCATCAGCGCCATCCTGAACCTCAGCGTCAAGACGACCGAGTCGCATCGGGCGGCCGCGATGCGCAAGCTGGACGTGAATTCAACCGCGGGGCTGGTCCGATACGCGGTTCGGGCGAGGCTGGTCGAGGCATGACGATGACTGAGCGGGCTGCGGTCAAGTCAGTACATTTGCCGGGAGACTTCGGGGGTTTGTGGGATAACCCTTCCAACCGCGATCAGTATGATCATCCGACTTTGCTGCCGGTCACCTCCGCCGATTGCTTGAAGGTTCGGTGCCGACATACGGGAACGACGCCGTGAAACGCATCGTGATTGCGGATGATCATGAAGTCGTGCGTTCCGGGCTTCGCGCGATCGTTGAAACGCGCTCCAACTGGATCGTAAGCGGAGAAGCGACCAATGGCGAGCAGGCCGTCGCGTTGACCCTGGAAACCAGGCCGGACATTGTGATCGTCGACTATTCCATGCCCATCATGAACGGATTGGAGGTCACTCGCCGCCTCAGGGCGCTCCATCTGTGCACTGAAGTATTGATCCTGACGATGCACGAAAGCGAGGAACTGCTGACGGAAGCCGTTCTGGCGGGCGTCCGTGGCTTCCTGTTCAAGTCGGATGCCCGGAAGCACCTTATTTCTGCGATCGAAGCCTTGCTCGACGGCAGGCCCTACTTCACCAGCGTCCTGCTGGAGAAGCTTCTCCACGACTACCAGGTCAACAAGCAGAATAAATCGGACATGCTGCTGACGTCACGCGAGCAGAGCGTGGTTCAGCTTATTGCGGAGGGACATACCAACCGATCGATAAGCGCCGTCTTGAAGGTGAGTGTGAAGACCGTCGAGACCCATCGCGCGTCGGCCATGCGCAAGCTCGGGATGTCGTCGACGGCAGAGCTGGTCCGCTATGCCATCCGCAAGAGATTGGTTGCGCCCTGAAATACTCCTCAGCTATGGATTTCCACCGTCTTAATCTGAATGGACGGTGTGCAGATCCATAAGCTGCTCGATACTGGGTATGCCGCGGTTGTCGCAAATTAGTCGACGCCAATCGGAGAGGCCGCCGACATCGAACGAACCGGCAAGGCGCTCGCCGCCGAACACGGATCGCAATGGCGTCCCGCTGTTCCCGGCAACTACGTGCGGCGCCGGTACACAGGACCGGCGATTGTGCTATGAGCGACATTGCTCCAGTCCCATGGCGACATTCCTTCATGCACCCGCCCCACCGCGTTGGCTTTCTGCTGATCGATGAATTCGCGCTGATGTCGTTCGCATCGGCGATCGAGCCGCTGCGCGCCGCCAACATCCTGGCCGGCAAACGACTTTATCAGTGGCTGCATATTTCGACCGGCGCCAAGGCGATCCTGGCGTCGAACGGGTTGTCGGTGGCCTCCGATCACACCGTTGCGGATCAGGTCCGCTACGACACGGTGCTGGTCTGCGCCGGTGGCAATCCCGCGGCGTTCGACGACGCGAAAACACTGGCGTGGCTGCGGCGGCTGGCGCGATCCGGCTGCGCCATCGGCGGCGTCTCCGGCGGGCCGTTCATTCTGGCCAAGGCCGGCATTCTCAACGGCGTGCGCTGCACGATCCATTGGGAACATCTCGCGGCCTTTACCGAAGCGTTTCCGCAGATCGAGCCGACGCGGACTTTGTTCGAGATCGACGGCGACAGATTGACCTGCGGGGGTGGCGTCGCAGCGCTGGACATGATGCATGCGATCATCCGCCGGGATCATGGCCAGGCGCTGGCAGCGAAAGTGAGCGACTGGTTTCTGCAGACGGCCGTGCGGCTCGGCGACGACAAGCAGCGCATTTCACTTCGCGAGCGAATCGGCACCAGCAATCGCGGCGTGCTGGCGGCAATCGCCATGATGGAGCGCCAACTCGCCAGCCCCGCGCCGCGGAGCGAGCTGGCGAAGGCGGCGGGCGTCTCGATCCGCCAGCTCGAGCGGCTGTTCGCTGGACATCTCGGTGTCAGCATCGAACAACATTACTTGTCGCTGCGGCTGGCCAAGGCGCGGGCGCTGCTGCGGCAGACCGGCCTGCCGGTGTTGGAAGTCGGCGCGGAATGTGGATTTTCCGGCGCTAGCCATTTCGCGCGGGTGTACCGGCGGGTGTACGGCATCTCGCCGTCGCAGGACCGGATGCCGGCGAAGACGGGCCGTAAACGCTAGCGTCATTGCGAGCGAAGCGAAGCAATCCAGAAGCATCAAGCGAAGACTGGATTGCTTCGTCGCTACGCTCCTCGCAATGACGAAACAATCAGCTGCGGCGCGGATAGATGATGACGGAAAGATAGGTCATCGGCGCCTTCACCAGTTCTTCCGGCCCATGGCGGGCGGCGGCGTCGAAGAACAGCGTGTCGCCGGGCTCCATCAGATAGGTCTGGTCGGCGTGGCGATAGCGCACCTTGCCGGACAGCATGTAGATCATCTCGACGCCGGCATGGCGGAAATTGGTATAGGCCTCGGCGTCCTCGTTCAGCGTAATCAGATAGGGCTCGACGCCGAGTTCGCCATGAATGGAGTGGCCGAGCAGATTGTAGTGGTGCCCGGACTTGGTGCCACGACGCTCGATGTTGACGCCGGAGCCGGCCTTGACGAAAGAGCAGTCGCGGCGCTCTTCGGTCTCGCGAAAGAAGCGGCTGATCGGCACGTTCAGCGCCTTCGAAAGCGCGCTCAGCGTCGCCAGCGACGCCGAGATGCTGCCGTTTTCGATCTTCGACAGCATGCCGGTGGAAATCCCGGCGGAAGTGCCGAGTTCAGCGACGGTCAGCTCCAGCTCCTTGCGCAGCTTTCGGACTTCGTTGCCGATCTGCGATTCCAGCGAACTGCTGATTTCCGCCGGGGCGTTGGAGCCGGTGAGCAGATCTTCAATTTGGCGGGTCTTCGGTTTTTTCGGCTTGGCTTTCACGAGGGCTGCTTTCTGCGGGCGACGTCGGCCCGACCATAGCACTTCCGGCGAGAATGCATATTTCTTCTCAAGAAAATATATTTCCCTCCAATTGACAAGCCCTGCCCGCCTCATGCAAGGTATTTTGGAAGTTCAACGTCAGGGAAGTCGACGCCATGTGCGGCATTGCCGGTCTGTTTCTGAAGGATAGCAAGCTTGCCCCCGAACTCGGCGGGCTGCTGTCGGGCATGCTGGCTGCGCTGAGCGACCGCGGGCCGGATTCCGCAGGCTTTGCGGTCTATGGTGACGGCGAGTCGGGGCAGATCAAGCTGACGCTGCGCGCGGCACCGTCCTTCGACTTCGTGGAATTGATGGCAGTGCTCGGCAAAATTGCCGGCGCGCCGCTCACCTATCAGGTTTACGACACCCATGCGGTGGTCAGCATTCCCCTTGATCGCGAGGTTGCGGTGGCCACGGCGTTGGCCAGCAACAGCGCCGTCGATGTCGTCGCCCGCGGCAAGCGCATGGCTGTCTTCAAGGAGGTTGGGCTGCCCGCCGATGTCGCCAAACGCTTCGGCCTCAACGCCATGACCGGCACCCACGCAGTGGGCCATACCCGCATGGCGACGGAGTCGGCGGTGACTACGAACGGTGCGCATCCCTTCACCACCGGCACCGATCAGTGCCTGGTGCACAACGGTTCGCTGTCGAATCACAATGACGTACGCCGCGACCTGATCCGGCGAGGCATGGCGTTCCGCACCGAAAACGATTCCGAGGTGGCCGCCGGCTATCTCAGTGCGCAGATGAGCGAAGGCGCCTCGCTGCAGGAAGCGATGACGTCGTCGCTGTCGGCGCTCGATGGCTTCTACACTTTTGTCATCGGCACCGAGACCGGCTTTGGCGTGCTGCGCGATCCCATCGCCTGTAAGCCTGCTGTGATGGCGGAGACCGATCGCTGGGTGGCGTTCGGCACTGAATATCGAGCATTGGTCGATCTGCCCGGCATCGATGGCGCAAAGGTGTGGGAGCCGGAGCCTGCCAAGGTCTATCTGTGGGAGCGGCACTGATGCCTGTTGTCGATCTCGCACATTCGTCGCTGCGCGACCTCAATGGCGCGCTGCATGCGCTGACGCCCGACACTAACGAGACGCACTGGACGGTCATCAATCCGCGCGGCCAGCACAATATCGCCGTCGGCCTGGATGCGCCCGTCGAGGTCGAGGTCGAGGGGCATGTCGGCTATTACTGCGCCGGGATGAACAAGCAGGCGCGCGTCACCGTGCGCGGCAATGCCGGCCAGGGCATCGCCGAGAACATGATGTCTGGCAAAGTGCATGTCACCGGCGACGCCTCGCAGGCGGCGGGCGCCAGCGGCAATGGCGGGTTGCTGGTGATCGACGGCAATGCCTCGGCGCGCTGCGGCATTTCGATGAAGGGTATCGACATCGTCGTCAAAGGCTCGGTCGGCCATCTCTCTGCCTTCATGGCGCAGGCCGGCAATTTCGTCGTGCTCGGCGACGCCGGCGAGGCGCTCGGCGATTCCATCTACGAGGCGCATCTCTATGTGCGGGGCACGGTGGCCAGCCTCGGCGCCGACTGCATCGAAAAGCCGCTCGGCGAAGAACATAAGACCGAACTGAAGCGTCTGCTCAGCGAGGCTGGCATCGACGACGTCGATACCAGCGAATTCAAGCGCTACGGCTCGTCGCGAAAACTCTATCATTTCCACATCGACAACGTCGGATCGTACTGATGACCGCGCAGGACCGCTGGATCCACACCCCGCCGCGCAAATCGGCAACCTTCGACGACAATGCGATTGCGGAAATCCGTCGCGCTGCCGCGACCGGCATCTACGATATCCGCGGCGCCGGCGCCAAGCGCAAGCTGCCGCATTTCGACGATCTGCTGTTTCTGGGCGCCTCGATCAGCCGCTATCCGCTGGAAGGCTACCGCGAGAAATGCGCCACCGACGTCACCATCGGCGCGCGTTTCGCGAAGAAGCCGATCCATCTGAAGATTCCGATCACCATTGCCGGCATGAGCTTTGGTGCGCTGTCCGGCCCCGCCAAGGAAGCGCTCGGCCGCGGCGCGTCGGCAGTCGGCACGTCAACCACCACAGGCGACGGCGGCATGACTGCGGAAGAGCGCGGCCATTCCAGCCTGCTGGTCTATCAGGTGCTGCCATCGCGTTACGGCATGAACCCGGACGATCTGCGCAAGGCTGATGCCATCGAGATCGTGGTCGGGCAGGGCGCAAAACCCGGCGGCGGCGGCATGCTGTTGGGTCAGAAAATCACAAAACGCGTCGCTGACATGCGGCGTTTGCCGGAGGGAATCGACCAGCGCTCGGCGTGCCGACATCCGGACTGGACCGGCCCCGACGATCTCGAGATCAAGATCCAGGAGTTGCGCGAAATCACCGACTGGCAGACGCCGATCTACGTCAAGGTTGGCGCATCCCGGCCGTATTACGACATCGCGCTGGCGGTGAAGTCCGGCGCTGATGCCATCGTGCTCGATGGCATGCAGGGCGGCACCGCAGCGACGCAGGACGTGTTCATCGAGAATGTCGGCCTGCCCACGTTGTGCGCGATCGCGCCGGCGGTGAAGGCGCTGCAGGATTTGGGCATGCACCGCAAGGTGCAGCTGATCGTCTCCGGCGGCATTCGCAACGGTGCCGACGTTGCCAAGTGTCTCGCGCTCGGCGCCGACGCGGTGTCGATCGGCACCGCGGCGCTGATCGCGCTGGGCGACAACGATCCCGCGCTCGAAGCCGAGTATCAGGCGCTCGGCACCACGGCCGGTGCTTACGACGACTGGCACGAAGGTCGCGATCCCGCTGGCATCACCACGCAGGATCCGGTGCTCGCAGCGCGGCTCGATCCGGTGATCGCCGGCCGCAAGCTCGCGAACTATCTGTCGGTGCTGACGCTGGAAGCGCAGACCATCGCGCGGGCCTGCGGCAAGAGCCATGTTCACAATCTCGAGCCGGAAGATCTGGTCGCGCTGACGATGGAGGCCGCCGCCATGGCGCGCGTGCCACTGGCGGGGACGAACTGGATTCCGGGCAGCAATATCTAACACGGCCGCAACGGCTGGTCATAACTTCGGAGAGAGTGTCAATGGCGACCTGGACCGAACTAGCCAAGCAGCACGACATCAAATATTTCCTGATCGCCTTCGTCGATCTGTTCGGCGGCATGCGTGCCAAGCTGGTTCCGGCCAGTGCCATGGACGGCGTCGCGAAATCCGGTGCGGGCTTTGCCGGCTTCGCCGCCTGGTTCGACATGACGCCAGCCGATCCCGATGTGCTGGTGATGCCCGATAAGGACACGCTGACCCTGTTGCCGTGGAAGCCCGGCGTGGCCTGGGTCACCGGTGACCTGTACATGGGCGGCAAGCCGGTGGCGCAGAATCCGCGGCAGGTGCTGAAGGGTCTCGTCGCGAAGGCTGCCGCGTCTGGTGTCGAGTTGAAGACCGGCGTCGAGTGCGAATACTTTCTGATCTCGCCCGATGGCAGCGCGATCTCCGATCCCGCCGACCAGCAGGTCAAGCCGTGCTACGACCAGCAGGCCTTGATGCGGCGCTACGAGATCGTCGCCGAAATCTGCGACGCGATGATCACGCTGGGCTGGAAGCCGTATCAAAACGATCACGAGGATGCCAACGGCCAGTTCGAGATGAACTGGGAGTTCGACAGCGCGCTGAAGACCGCGGATCGCCACGCCTTCTTCAAGTTCATGGTGAAGTCGATTGCTGAGAAGCACGGTTTCAAGGCGACCTTCATGCCGAAACCTTTCGTCAACCTCACTGGCAATGGTTGCCATGTCCATGCTTCGCTGTGGTCGACCAGGGACGGCAGAAACGTCTTCGAGGACGAGAACGGCGAACTCGGCTTGTCGCAGACGGCTTATCATTTCATCGGGGGACTGATCCATTCTGCCGAGGCGATGTGCGCGATCACCAATCCGACGGTGAACTCCTACAAGCGCATCAACGCGCCGCGTACCATCTCCGGCGCCACGTGGTCGCCGAACACGGTGACCTATGGCGGCAACAACCGCACCCATATGATCCGCGTCCCCGACGGCGGCCGCTTCGAACTGCGGCTGCCCGACGGCGCAGTGAATCCCTATCTGCTGCCGGCGGCGTTGCTGGCGGCGGGCCTCGACGGCATGGACAATGCGCGCGATCCAGGTCCCCGCCTTGATATCAACATGTACACCGAGGGCGACAAGGCGACCAATGCCAAGCATCTGCCGCTGAATCTGCTCGATGCGCTGCGGGCGCTGGAGACGTCGTCGGTGTTCAAGGAGCAATTCGGCGAGACCGTTGTGCAGTCCTATCTCAAGCTGAAGCACAACGACTGGAACGAGCACTGCCGCCAGTTGACGGAGTGGGAACGGCAGACCACGCTGGATTGCTGAGGCGACTCCATCCTTTTTCGTCATTCCCCGACGCGCCAATTGGCGCGTCTGAGGGCGCGAGCAGCGTCAGCTGCGAGCGAGCCCGGAATCCATAATCGCGGGAGTATCGATTCCGGGCCTGCGTCCTCAGTCGGCTACGCCGACGAAGGGCGCATCCCGGAATGACAACTCATGTTATGGTCCCGGTTTGAGAACGACCAATTCGGTCGCGCCCATAGCGTGGATATCCCGCAGCATGACCACCAGCGGCAGAGATTTCTACGGTGAAATTCCGGTGTTTCGCGGCTTCGACAGGCTGATGGATCCGGCGCTGTATGCGCCGCTGCCCGATGACTGGACCATTGGCCTCGCCGACATCGTCCAATCCACCAAGGCCATTGCCGAGCAGCGCTACAAGGCCGTCAACATGGCCGGCGCTTCGGTGATCGCATCGATCACCAATGCGCTGGAGGGCCGCGAATTCCCGTTCGTGTTCGGCGGCGACGGCGCCAGCTTTGCGGTGGCGCCCGGCGATCTCGATCGCGCCCGCGAGGCGCTCGCGGCCACCGCGGCCTGGGTGCAGGACGATCTCGATCTGGCGATGCGAGTGGCGCTGGTGCCGGTCGCCCACGTGCGTGCGCAGGGGCTAGATGTCCGCGTTGCGCGCTTCGCGCCGTCGCCGAATCTCTCCTACGCGATGTTTTCCGGCGGCGGCCTCGGCTGGGCCGAGGTCGCCATGAAGCGCGGCGAGTTCGCGGTGGCGCAAGCGCCGTCTGGCACGCATCCCGATCTCAGCGGTTTGTCGTGCAGGTTCGAGGAAATTCCCTCGGCGCGCGGCCTGATCCTTTCGGTGCTGGTGGTGCCGACATCAAGTGCCGATGCGAGCGCGTTCCGCCGTGTGATCGAGGATGTGATCGCGCTGGTCGAGCGCAGCCCCGATGCCGGACGTCCGGTGCCTGCGGGCGGGCCGTCGCTCAAATGGCCGCCGGCCGGTTTCGATTTCGAAGTCCGTGCGCTTGGCAGCGGATCGTTGCTGGTGCGCCGCGTCCAGGTGCTCGGCAGAACGTTCGTCGCCTATCTGCTGATGCGCTTCGGCATCAGCGCCGGCGGCTTTGTGCCGCAAACCTATATACGACAGCTGGTCGAGAATTCCGACTTCCGCAAATATGACGATGGCCTGCGGATGATCCTGGATTGCACGCCGGAATTGGAGGCGGCGCTGGAGCAGCGCCTGGTCGCGGCGGCGTCAGCCGGCACGATCCGCTATGGATTGCACCGGCAGGATGCCGCGATGATGACCTGCTTCACGCCCTCGGCGCTGCGCAGCGATCACGTTCACTTTATCGATGGCGCGCGTGGCGGCTATGCCTCCGCGGCCACCGCGCTGAAGGCAATGCCCGTTTGAATTAGCGACCGACCCGGGTCCAGTTTTCGCCGCCGCAGAACGCGCCGACGCAGCCTTCGACCTTGAGCGTGTCCGGGCCGGCAACGGAGACGTTGCTGGCGTAGGTCTTGCCGTCATCGGCGTTGTAGATCTGACCCGACCACCTGTTTGGCCCGGCAGGGCGCATGTCGATGAACAGCTGCACCCCGATCATCGAACGCTTGGCCTTGGCGGGGTCCGGATTC
Source organism: Nitrobacteraceae bacterium AZCC 2146 (assembly GCA_036924855.1). Lineage (NCBI taxonomy): Bacteria > Pseudomonadati > Pseudomonadota > Alphaproteobacteria > Hyphomicrobiales > Nitrobacteraceae > Nitrobacteraceae bacterium AZCC 2146. The sequence continues at coordinate 5,349,809 of JBAGRP010000001.1, forward strand.
TTGTCGTCTATCGGCGGCTTGCCGGTGTTGGGATCGATTTTGTCGCGCAGCGACACAACGGCCCCGCACAGCCCGCCACCACATTTGCTGACGCGGACGCGCGCATCGCCGGCCTGAGTCTGCCAGGTGCCGGTGGCCTCGTCGCCGGACTGGGCTTTCGCCGCAGGGGCTGCGAACAGTGCGCCTAGCAGCGCAATCATAACGGCAGATCGAAAGGCCATGCGTTTCTCCTCGACAATGACGTCTGCATAACAAGAAATCGGATTTGTGCAATGCCGTATCGGTCATTGCGGTAAAGCGAACATGCCGGATATGACGGATTTAGGCCTGCAATTTTAACAGATCACCATGGCAGTCCGCACAGGTCGATCTCGCCCTCGTGAGGCGCGCGCTTGAGATAGAACACGAACGGCAGCATTGCATCGAAACGCATGCGTTCGCCGGATTGTTCTGCGAAGATCTCGCCCGTGAAAGGCTTCCAGCCCCGACTGGTGTAGAAATCCACATTGTGCGGCTCGCAGAACAGCAGCGCGAAATCGGTGGCGCGTTCATCCTTCAGGGTCTGCAGCGCGGCGTTAAGCGCCACGCTGGCAAAGCCGCGGCGGCGAAAATCCGGATGCGTGGCCACGCCGCCGATGCCGCCGACGCGCACCTTGCGTCCGTTCCAGGTGGCCTCGCGACGATAGATGCCGACATGGCAGACCAGTTGCCCGTCGGCTTCCACCAGCACCCGCAGTTCGGCGTTCGCAAAGACGACGTGGCCCCAGGACAGCTTTTCGACGACCTCCGGCGGCCACACCGCTGTGAACAGCGGCTTCACCGCCGGCCACGACGCGTCGCCGGTCAGAATTTCGATCTCAACGCTCATTGCGCGATTCACCTCTGCATATTCCGCATCCCTTATAGGTCTGTGCGTGGATGGCAAGTTGTCGAATCCGGTGCCAGGATGAGAAAAATATTCTAGGGCAGGGGCATTCCATGACGGCAGCACAACTCAGCACGTTCCAGCGTTGGTCGATTCTGGTCGGCGCGGCCGTGTTGCTCAGCCTGGCCATGGGGATGCGGCAGAGTTTTGGGTTGTTTCAGCCCTCGATTCTGCGTGACACCGCCATCACCACCGCGGATTTTTCGCTGGCGACGGCATTGCAGAATGTCGTCTGGGGCGTCTCGCAGCCGTTCATCGGCGCCTTCGCCGATCGCTACGGCAGCCGTTATGTGATGCTCACCGGCGTTCTCATCTATGCGGCTGGCCTGCTATTGATGATGGTGGCGACGTCGGCGCTGGTGTTTACGCTCGGCGCCGGTCTCTGCGTCGGTCTTGCTTTGTCCTGCACGGCGTCCAGCATGACCATGACGGTGACGTCACGCACGGTGTCCGCAGCCAAGCGCAGCGTCACGATGGGTGCGGTGTCGGCGGCGGGTTCGCTTGGCCTCGTGATCGCCTCTCCGCTGGCGCAGACGCTGATTTCCACCGCCGGCTGGCAGGTGGCGCTGATCGGCTTTCTCGGCCTGGTCGCGGTGATGCTGCCCGCCGCTTTGTTCGCAGGCCGCGCTGACAAGATTGAAATCGCATGGTCTGACGAGGTCGAGCAATCGATGGGCACGGTGGTGCAATCCGCATTGGGACATTCCGGTTTCGTGGTGATGGCGCTGGCGTTCTTCGTCTGCGGATTGCAGCTGGTCTTCATCACCACGCATCTGCCGAACTACCTGGCGATCTGCGGCCTCGATCCGTCGCTTGGTGCCACCGCGCCGGCGCTGGTGGGTCTGTTCAACGTGTTCGGCTCCTATGCGTTTGGCTGGCTCGGTGGCCGCTATCCGAAGCAAATTCTGCTCGGCGGGATTTACGTGGTCCGCTCGCTGGCCCTCGCCGCCTATTTCTGGTTTCCGGCGACGCCGGCCTCGACCATGGTATTCGCCGCGGTGATGGGATCGCTGTGGCTCGGCGTGGTGCCGCTGGTCAACGGCCTGGTCGCGCAGCTGTTCGGGCTGCGTTTCATGGCGACGCTCACCGGCATCGCCTTCCTTAGCCATCAGGCCGGATCGTTTCTCGGCGCCTGGGGCGGCGGCGTGATCTATGCCCGGCTCGATAGCTATGACCGGGCGTGGCAGGCCGCGGTGGTGATCGGCCTGATCGCCGGCTGCTTCCAGATGCTGATGAATGTCCGGCCGCCGGTGCGACGCGATACCGTGTCAGGTGCGATACCAAGCGCGGCATAATTCCGCGCGATGGGGAGTATTTAACGACGACGGAACCTTCTATAAGGGTTCCCGTTAAGCCACGTCTCCCATCATTGTGGACCATCACCCATGACTTTCACGCTTCCCAATCTGCCTTACGCCTATGACGCGCTTGCGCCCCATATGTCGAAGGAAACACTGGAATTTCATCACGATAAGCACCATCAGGCTTACGTGACCAACGGCAACAACCTGCTCAAGGGCACCGAATTCGAGGGCAAATCCCTTGAGGAGATCGTCAAGGGTTCGTTCGGCAAGAACGCGCCGCTCTTCAACAATGCCGGCCAGCACTACAACCATCTGCACTTCTGGAACTGGATGAAGCCGAATGGTGGTGGCGACAAGCTGCCCGGCCGCCTCGAGAAGAAGATCACCGAGGACCTCGGCGGTCTCGAGAAGTTCAAGACCGATTTCGCCGCCGCGGGCGTCGGCCAGTTTGGCTCCGGCTGGGCCTGGCTCTCGGTCAAGAACGGCAAGCTCGAAATCTCCAAGACCGCGAACGGCGAAAGCCCACTGGTGCACGGCGCCACGCCGATCCTCGGCGTCGACGTCTGGGAACACTCCTACTACATCGACTATCGCAACCGCCGTCCTGACTATCTCAAGGCGTTTGTCGATCATCTCGTGAACTGGGAATATGTCGACGATCTGTTCTCGAAGGCCTGATCCTTTCGGGATTGAATCTCAGGGCGGTGGCGCAAGCTGCCGCCCTTTCGTTTGCGCTGCCGGTATCGTCGAAGCTTGCCGCGATGCGGCGCTTGCGGCAAAACCTTGATGCGGTGTGATCGAGACAGGACGCGCAATGAATTATCTACTGGTGTTTATTGGCGGCGGTCTTGGCGCGACGTTGCGGCATTTCATCAACATGGTTTGTGCGCGCAGCCTCGGCACCGCATTTCCCTGGGGCACCTTCATCATCAACATCACCGGCTCCACGGTGATGGGCCTGATCGCCGGCTATCTGGCCTTCAAGGGCGAGGCGTCGCAGCCTTGGCGTTTGTTCCTGATGACCGGCATCCTTGGCGGCTACACCACGTTTTCGGCATTCTCGCTGGATGCGGCACTGCTCTATGAGCGCGGCGAAATCGGGCTGGCGCTGCTCTACGTGTTGGGGTCGGGGGGGCTGGCGATTGCCGGCCTGTTTGCCGGGCTGGCCCTGGTCCGCCATTTCGCCTGATCTGGGCGTTGCACCCGGTTATGTTATAATATAACAATCTTTGGGCAGGGCAGCTTTCGGCCGCCTAATGTTGTTCGTCCAGGCTCAATCGATGGCGCATTCGCACGACCACCCCCATTCCCACGGCCATGCGCACCACCATGGCCCGGCAACGCCGCATCCGGCCCAGCCAGCGCCGTGGTCGATTTTGCGCATGACCCTGCTAGCGAGGCTCGGCGCGGCGCTGCTGGTCAGCGCAGGCCTGTGGGCCATCGTTCTGACGGCGATGAGATAATTGATGACCGCGCAATTGAAATTCCGAGACGTCACGCTGGGCTACGACCGGCATCCGGCGGTGCACCATCTCAACGGCGAGATCGCCGCGGGATCGCTGCTGGCGATCGTCGGCCCGAACGGCGCCGGCAAGTCGACGCTGTTTCGCGGCATCGTCGGCATCTTGAAGCCGCTGGCGGGCACGATCGGGCTCGGCGATCTCAAGCCGCGCGAGATCGCCTATCTGCCGCAAAGCGTCGATATCGACCGCAGCTTTCCGATTTCCGTATTCGATTTCGTCGGTACCGGGCTGTGGCGCAGTACCGGAATGTTCGGCGGCCTCGGCAAGCGCGCGGGGCAGCAGATTGCGCAGGCACTCGCCGCGGTCGGCCTCAATGGCTTCGAGAACCGCACCATCGGCACGCTGTCCGGCGGGCAGATGCAGCGCATGCTGTTTGCCCGCGTGCTGCTGCAGGACGCCCGTGTCATCGTGCTCGACGAGCCGTTCAACGCCATCGACGCCAAGACCTCCGCCGATCTGATCGATCTGGTGCGGCGCTGGCACGCCGAGAAGCGTACCGTGCTGGCAGCGCTGCACGACATGGAGCTGGTGCGCGACAATTTTCCGGACACGCTTTTGCTGGCGCGTGGCGCGGTGGCCTGGGGTGCGACATCGCAGGTGCTGACGGCGGAAAATCTGCTGGAAGCGCGGCGGATGTGCGAGGCTTTCGACGATAGTGCCAGCGCCTGCGTCGGCGATGCCGCGCGACCGCGGGCGGCCTGACTTGATGATCTATGATGCGCTGATTGCGCCCTTCACGGACTTCGAATTCATGCGCCGCGCATTGGCCGGCGTGGTCGCGCTGGCGCTCGGCGGCGCGCCGATCGGCGTGTTCCTCATGCTGCGGCGGATGAGCCTGGTCGGCGACGCCATGGCGCATGCGATCCTGCCCGGCGCGGCGATTGGCTTTCTGTTTTCGGGCCTCAATCTGTTTGCGATGACTTTTGGCGGGCTGATCGCCGGCTTCTCGGTGGCGCTGCTCGCCGGCCTCGTCTCGCGCGTCACCGTGATCAAGGAGGACGCGTCGCTGGCGGCGTTCTACCTGGTGTCGCTGGCGCTCGGCGTGACGATCGTCTCGATGCGCGGCACCAATATCGATCTGTTGCATGTGCTGTTCGGCAATATTCTGGCGATGGATGACCAGACCCTGCTGGTGATCGCGTTCAACGCTACCATCACGCTGGTGGTGCTGGCGGTGATCTATCGGCCGCTGGTGATCGAATGCGTCGATCCGGTATTTCTGCGCACCGTGAGCCGCGCCGGCGCGCCCGCGCATCTGGCGTTTCTGGCGCTCGTGGTGATCAATCTCGTCAACGGCTTTCACGCGCTCGGCACGCTGCTGGCGGTGGGGCTGATGGTGCTGCCGGCGGGCATCGCACGATTCTGGTCGCGCGATATCACCGGGATGATGGTGATATCGGTCGCGAGTGCGATGCTGTCCGGTTATGCGGGCCTGGTGATCTCATTCCAGACCAAGGTGCCGTCCGGGCCGGCGATCATCCTGGTCGCCGCGGTGCTCTACGTTTTTTCGGTTTTGTTCGGCAATGTCAGTGGCTTGGTCCGGCAGTTGTTTCCCCGCCGGCATCTTGAGGCATAGTGGTGAAGTTCATGCGGCGGATTTGTGTTTCGGTGATTTGCGCAGTCGCGTTGATCTTTGCGGCAGTTTTGCCCGTGCGCGCGCAGGAAAAAAACCAGGATAAGATCGACGTCGTCGCCAGTTTTTCGATTCTCGGCGACTTCGTGAAAAATGTCGGGGGTGACCGCATCAGCGTCACCACGCTGGTCGGGCCCAATGGCGATGCGCATGTCTATACGCCGACGCCGCTCGACGCGAAAAAGATCTCCGATGCGAGGCTGGTTGTCGTGAACGGGTTCGGCTTCGAAGGCTGGCTGCCGCGGCTGGTGAAATCCTCTGGCGGCAAGGCAGTGATCGTCACCGCCACCAACGGCATCGTGCAGCGCGAACTGGACGCTCACGCCGATCCGCACGCCTGGCAGTCGGTGGTCAATGCCAGAACCTATGTGGCCAACATTCGCGATGCGATGGTCGCAGCCGATCCGGCCGGTGCGGAAGCCTACAAGGCCAATGCTGACGCCTATCTGATAAAACTCGATGCGCTCGATCGCGAGGTCCGGACTGCGATTGCCGGGATTCCCGAGGCACACCGCAAGGTGATCTCGACCCACGACGCCTTCGGCTATTTTGCGGCGGCCTATGGTATTGCCTTCATCGCCCCGCAGGGCGTTTCCACCGAATCCGAGGCCAGCGCCCGCGATCTGGCCAAAATCATCAGCCAGATCAAGGCTTCGAAAATTCCGGCGGTTTTTCTGGAAAATATCAGCGATCCCCGCCTGATGCGCCGGATCGCCGCCGAGACCGGGGCCAAGATCGGCGGAACGCTGTATTCCGACAGCCTGACGCAGGAAAACGGCGATGCCCCCACTTACATTGATATGGTCAGGCACAATATAAAGGCGCTGACGAGCGCGCTGACCAGCTAGCGCAGGGGCACCCCTGCTGCCGGCGCGCTGCCTATGCCCCGCCGGAGTGACAATGTCTGAAGCCACCGCTGCAAAAGTTCCCGTGACCGTGCTGACCGGCTATCTCGGCGCCGGCAAGACCACACTGCTGAACCGCATCCTGTCGGAAAACCACGGCAAGAAATACGCCGTGATCGTCAACGAGTTTGGCGAGATCGGCATCGACAACGATCTGATCATCGGCGCCGACGAAGAAGTGTTCGAGATGAACAATGGCTGCGTCTGCTGCACGGTGCGCGGCGACCTGGTGCGGATTCTCGACGGGTTGATGAAGCGCAAGGGCAAGTTCGACGCCATCATCCTGGAGACCACCGGCCTCGCCGATCCCGCTCCGGTGGCGCAGACCTTCTTCGTCGATGAGGACGTGCAGCTGCACACCCGGCTCGACGCCGTGGTGACGGTGGCCGATGCGAAGTGGCTGAGCGAACGCCTCAAGGACGCGCCGGAAGCCAAGAACCAGATCGCCTTCGCCGATGTCATCGTGCTCAACAAGATCGATCTGGTGACGAAGCCTGAGTTGGCCGAGGTCGAAGCCCGCATCCGCGCCATCAACCCCTACGCCAAGCTGCATCGCACCGAACGGGCCCAGGTCAAGCTCTCCGACGTGCTGGAGCGCGGCGCCTTCGATCTCGATCGCATCCTCGAGATCGAGCCGGAATTCCTCGACGCCGGTAACGGCCATGATCACGACCATCACGGTCACGATCATCATCACCACGACCATGATCACAGCCATGGCGGCGTGAAGCATTATCACGACGAGGACATGCAATCGCTGTCGCTGCGCACCGACAAGCCGCTCGACGCCACCACCTTCATGCCGTGGCTGCAGGGGCTGGTCGCCGCGGAGGGCGCCAAGATTCTGCGCTCCAAGGGCATCCTCTCCTTCACCGGCGACGATGACCGCTACGTGTTTCAGGGCGTGCACATGATGCTGGAAGGCGATCACCAGCGTCCCTGGAAGGATGGCGAGAAACGCGAGAGCCGTTTGGTCTTCATCGGCCGCGAATTGCCGGAGCAGGCGATCCGCGACGGCTTTGCCAACTGCATTCCCGCGTGATGTCAGACTTCAATCCGCTGCAGGAGCAGGAATCCATCGTCTCGGTCACCGACCGGGTGCGCCCCGTTGCGATCGGCGCGGCGGTGGTTGCCGTGCATTTTCTCGGCGACAAGGCCGCATTCATCGGCGCCGAGGAAAACGTCACGCTGGTCGATGGCGCCGGCGCGGTGTCGTCCGTCGCAGTGCATGGCGGCGGCATTCTCTGCACGGTCGCCGATGACAATCGCGTCCTGATGGGGGGCGATGACGGCAAGCTGGTTTCGCTGGATCGCAAGGGCGAAGTCACAACACTCGCCACCGACGCCAAGCGGCGCTGGATCGACAACGTGGCCATGCATCCTGACGGTGCGGTGGCGTGGTCGGCCGGCAAGACGGCGTTTGTCCGCCCCCCCAAGGGCGAGGAAAAATTCTTCGAAGTCCCCTCGACGGTGGGTGGCCTCGCCTTTGCGCCAAAGGGCCTGCGGCTGGCGATCGCGCACTACAACGGCGTGACGCTGTGGTTTCCCAACATGGCGGCCAACGCCGAAGTGCTGGAGTGGGCGGGATCGCATCTCGCTGTCACCTTCAGCCCGGACAACAAGTTTCTGGTCACCGCGATGCACGAGCCGGCGTTGCATGGCTGGCGGCTGGCGGATGGCAAGCATATGCGGATGACCGGCTATCCGGCCCGCGTGCGTTCGATTTCCTGGAGCGCCGGCGGCAAGGCGCTCGCCACCTCCGGCGCCGACAGCGTGATCGTGTGGCCGTTCGGCAGCAAGGACGGCCCGATGGGCAAGGAGCCGGCCATGCTGGCGCCGCTCAAGGCCAAGGTCACCATGGTGGCCTGCCACCCGAAGCAGGACATTCTGGCCGCCGGCTACAGCGACGGCACCATCCTGATGGTGCGGATGACCGACGGGGCCGAGATCCTGGTCCGCGCCAACAAGGGCGAGCCGGTCACCGCGCTGGCCTGGAATGCCAAGGGCACGCTGCTGGCGTTCGCGGCGCAGGATGGCGACGCGGGGCTGCTGGAGATCTAGTGGCGTTGCCATTGCACCGCGTCCGGGGCACAATTCTATTTGGATGAATTTGTCCGATCCAGCGACGATTGAATAAGCTGCGCCAGTTCAAGCGACGTCTGTTTCATCGCCTTCGTCGTTGCCTTGCCCGTGCGCGGTACATGAGCGGCGCCCGGCACGGCCGCCAGCGCATCGTGCACGGCGCAGGTCAAGCCATCAAGAACTGGCGCCGTAACGCGCGCGCCGATGTCGCGTTCGATTCCCGCAAACGGTGCGCCGCCGAACAGCACGGCTTCGGCGCCATGCTGCGTGACGCAAGCGTTGGCGACATCGACGAGCGCGTCGAGAAACGCGTGGCGGCCGCCCGCCAGTGCGAGCACGCTGCCTTCGATGAAGCGCAGCGCCACCAGCGCATCCGCCATTCCTGCATCCTGCGCGGCGCGTTCGATACTGGCGCGCATCGCGGTCCCGACGGTGACGATGGCAAAGCGTCGCCCGCCGGCGCCGGCGGCGCGCAGGCCGGAGCGGCCGAGGCCGAACACCGGCATCGGCGCGATCTCCTGGGCCGCGTCGAGGCCGGGGTCACCGAAGGCCCCGACAATGGCGGAGTCACAGTCGGTGTTGGCTGCCAGCGCTTCGAGCACGGCATGCGCGGCGATCACCAGTTCGGTACGGCATTCCAGCGATGGCGATCCGAACGGCGCTGTCACGGCGCGGATGTCGGCGCGCTCGCCGGCGATCCTTTTCGCCTCGTCAGCCAGCATCGCGGTGATGTGGTCGGAGGTGTTCGGATTGATGACGAGGATGCGCCGCCGTTGTCCGCCGCTCTCAGTCATGCACGGCGGCTTCCGGGAATGTCTGGAGCCATTGACGGGCGATGTCGGCGCGCGGCGCGATCCATGCCACGCCGGACTCCGTGATGTGCCGCAGGATGCTGTCGAGCGCGCCCATGCGGCCGGGCCGTCCGATCATCCGCAGATGCAGTCCGATGGACAGCATCTTCGGCGCGCGTTCGCCTTCGCGCGCCAGCCAGTCGAAGGCGTCGATACAATAGTCGGCGAAATCCGCGCCGCTGAAGCGCTGGGTGTGCTGGAAGTGCATATCGTTGGTATCGAAGGCATAGGGCAGGATCAGATGCCGGCGGCCAGCCACTGAGACGGTGTAGGGCAGATCGTCGTTATAGGCATCGCTGTCGTACAGAAATCCGCCTTCCTCTACCAGCAGACGGCGCGTGTTCGCCGAGGTGGCGGAGCGGGTGTGCCAGCCTAGCGGGCGCTGGCCGGTGACCCCGGTAATGACCTGCACGGTTCGCGCGATGGCCGCGCGTTCCGTCGCCTCGTCCATGCCGGCGTGGCTTTCCCAGCGCCAGCCATGGGCGGAAACCTCATGGCCGCGCCGCACGGCATCGCGGGCCAGCTGCGGCGACCGCTCGACCGCGCGGCCGCAGGCGCTCACCGTTGCCTTCACGCCGTAGTCGTCGAGCAAATCCATCACGCGCCACCACGCTGCGCGGGTGCCGTATTCGAAATGGCTTTCAATGCAGGGGTCGGGGCCATCGAGGCGATGGTCGACCTCGTAGATGCCCTCGTTGCGGCCGTCGCCCTCGGAGACGGTGAATTCGGCGCCCTCCTCGAAGTTGACGACGAAGGATACCGCGACGCGGGCGCTCCCCGGCCAGCGCGGATCAGGCTGAGCGCCGGCGTAGCCGACAAGATCGCGCGCCACCTTGTTCATTCCGCGGTTCCCGCCATGCGATGCAGCCCGACCAGACGGTCGCTGAGGATGAGCAGGATGACCGTCGCAAGCAGGATCAATGTGGACAGCGCGGCCAGTGTCGGATCCGGCGCCTCCTCGATATATTGCAGCATCTTGATGGGCAGCGTCTTGGCGCGGACATCGGTGAGGAAGATCGAGACCGGATAGTTGTCGAACGACGCCAGGAAGGCGAACAGGCCCGCGGTGAGGAAGGACGGCGCAAGCGCCGGCACCATCGCGCGCAGGATCGCGCCGGGATAGGTGCAGCCCAGTGTCCGCGCCGCCTCAACAAGGGTGAAGTCGAAGCGGGCGAGCCCGGCGATCATGGTGCGGGCGATGTAGGGCAGCGTCACCACGAGATGGGCGAGCAGCAGCGCCGTCCAGGCATTGCCGAGGCCGAGCGCGCGGAAATACTGCAGCAGCGCGATGCCCAGCACCAGTCCGGGCATCATCAGCGGCGAGGTCAGCGCCGTCGCCAGCATGTCAGATCCGGGCAGGCGGCGCTGGGTGATGGCGATGGCGGCAAGCGTGCCGAACACCAGCGAGATGGCCGTGGAGAGTGCCGCGATCTGCAGCGACAGGCCGAGCGCCGGCCAGAAGCCGTCCATCCGGCCGATCCGCTCATACCAGCGCAGCGACGCGCCGCCGATCGGCAGGTCGAACACCGGCGTCGGCGAGAAGCTGGCGGCGGCGATCACCAGCAGTGGTGCGAGCAGGAACATGGCTGCGCCGAGCGCAGCGGTCCAGGCGAGGACAATGGCGATCCGGGTGCTCATCGTCCGCCTCCGAAGCGCGCAAGCCGCGTGCTGATGGTGATGACCGCCACGGCAATGACCAGCAGCACCACGCCGGCTGCGGCGCCGAAGGCGGGCTGACGCGCCAGCAAATAGGCCTTGGCGATGGTGCTGGCGAGGGTCGGATAGCGTTCGCCGATCAGCAGCGTCGGCACCACATAGGCCGAGACCGACAGCGAGAACACCAGGGCCACGCCGGCGACGATGCCGGGCACCGTCAGCGGCACGGTGACACGCAGGAAGGCGACCACAGGAGATGCGCCCAGCGTTGCCGCGGCGTCGGTCATGCGGCGGTCGAGCTGCGCCACCACGCTGTAGATCGGCAGGATCATGAACGGCAGGAAGATGTTGACCGAGCCGACGATCAGCGCCGTTTCGGTGAAGATCATGCGGATCGGCTCACGAATCACGCCGAGCGTGATGAGCACCGTGTTCACCAGCCCGTCGCTGCGCAGCAGGATGGTCCAGGCGAAGGCCTTGACGATGACGCTGGCGGCCAGCGGCAGGAACAGGGTGGCGAGCAGCAGGCTGCGCATGGCGCCGCGCGCCCGCGCCAGCGCAAAGGCGGCGGGATAGCCGATCGCCAGCGCGATCAGCGTGGTCAGCAGCGCCAGCCGCAGCGAATTCCAGATGACGCCGAGATAATGCGAGGTGCCGAGCAGCTTGGCATATTCGGCGAAGGTGATGCCCGCAGGGGAGAGCAAGCTGCCGATCAGCAGCAGCACCAGCGGCACCACGAACAGCGCAGCGAGAATGACGATCGCCGGCGCCGCGGTGCCGGCGGCGAGCCGGCGCTCCCGGTTGGGAGACGGCGGCATGGTCGCAGTCGCAGCGCGGGCCGTCGCGCTCATGCGGCGGCTCCCGGCGCGGGATAGGCAAAGGTCTCGGCGACCGGCCACGACAGCCGGATCTCGGAGCCGGGAATGGCGCGGACTGCCGCTGCGCCGGAGAGTTCGGCCAGCAGGGTGGCCGTGCTGCCGGCATCCACCTCGACCAGGCTGCGCGAGCCCTGGAACACGACTGAGCGCACGCGTCCGGAGACGCAGTTGCCGTCGCTGCCCTCGGACGCCGGACGCAGGTTCTCCGGCCGTGCCGCCATCACCACCGCGGCGCCGGGGACGAACTGTCCCATGGCGTGCAGCCGTCCGACCAGCGTGTCCACGGTCACCACGCCCGCATCGGAGCCGACCACCGTGCCGTTGATCCGGGTGGAGAGGCCGACGAAGCCGAGGGTGAACAGCGTGGCTGGCCGCGCATAGATCGCGTGCGGCTCGGCGAGATGTTCGATGCGGCCGCCGTTCATCACGGCGATGCGGTCGGACATGGTCAGCGCCTCCTCCTGGTCGTGGGTGACGAAGATCGCGGTGGCGCCGATCTCGCGCAGGATGCGGCACAACTCGCTCTGCATCTCCTCGCGCAGCTTGCGATCGAGCGCCGACAGCGCCTCGTCGAACAGCAGCACGTCGGGTTCGACGGCCAGAGCGCGGGCCAGCGCCACGCGCTGCTGCTGGCCGCCTGAGAGCGCCGAGATCGGCCGCTCCATGAGATGGTCGAGATGCACCAGCGACAGCGCCCGCTGCACCGCCGCAGCGATTTCGGTCCGGGGCCGGCCGCGAACCCTGAGTCCGAAGGCGACATTGCCGCCGACGGTGAGGTGCGGAAACAGCGCGTAGTTCTGGAACACGACGCCGACATTGCGCCGGTGCGGCGGCGTGCGGGTGACGTCGCGCCCGGCGATCTCGACGGTGCCGCCGTCGGGCGTCGCAAGCCCCGCGACGATGCGCAGCAGCGTGGTCTTGCCGCAGCCGGACGGGCCGAGCAGTGTCACCAACTCGCCACGTCCGATCGACAGATCGATGCGGTCCAGCACGGTGGCCGCGCCGAACCGTTTCGAGATCTGTCTGACGACGAGATGCGCGGGCGTTGCGTCGACCTCACTCATGACATCTCCTTGATCCAGCGGTCGACCCAGCCGGCGCGCTCCTTGGCGAAGAACGCCCAGTCCGGCGCGAACAGCGACGCGCTGTCGGGGAAGCCGGCCGGTGTCGTGGCCGCCGGATTGGTTGGGGCGACGAAGGCCTTGGCGGCGAGCAGCGACTGCGCCTCGGGCGACAGGATCGTATCGATGACGGTGTCGGCGAGACCACCGGCCGGCGCGCCGGTTACCTTGGCTATACCCGAGGGCATGGCGAAGCCGGCGCCGGCGGGCACCGCGAGATCGATCGGCGAACCGTCGGCCTTGCGGATCAAGGTGTAGGCGGAGAACTGGCCGCCGATCATCCAGGCCTCGCCCTGCTCCAGCAGATTGATGGCCTGCGGCGCGTTGGTATAGACGTTGAGCAGGTTGGGCTTGAGGCTCTTCAGCTTGCGGAAGGCGGCGTCAATCTCGTATTGCGCCTCCTGGAACGGCTTGCCGGTCTCGATATGGGCGGCGGCGAGCAGCGTCCAGAAGCCTTCGGTGTTCTGCAGCGACGGCACGATGACCTTCTGGACGAATTTCGGGTCCCACAGGTCAGTCCAGTTCGCCGGTGCCGTCGGCATGCGCTTGGTGGAATAGGCGATGCCGGCCCACGGCTTCTGATAGTTCGCCCACATCCCGTCGCGATGCACCGCGCCGTTGACCAGCTTGCCGAGATTCGGCACCGCCGAGATGCTCATTGGCGTGATCAGGCCCTCGGCGGCGGCCGGCAGCATCACCGGATCATCCATGATGACCACGGACATTTTCGGGCTGGCTCTGTCGGCCTGCATCTTCTGCAGGTTGGTCAGCGAGTTGGTGCCCTCGTACAGGATTTTGACGTCGAGCTTCTTCTCGACCAGCGGAAACAGGTCGGCGTTGAAATACTTGGCGGCACCCGCCGGACCGCCAATGACGATCTCCTTGGTCGCGGCGCGCAGGATGGACGGCATGGCGAGACCGCCGGCCAGTGCGCCTGCGCCGAGTTGGAGGGTGGTTCGACGGGATAGGAGACGGGTGTGGGTCATGTGGATCCTCGCGCTGGGCCTGTGATGACGTCAGCGGGTTCCTCGCAAGCTTTGTGCCAAATGTGCACATTTTGAAAATACGCGAATATCGTCGTATGCTTATGCTGGTTTCCGCGACTCGGTCGCGAACCGTCCGCCGGAAAATTGTGCACATTTTTTGAATTTAATGTGCACATTCTTCAGGCGAGAAAGGAGTGCCTTTGATTGAGCGGAAAAAGCGGATTGCCAAGGCCGATCCCGGAACGGATGAGGCGATCCACCAGGCGATCGGGCGCGCCATCATGGAGGGGCGGCTGAAGGCCGGCACCAAGCTCGCCGAGCACAAGCTCGCCGAAAGCTTTGGCGTATCGCGCGAGCGCATCCGCAAGGTGCTGCATCGCCTCGCCGCGGAACGCCGCATCGAGATCATCCCCAACCGCGGCGCACGCGTGCCGCAACCGTCGCTCGACGAGATCAAGGCCGTCTACGAGGCACATCGGGTGCTGGAGGCCGGCGTGCTGGTGCAACTCGTCCGCGTCCTCGACGACGCGATCCTCGCGCGGCTGGACGCGCATCTGGCCGAGGAACGCCTGGCGGCTGTGAACGGCGACCGCGCCGCCTCGGTCCGCCTGTCCGGCGCCTTCCACATCCATCTGGTCGATGCGCTCGGCAACGCCGAGCTCTCCAGATTTTTGCGCGACCTGCTCAGCCGGTCGTCGGTGATGGTGTCGGTCTATGAGCCGGCCAACCAGTCGCTGTGCGCCGTCGACGAGCATGGCGCGATTGTCGAAGCGCTGCGTGCCCGCGATGTCCCGCGCGCCATCGACCTGTCGCGTCACCATTTCCTGCATGTGGAGCAGCGCCTGCGCTTTGAGCCCGACGCCGAGCCGGCGCCGGACCTCGGCGCCATCTTCCGCAAGGTCGGCGCCGCGAAGAAGCGCAGGGCGGATACTGCCGCCACCACCCGCGACACCAAGCTGTCGCATCGGGCACCCTGACGCCCCGGATGCGCCGCGGTAGTCTCAGGCGCAGCGTGCGCGCCTTGCCGCTCGGCGGAGCCCCGGGGCACGGCGGTTTCACATGTCCGGTGATGAAATTGTGATAGGACTCAGGTCTTCTGGATGCATCGAGGGGCCATGCGGTTTCTAGCAACTTTCCAAACCACTGATTTTCTCGACACCCTGCTCAGCCTGACCACGGCGTTTGTGCTCGGTACGTTGATCGGCGCGGAGCGGCAGTACCGGCAGCGCACCGCCGGGCTGCGCACCAACGTGCTGGTCGCGGTGGGAGCTGCGGCCTTCGTCGATCTGGCGATGCATCTCGCCGCCGCGGATGGCGCGGTGCGCGTGATCGCCTATGTGGTGTCGGGCATCGGCTTTCTCGGCGCCGGCGTCATCATGAAGGAAGGCACCAATGTCCGCGGCCTCAACACGGCGGCGACGCTGTGGGGATCAGCGGCGGTGGGATCCTGTGCCGGTGCGGACATGATCGCGCAGGCGATCGCGCTCACGGTGTTCGTGCTGGCCGGCAACACGCTGCTGCGGCCGCTGGTCAATGCCATCAACCGCGCGCCGCTCGACGCCAAGTCGTCGGAAGCGACATATTACGTCAAGCTGACCGTGGCGGACAACGCATCGGCGGAGATGCGCGAGCAGTTGGTGGAACGGCTGGAGGTCGCGCATTATCCCGTTGCCGACATCGAGGTCGTCGATCTCGGCGACGATCTGCAGGAGATCGTGGCGACGCTGGTCAGTACCGCGATCGATCCCGGGGAACTCGATGTCGTTGTCGCCGACCTGCAGCGGAGACCCGGCGTGAAGCATGTGACGTGGGAAGTCAGCACCAAGGATTAATTCAGGGAGCGGACAATGGGGCACGAGGCGGCGGATATCCCACCGCCTCCCCGGTATCAGTGTGTTAGAGACTCGGGCGACGCGCGGCGAGACCGCCGCGGCGTTCGAGCAGTGCGCCGAGACGCAGGATCGTCGCCTCGTCGAGCCACTTGGCGACGAGCTGGATGCCGATCGGCAATTTCTCGGAGCTGAAGCCGTAGGGCACCGAGAGGGCGGGCAGGCCGGTCAGGTTGAACGGCGCGGTCGCACGCATGACGTGGGTCCACGGCACCGTTACGCCGTTGACGACGACTTCCTGGGCGCCGTGTAGCGTCGCGGTCATCGGATTCACCGGGGTGAGCAGCACGTCGTATTTCTGGAAGTAGCCGGCAAACGCCGATCGAAGCGCCTCGGCCTTGGCCTCTGCCGCCTGATAGCCGGCGAAGCTGGGGTCCGACCCCGCCACGATACCTTTGCCGATCGCATGCAGATCCGCCTCGCGGCCGGTAGCGAGCGTCTTGATGGACGGAACGATCTCGCCGAACACGACGGTCATCAGCGCGGCGAGCGGGTCGCCGAGGAAAGGCAGGCGGACTTCCTCGACGATGCAGCCGAGGTCTGCGAGCTGCTTCGCCGCTGCAGCGACCGCCGCCGTGATCTCGGGATCGACGGGCCCGAAGGCTTCGTCCGAAACCCAGCCGACCCGGATCGGCTGGCCGGGGATCTTCCCATCGCCGGACTCTGCATCGCGGGCATGGACCGCGTAGCCATCGACCCCGTCGGGCCCCTTCAGGATCGAATAGCCGAGCGCGACGTCGCCGACCGTGCGGGCCATCGCGCCGACATGCCACCAGCGCGAGATCACGCTCGGGTAGTGGCCGGTATAGGGGACGCGGCCGTGGGTGGCCTTCAGCGCGGCGATGCCGGTGAAGGCGGCGGGACCGCGCACCGAGATCGCCACATCGCTACCGATGCCGATCGGCGACAGGCCGGCAGCGATCGCCGCCGATTCACCGCCGGACGAGCCGCCGGGCGTGCGGTCCAGATTCCAGGGATTGTTAGTGCGCCCGGTGACGAGGTTGTCAGTTTCGGTCCAGGCGGAGAATTCGGGCAGGTTGGTCTTCATCAGCGGGATGCCGCCGGCCGCCTTGAACCGCGCCACCGCGGTGGCGTCCTTGTCGGGGATATTGCCCGCGAACAGCTTGGAGCCCCGCTGGGTCGGCACGCCCGCGGTATCGAGCGCATCCTTGATCGAAAACGGCACGCCGTGCAGCGGGCCGAGCGGGGCGCCAGCGGCGACGGCCTTGTCGGCGGCGTCAGCGGCCTTCAGCGCGGCGTCGCCCATCAGGGTGACCACGGCGTTGATCTTGGGGTTCACGGCCGCCGTGCGGTCGAGATGTGCCTGCACCACCTCGCGCGAGGATAGTTGTCGCGTCCGGATCAGGGCCGCCAACGCCGTGGCGTCCATGTAGTGGATGGGCTCTGCCGAGTTCTTCATTGTCGTGGTCATGATCGTTCTCCAGTAAATCTACCTGACGACAGGTAGATTGATGATAGCCAGTTAGGCCTTCCCTTTTGGGTAGTCAAGCCCTACCTGTCGAAAGGTAGGCAAAAGGACGTTGGCAATGACGACAGATACGAAGCAGCGAATTCTGGCTGCGGCCCGACTGACGGTGCAGGACCGCGGTTACGGGGGCTTGAGCTTTCGCGAACTGGCCAAGGAAGTCGGTATCAAGAGCGCCAGCATCCACCATTACTTCCCCACCAAGGGAGAGCTCGGCGGCGTGCTGGCCGAGCGCTACACCGCGGATTTTTCCGCATATCTTGAAGGCCTTCTTGCCGAAGGCCTCGGTCGCGAGGCGTGCGTCCGGAAATATACCGAGGTGTTTCGCGACACCTTGCGCAACGAGAACCGGATGTGCCTGGGCGGAATCATGGCCGCGGAGCACAAGGAATTGCCGGACGAAGTGCGGGCCCAGGTGGTAAAATTCTCCGAGATGAACGTCGGGTGGCTCGCTAAGGCGCTCTCACTCGGCGATGGTCCAGCGGTCCATCCGGACACGACCCGGCGCCGGGCGCTGGCGATCTTCGCGGCGATCGAGGGCGCCCAGCTCGTGGCGCGCAGCCGCGATGACGTGACCGTCTATGAGGATATCGTCGAGACCTATCGGAGCGCGGGACTGCTTCCCTGAATTCGGTTTCCTGACGCCGCAGCCGTGGTGCGACAAACCGGCCCGGCGGTAGGGCCAGCGGTTTCTTGGAACCTTGCCGTCCAGCGTCCGTTGACCGATGCAACAATGGAGACGGCGGACCATGACCCCGACCCAGAAAAAGCATGCTTTCCGGAAAGACCTGCTGGTGGCAGGCGTGATGGTGCTGGCCGGTCTGGCAATCTCCGCCATCTCGCTGGCGCAACTCGTGCCCAGCCAAACCCGGATGGCGCAGACGACACAGCCGTTGCAGTCCACGCCGGGTGCCGAGAACAAGCCGCCGGCCCCCGCCGACCCGGTTACGACCGGTTCGCGGCCGACCGAAATTCCGCCGCAGCCGGCGCGGCCCGATGCCGACGCGCAGAAGGCCGGCGCGACACCGGTTCTGCCGCCGGCGCCTGCGGAGAAAACGGCCGATCCGATTCCGACGCGGAAGTAGGCGACCTTGCAATTTTGCCAACAGGCCGCGGCGTATATGCGCCGCGGCCTGTTTATGTTTGGCTCACCATGCCGATTTTACAGCCTCGATTGTCATCCGGCCTTCGCGCATATTGCGGTAGCGTAACCGCAAACACGGGGACTCTCATGAAAATCGACGACGTCCGGAAAAACGCCTATTCGATGCCGTTGACCAACCCGTCGTTTCCGCCGGGACCCTACCGCTTCTTCAACCGCGAATATTTCGTGCTGACCTATCGCACCGATCCGGAGGCGCTGGCCGCGGTGGTGCCGGAGCCGCTGCAGGTCACCGACCCGATCGTCAAATACGAGTTCATCCGGATGCCGGATTCCACGGGCTTCGGCGATTACACCGAGACCGGGCAGGTGATCCCGGTGCGCTTCAACGGCGAGGACGCCGTCTACATTCATTCGATGTATCTCGACGACGACGCGCCGATCGCCGGCGGCCGCGAGTTGTGGGGATTTCCCAAGAAGCGGGCGACGCCCAAGATCGAGGTGGAGAGCGACGTGCTGGTCGGCACGCTGCATTACGGTTCGGTGCTCTGCGCCTCGGGCACCATGGGCTACAAGCACCGCGTTGCCGATCATGACACTGTCATGCACGCGCTGAAAGTGCCGAACTACATTCTGAAGATCATCCCGCATGTCGACGGCACGCCGCGGATCTGCGAGCTGGTGCGCTACTTTCTCGAAGACATCACGCTGAAGGAAGCCTGGACCGGCCCCGCCGCGCTCGGCCTGTTTCCGCATGCGCTCGCCGACGTCGCCCGATTGCCGGTGCGCGAGGTGATCTCGGCGCTGCATTTCAAGGCGGATTTGACGCTGGGACTGGGCGAGGTGGCGTTCGATTATCTGGCGAAGTGATTGTCATTCCGGGGCGTGAGCAGCGTCAGCTGCGAGCGAACCCGGAATCTAGAGATAGCTGAGCAGATCGGGATTCCGGGTCTGCACTCCAGCCGGCTTTGCCGTCTGAAGTGCATCCCGGAATGACAGACCTCAGCTCAGCGAACCAGCACGTTCCGGAACTGCCAGGGATCGCTCGTGTCGATGTCTTCCGGGAACAGGCCGGGACGGTCGCTGAGCGGGGTCCAGTCGGTGTAGTAGCCTTTCACCGGGCCGAGATAGGGCGTCTGGATTTCTAGCAAGCGATGGAAATCCATCTCGTCGGCCTCGACGATGCCTTCAGTCGGGTGCTCCAGCGCCCAGACCATGCCGCCGAGCACGGCGGAGGTCACCTGCAGACCGGTGGCGTTCTGATAAGGCGCAAGTTCCCGCGTCTCCTCGATGGAGAGCTGCGAGCCGAACCAGTAGGCATTCTTGCCGTGGCCGTAGAGCAGCACACCGAGTTCGTCGATGCCGTCAACGATTTCGTTCTCGTCGAGGATGTGGTGCTTCTCCTGCATCTTGGCAGCGCGGCCGAACATTTCATGCAGCGAGAGCACCGCGTCGTCCGCCGGATGATAGGCATAGTGGCAGGTCGGCCGGTAGACCGCCGTGCCCGATGCGTCGCGCGCCGTGAAGTAATCGGAGATCGAGATCGACTCGTTGTGGGTGACAAGGAAGCCGTACTGCGCGCCTCGTGTCGGGCACCAGGTGCGCACGCGCGTGTTCGCGCCGGGCTGCATCAGGTAGATCGCCGCGCCGCAGCCGGTCTCGTGGCTGTGCGCGTTCTCCGGCATCCATTTTTCATGAGTGCCCCAGCCGAGTTCGGACGGCTGCACGCCTTCTGACAGGAAGCCTTCGACCGACCAGGTGTTGACGAAAACGTCCGGCTCCTTCGGCGACTTGGAGCGCTGCGTGTCCCGCTCGGCGATGTGGATGCCCTTGACGCCGGCCTGCCGCATCAGGTCCGCCCATTCGGCCTTGGTCTTCGGCTCGTGGGCATTGAGCTTCAGGTCAGCGGCGACATTCAGCAGCGCCTGCTTGACGAAGAAGGAGACCATCCCGGGGTTAGCACCGCAGCAGGAGACGGCCGTCGTCGAGCCGGGGCTGCGCGCGGTCTTGGCAGCAAGCGTTGCTTCGCGCAGCGCGTAGTTGGAGCGCGCTTCCGGTCCTTTCGACGCGTCGAAATAGAAGCCGAGCCAGGGCTCGTTGACCGTGTCGATGTAAAGCGCGCCGAGTTCGTTGCAGAGCTCCATGATGTCGGTCGAGCCGGTATCGACCGACAGGTTGACGCAGAAGCCCTGGCCGCCGCCTTCGGTGAGCAGCGGCGTCAGCAACTCGCGATAGTTCTCCCTGGTCAGCCCCTGCTGGATGAAGCGCACGTTGTGCTTCTCGCAATGCGCCTTGCGGCCCTCGTCCTTGGGATCGAGCACGGTGATGCGCGACTTGTCGTAATCGAGATGCCGCTCGATCAGCGGCAGCGTGCCCTTGCCGATGGAGCCGAAGCCGACCATCACGATGGGGCCCGAAATCTTCGCGTGGATCGGCCAGGCGGGGGTGGTCATCGGCGAAATCTCCAGGAGCGAATGTGGGTGAATTAAAGGAAAGCGGCGGCGAACTCGACCGCGCCGTTTGCGTGGGTTGAACGAAAATGGAACGTCAGGTCGTGCGACGCTTGGCAGTCACTTCGATTTCGATCTTCATCTCGGGCTTGTAGAGCCCGGCGACGACCAGAAGCGTGGCAGCCGGCCGGATTTCGCCGAGATGGGCACCGCAGACCGCGAACACCGCATCGGCATCCTTGGCGTCGGTGATGTAATAGGTCGCGCGCACGATATCGGCCATTTCAAATCCGGCCTCCTTCAGCGCGGCGCCGATGGTCTTGAAGCAGTTCTGTGTCTGCGCCGTGACATCGGCGGGCAGAACCATGGTGGTGTAATCGTAGCCGGTGGTGCCGGAGACGAAGGCGAAATCGCCATCGACCACCGCACGGCTGTAGCCGGCGGTCTTCTCGAACGGCGATCCGGTGGAAATCAGGCGACGGGTCATGGCGGGGGCCTCGCTCGTAAAACAGGCCCCGCAATGCCGTTTATTGGCGTTCAAATCAAGCCGCGCGTGCCGCCGGCGAGGCGGTTCTGGCCCGGCGAGAGGGGGCCGTCCGGCCGGTGGCCACGATCAGGCCCGCCGCGCCATCGAGCGCGCCGGGGCGCAGTTCGAGGCCGAGCAGGCGATGCCGCTCGAACGGGCCGGGCAGCGACATGCCCTCCATCTTCGCCGGGGAGAAGCCGAAGCGGCTGTAATAGGGTTCGTCGCCGAGCAGGATCACCGCGCCATGGCCGAGCGCCGTCGCCGCGGCGATGGCGTGCTTCATCAGCTCGGCGCCGATGCCCAGTTCGCGGCACGACGGATCGACGGCCAGGGGGCCAAGCATCAAGGCTGCCTGGCCCCCGGCATCGACATGCCAGAGCCTGATCGTACCGACCAGCCTGCCTTGCGCCACCACCGAGAAGGCAAGGCCTTCGGCGGGCAGTCGTCCGTCACGCAGTCGCTGGCAGGTGCGGGCATGGCGCGAGGCGCCGAAGCACACATCCAGCAGCGCTTCGCGCGCGGCGATGTCGGAGCCACGTTCCGCACGGATCGCGAACGGGGTGGCTGCGATGGTCAGGGCAACAGTGTTGTTGGTGGCGGTCTTTTGCAGAGCAGTCGTCATGGCATGTCATTCCCCGCTGCATTTTGCGCAGCGTTGTCATCCGGATAATGGAGGTGACGGGGTGGGAGCCGGCGAACCGGCTCCCGGTTATTCAGAGCAAAAAGGCGCTCAGATGTGGAAAGTGCGCAGCGGCGGGAAGCCGTTGAACGCCACCGACGAGTAGGTCGACGTATACGCGCCGGTGCCTTCGATCAGCAGCTTGTCGCCGATCTCGAGCGTCACCGGAAGCGGGTACGGCAGCTTCTCGTACATCACGTCGGCGCTATCGCAGGTCGGGCCCGCGAGCACGCACGGCGTCATCTCGGCGCCGTCATGCGGCGTCTTGATGGCGTAGCGGATCGACTCGTCCATCGTCTCGGCGAGACCGCCGAACTTGCCGATGTCCAGGTACACCCAGCGCACATCGTCCTCGTCGCTCTTCTTGGAGATCAGAACGACTTCGGTCTCGATGATGCCGGCATTGCCGACCATGCCGCGACCCGGCTCGATGATGGTCTCCGGGATCGCGTTGCCGAAATGCTTGCGCAGCGCACGGAAGATCGAACGGCCGTACTGCACGACCGCCGGGACTTCCTTGAGGTACTTGGTCGGGAATCCGCCACCCATGTTGACCATGGAGAGGTTGATGCCACGCTCCGCACAGTCGCGGAACACCGACGACGCCATCGACAGTGCGCGATCCCACGCCTTCACCTTGCGCTGCTGCGAACCGACATGGAACGAGATGCCATACGGCTCCAGGCCCAGACGCTTGGCGAGGTCGAGGACATCGACCGCCATCTCCGGGTCGCAACCGAACTTGCGCGACAGCGGCCACTCGGCGCCGGCACAGTCGTAGAGGATGCGGCAGAACACCTTGGCGCCGGGAGCGGCGCGGGCGATCTTCTCGACCTCTGCGGTGCAGTCCACCGAGAACAGGCGAATGCCGAGCGCGAAAGCGCGCGCGATGTCGCGTTCCTTCTTGATGGTGTTGCCAAAGGAGACGCGCTCCGGGGTCGCACCGGCGTCGAGCGCCATCTGGATCTCCTGCACCGACGCGCAGTCGAAGCACGAGCCCATCGAGGCGAGCAGCGACAGCACTTCCGGCGCCGGGTTGGCCTTCACCGCGTAGAACACGCGGCTATCCGGCAACGCCTTCGCGAAGCTCTGAAAATTGTCGCGCACGACTTCAAGGTCGACGACGAGGCAGGGCTCGAGGTCCTGACCTTCGTTGCGGCGGGCACGGAGGAATTCCTGGATACGTTCGGTCATAGCACTCTCCCAAACGGCCCGGCAAAGGGGACGCGTTCAAAAAATGATGTCGGTTCAGCGCCTCCGGACCCAGTCGCGCGATGGAGGCGCGGCAAAGTCGAAAGCTCAGACCGTAAGTGCTGCCGTGGATTGGTTGGGAGTGATCCCGCCCGCACACCTGGCAATGAAGGACAAGCCTCTTCGGTATTCGCGCTGGCTGATGGAAAGCCAGCAGAGACCAAAAAAGCCCGATCCGTCGTTGCTTTAAGTCGCGTCCCCCGTTGAGAACGAGGTGCGCCGGTTCGCCTCCGGCTGCCAGTCACGGTTGCAAGGATCAAAGTTGCCTTCAACGGCATCCCTGGAGAGAGATGCTGGCCCCTTGCAAATCTTGCAGGAGACCCTCGGCTTCTTCGTCCCTTGGCGGCTGTCCGGCCTCTTGTCCGGATACCTACCGACTGACACACGACCACAGGCACGTGCGAAATTGGGCAAGAGTGCAATTAGGGTGTTTGACTCTGCTTCGCAAGATTTTTTTTGGGTTGAGGGGAAATTTTCCCCGGCACGTGATGCGAATGTCTCACGCAGGCGTTTGAGCGCCGCTCAACATGAACAGACGTTAAGTTAGTTTAAGGAAGCGTGAGCGTTTGACGCAGGCGTGGCGCGGGTTTCCGCGACTCAGTGAGTTGTTAGCTCAGCCGCGACGTGTAAACGGCTCGATGCGCTGCGCGGTGCGGATGAACGTCACCATGATGGCGGTGCCGGCGAGAAACAGGATCACCTGCAGGACGTGTTCGCCCATGGTGTCCAGCCCGAACAGGATTGACAGCGCCCAGCCGCCGGCAAAGGCCGCGCCGAACACTTCCGCGCCGATCAGGATCGCCGCCGAGAGCACGGTGATGACGCTGGGCCAGTAGATCCGGCGGGGGGCGGTGGAAGTGGTCATGTCTCAAGGTCCTGTTTCGGGCCGCAATCTCTCCGAAAAAGCCTGCTGCGGCAAGCGCTAAAGGGCCTAAAAAAGCCCCATCGCGTGGTATAGATTCCCCACATATTGGGCGGCAAATCAGGATTTGTAATGTCAGACACCACCTTGCATTCAGCGGTCACCTCGCGCGCACTCGACAATCCGCTGCTGCAGGCGTGGCAGACGCCGTTCGAGACGCCGCCGTTCGCCGAGATCCTGCCCGAGCATTTCATACAGGCCTTCGAGCAGGCGTTTTTCGACCATTCCGCCGAGATATCGGCGATCGTCAACGATCCCGCGGCGCCGGACTTCGCCAACACGATCACGGCGCTGGAGCGCTCCGGCAAGCTGCTGAGCCGGGTCTCCGCGGTGTTCTACGACCTGGTCTCGGCGCATTCCAATCCGGCACTGCTGGAGATCGACAAGGAAGTGTCGCTGCGCCAGGCCCGGCACTGGAACCCAATCATGATGAACGCCGTGCTGTTCGGCCGCATCGCAGCACTGCACGACAACCGCGCCAGCCTCGGCCTCAGCTCGGAGCAGCTGCGGCTGCTGGAGCGCACCTATACCCGCTTCCACCGCGCCGGCGCCGGCCTCGACGAGGTCGCCAAGGCGCGGATGGCGGAGATCAACGAGCGTCTCGCCCATCTCGGCACCGCATTCAGCCACCATCTGCTCGGCGACGAGCAGGACTGGTTCATGGAAATCGGCGAAGGCGACACCGACGGCCTGCCGGAGAGCTTTGTCGCCGCCGCCAAGGCTGCGGCGGAAGAGCGTGGCATGACCGGCAAGGCGATCGTGACGACGTCGCGTTCGTCCATGGAGCCGTTCCTGAAGAGTTCGACGCGGCGCGATCTGCGCGAGAAGGCCTACAAGGCCTTCATCGCGCGCGGCGACAATGGCAACGCCAACGACAACAACGCCACCATCGTCGAGATCCTGCAGCTGCGCGAGGAGAGCGCCAAGCTGCTCGGTTTCCCGACGTTTGCGGCCTACCGGCTGGAAGATTCCATGGCGAAGACGCCGGAGGCCGTGCGCGGCCTGCTGGAGCGGGTCTGGAAGCCGGCGCGGGACCGCGCGCTCGCCGACCGCGATGCGCTGCAGGAGCTGGTGACGGAAGAGGGCGGCAATTTCAAGCTGGCCTCCTGGGACTGGCGCTACTACGCCGAAAAGCTGCGGCAGCGCCGCGCCAATTTCGACGACGCCGCGATCAAGCCGTATCTTGCGCTCGACAACATGATCGACGCCGCCTTTGACACCGCGACCCGGCTGTTCGGCGTCACCTTCGAAGAGCGCAAGGATGTTCCGGTGTGGCATCCCGACGTCCGGGTCTGGGAGGTGAAGGACGCCAAGGGCCAGCACAAGGCGCTGTTCTATGGTGACTACTTCGCCCGGCCCTCGAAGCGCTCCGGCGCCTGGATGACCTCGCTGCGCGATCAGCAGAAGCTCGACGGCGACGTCGCGCCGCTGGTCCTGAACGTCTGCAACTTCGCCAAGGGCACCGACGGCCAGCCCTCGCTGCTGTCGCCCGATGACGCGCGGACCCTGTTCCACGAGTTTGGCCACGGCCTGCATGGCATGCTGTCGGATGTCACCTATCCCTCGCTGTCGGGCACCTCGGTATTCACCGACTTCGTCGAGCTGCCGTCGCAGCTCTATGAGCATTGGCAGGAGCAGCCGCAGGTGTTGCAGACCTTCGCCAAGCACTACCAGACCGGCGAACCGCTGCCGGACGATCTGCTCAAGCGCTTCATCGCCGCGCGAAAGTTCAACCAGGGCTTCGCCACGGTGGAATTCGTCTCCTCGGCGCTGATCGACCTCGAATTCCACACCCAGCCAGCCTCGGCCAGCACCGACGTGGCGGCGTTCGAGCGCAAGGAGCTGGAGAAGATCGGCATGCCCGCGGAAATCTCGCTGCGGCACCGCCCGACCCAGTTTGGCCATATCTTCTCCGGCGATCACTATGCCTCGGGCTATTACAGCTACATGTGGTCCGAGGTGATGGATGCCGACGCCTTCGGCGCGTTCGAGGAAGCCGGCAACATCTTCGATCCCGCGGTCGCCAAGCGGCTGCATGACGACATCTATTCGTCGGGCGGTTCGGTCGATCCGGAGGCCGCCTATATCGCCTTCCGCGGCCGCGCACCTGCGCCAGATGCGCTCTTGCGCCGTCGCGGCCTGCTCGACACCCCCGAGGCAGCCTGAGGTGGCGCGCCTGATGCATCGCGCGCTCGCCCTGCTGACGCTGCTCGTCGCCCTCACGGGCGGCGTCGTTGCGGCCGCGGCGCATCCGCACGTCTGGGTCACCGCTTCGAGCGAACTGGTCTATGCGCCGGATGGCTCGGTCACCGGCGTGCGCCACAGCTGGACCTTCGACGACATGTTCTCGACCTATGCGCTGCAGGGCGTCGAGACCAAAACCAAGGGCGTTTACACCCGCGAGGAGCTGGCACCGCTGGCGCAGACCAATGTGGAGTCGCTGAAGGAATTCGGCTTCTTCACCTTCGCCAAGGCCGACGGCAAGAAACAGCGTTTCCTCGACCCGGTCGATTACTACCTTGAACGCAAGGATGCGGCGCTGGTGCTGCACTTCACGCTGCCGTTCAAGACGCCGTTCAAGACCAGACAGCTGGCGCTCGAAGTGTTCGACCCGACCTTCTTCGTCGATTTCGGTCTGGAGAAGAAGGATCCGGTCCGACTGGTCGGTGCGCCGGCGAGCTGCACGATGGCAATCCAGCGCCCCAACGACGGCGCGGCCGGTGCGCAGAAGCTCAATGAAGACACCTTCATGAACGGCGAGAATTCCAATTACGGCGCGATGTTCGCCAACAAGATCACGGTAGATTGTCCATGAACCTCTCAAATCGTCATTGCGAGCGAAGCGAAGCAATCCAGCCTTTGGAGCAGCAAAGACTGGATTGCTTCGTCGCAAGTGCTCCTCGCAATGACGGAAGCAAGACGGTGGCTCGGATCTTCTGCAGCTGCGCGGCGTTGCTGGCTATTGCCGTGGTTGCCGACGGCGCGCTGCATGACGTGCTGGCGCAAAATCCGTTTGGTGGTGCGCGCGCCGCGCCCGACGCGCAGGTCGGCGGCATCGTCGGCTGGCTGCTGACCAAGCAATCCGAATTCTACCGCGAGATGTCGTCGACTATCCGTGCCGCGAAGTCCGACGGCAGCGCGGTGTGGACGCTGCTGGCGATCTCCTTCGCCTATGGCATCTTCCACGCCGCGGGTCCCGGCCACGGCAAGGCGGTGATCTCGTCCTATCTGGTCGCCAATGAAGAGACCGCGCGGCGCGGCATCGCTCTGTCGTTCGTCTCGGCGCTGATGCAGTCGCTGGTCGCGGTGCTGATCGTCGGCATCGGTGCCTGGCTGCTTAATGTTACCGCCAAAACCATGTGCAGCGCCGAGCGGGTGGTCGAGATCGCCAGCTATGCGCTGATCGCTGCCTTCGGCGTCCGGCTGGTCTGGAGCAAGGGCCGTGGCTTCTTCCGCGCGCTGCGGCCGTCTTTGGCCGGGTCCGCGCCGCAATTGGCGCCGGCGTTGGCGCATGCCGCTGTGCATCATCACGACCACGACCACCATGGTCACGATCATCACCACGATCATGGCCACGCCCATGTTGCGCATGCCGAGGCTGTCGTGCACGACCGCGCGCATCACGACCATGCCCATCATGACCACGTCCATGATGAGCATTGCGGCCATTCCCATGGACCGACGCCGGACCAGCTCGCCGGTCCCGGCGGCTGGAAGCGCGGCTTCAGCGCGATCTTCGCAGTCGGTATCCGGCCGTGCTCCGGCGCCATCCTGGTGCTGGTGTTCGCGCTGGCGCAGGGCCTGTTCTGGGCCGGCATTGCCGCGACTTTCGTGATGGGCCTGGGCACCGCGATCACGGTGGCGACCATTGCTGTCATCGCGGTCTCCGCGAAGGGGTTGGCGCGCCGCATCGCAGGCGGCCGCGACGGCGGCGGAGCGCTTGTCATGCGCGGGCTGGAATTCGGCGCCGCCGCTCTGGTGCTGCTGTTCGGCGTCGGCCTGCTGCTCGGCTATGTCGCCACCGAACGCGTTACCTGCTTCTGAATCCGATGCCGGGAGCTTGTCTTGACAAGGCCCGGCCAAAGCGCGAAGCCACTGATATCATGACGATTGTCGTTCCCATCGAGAGAGCACCGGTCGCTGCGAAAACGCTGGATCGCGTTGGCGTGCTGCTGGTCAATCTGGGCACGCCGGATAGCGCCGATACACGCGGCGTCCGCGTCTATCTCAGGGAGTTCCTGTCGGATCCCCGGGTGATCGAGGATCAGGGCCTGCTGTGGAAGCTGGTGCTCAACGGCATC
This sequence comes from Nitrobacteraceae bacterium AZCC 2146, assembly GCA_036924855.1. Classification (NCBI taxonomy): domain Bacteria; kingdom Pseudomonadati; phylum Pseudomonadota; class Alphaproteobacteria; order Hyphomicrobiales; family Nitrobacteraceae; species Nitrobacteraceae bacterium AZCC 2146. The sequence goes on from JBAGRP010000001.1 coordinate 5,378,279, forward strand.
ATTCTAACCACCCGTCCCCGGCGCAAGGCGAAGGACTATCTAAAGATCTGGAACACGGAGCTGAACGAGTCTCCGCTGAAGACCATCACCCGCGCGCAGTCCGACAAGCTGGCGGCGGCGATTGATGACCATAGCCATGTGGTGGTCGATTGGGCGATGCGCTACGGCAATCCCTCGATCCGCTCGCGGATCGCCGCGCTGACCGCGCAGGGCTGTGATCGCATCCTGGTGGTGCCGTTGTATCCGCAATATTCGGCGGCGACCTCGGCGACGGTCTGCGACGAAGTGTTCCGCGTGCTTGGCGAAATGCGCGCGCAGCCGACGCTGCGGGTGACGCCGCCCTATTTCGACGAGCCGGACTATATCAACGCGCTGGCGGTCTCGATCGAGAGCCATATCGCGACGCTGTCGTTCGTGCCCGAACTGATCGTGGCCTCGTACCACGGCATGCCGCAGAAATACATCGACAAGGGCGACCCTTATCAGGCGCAATGCATTGCCACCACCGACGCGCTGCGCCGGCGGATGGGACCGGATGCACCAAAGCTGATACTGACCTTCCAGTCGCGCTTCGGCTTCGACCAGTGGCTGAAGCCCTATACCGACAAGACCATCGAGCAGCTGGCCAAGGACGGCGTCAAGCGCATCGCCGTGGTGATGCCCGGCTTCTCCGCGGATTGTCTGGAGACGCTGGAAGAGATCGCGCAGGAAAACTGCGAGATCTTCCAGCACAACGGCGGTGAACAGTTTTCCGCAATCCCGTGTCTCAACGACAGCGATCCCGGCATGGATGTGATCCGGCAGTTGGTGCTGCGCGAGCTGCAGGGCTGGATCTGACCGCTCGCTTTTCCCGGCGTCGAACCTTACATCTGATCCTGGCGACCCATTCAGGCACGGCATGCCGCGCGTTATTTTCGCTGGGAGATTTTGATGACGGGTTTTGATATTTTCGCCATCGCCTTTGTCGTGCTGATCATCCTCACTTTGTTCGCCGGCGTGAAAACCGTGCCGCAGGGCTTTGACTGGACCATCGAGCGCTTCGGCAAGTTCACCCGCACGCTGTCTCCCGGACTCAACATCATCATCCCCTACTTCGACCGCGTCGGCCGCAAGATGAACATGATGGAGCAGGTGATCAGCATCCCCGAGCAGGAGGTGATCACCAAGGACAATGCTACGGTGACGGTGGACGGCGTCGCGTTCTACCAGGTGTTCGATGCGGCCAAGGCCAGCTACGAGGTCTCGGATCTCAACCAGGCGATCATCGTGCTGACCATGACCAACATCCGCTCGGTGATGGGCGCCATGGACCTCGACCAGGTGCTGTCGCATCGCGACGAGATCAACGAGCGGCTGCTGCGCGTGGTCGATGCCGCGGTGTCGCCGTGGGGCCTCAAGGTCAACCGCATCGAGATCAAGGATATCGTGCCGCCCGCCGATCTGGTCGAAGCCATGGGCCGGCAGATGAAGGCCGAGCGCGTCAAGCGCGCCGACATTCTGCAGGCGGAAGGCCAGCGGCAGTCGGAAATCCTTCGTGCCGAAGGCGCCAAGCAAGGCCAGATCCTGCAGGCCGAAGGCCGCCGCGAGGCTGCATTCCGCGACGCCGAGGCGCGCGAGCGCTCCGCCGAGGCCGAGGCGCGGGCGACGCAGATGGTCAGCGAAGCCATCGCCAGGGGCGACGTCGCCGCGCTGAACTACTTCATCGCCGACAAATACATCAAGGCGTTCGGCCAGATCGCGGACTCGCCGAACCAGAAGATCATCATGCTGCCGGTCGAGGCGATGAGCGTGCTGGGCTCGCTGGCCGGCATCGGCGAGATCGCCAAGGCGACGTTTGGCGAGAGCGCGGCCTCGGCGCAGGCTGCGGCGCGGCGCTCGTCGGTGCCGCCAGCCGGACCAACGCCCCCGGTCACGCCGAGGACCTGAAAATGGGCGAGATGTTCGTCACGCTGGGCACCTGGAACTGGCTGATCTTCGGCCTGTTGCTGATGGCGCTCGAATTGCTCGCGCCCGGCGTCTTCCTGTTCTGGCTCGGACTCGCGGCGTTGCTGGTCGGATTGTTGTCGTTCGTGTTTCATCCGTCGTGGCAGCTGCAGATCCTGCTGTTTGCGGTGTTCGCCGCCGCAGCCGTGCCGCTGTGGCGGCGCGTCGCGCGGCAAAAGCCTGGCGCCAATCCGAATCCGTTTCTCAACAAGCGCTCCGACGCGCTGGTCGGCCGGGTCTGCACGCTGGAAAAGCCGATCGTCGATGGCGAGGGCATCGTGCGGATCGACGACACCGTCTGGCGCGTCGCCGGCCCCGATGCGCCGGCCGGAACACGTGTGAAGATCGTGAAGGCGGATGGCGCAAGCCTGACGGTGGACGTGGCTTAGTCTAGAAGCCCTGGCCGACGATGCATCAGCATCGCAGGCGTCTACACACTTTCAGAACTTGATGAAAAATTACAGCGCCTCTGTCTGCTCAACGAGAAGATAGTGCGTCAATGCACATGGGACGGTGTCCAAGTGCTTGCCCGGCATGAGGGGGTGGTGCCATCCACTGTCGGGTAAAACGAATACGTTGAAGACGCCATGTTGAGGGGTAGATTGCTCGGCTACTTCAGAGGAAGAATTTGATCGCAAGGCCTATCAGCGCAATGAGCAGGCTCACGCCGCCGTATACTCCGCGCCACTTCGTAAAGTGCTCTTCAATGCGCTTCGGCAGCGACGGCTTGGGCTTGGCTTCCTCTATAGGGATCAATGCCAAGTGCGCTGCCTTGAGACGGATGACTTCGACGTTCGCCCGGCTGTGCGTGCCCGTGGAGTTGTATACCGGGGCGCTTGAGGGATCGCCGCGCCCGCGCAAAGCCGCATCCGTCGTAACAGCGTTCTGCATGACCCGCGCGATATACCCGTTGAGACTAGTCTCCAAGGCGTTCAACGCAGACAACTTCAGCTTTGGCGGATAGTCCGCGCACTCGTTTTTCCATTGGCGAAACCCCTTGTGCACTTGATCAACGAGGTGCTTGCCGACCGACGACCAGTAAATGTCCTGTATCTGGCCTTGGAACATGATGCCGCCGACGGTGATCCGCCCGCCGTAGAAATCTTCCACGTCAACGTGGTGGTTCTCAATGTTGATGCAATGCCACTTAAAGAACCAATCGTTTGCCATGCGGATAGCATCCTGGCCAAGTTCATGGACCAAAGAGATCTCAAATGGCGTTGTCTCGTTCATTTACGAGACACCGAGAAGAGCAAGAATGTGCTCCCACGCAATCTTAGCGGCAGTGCCGATACCGCTGGTCATGAACGCAGACGCTAGATAAAGCAGAGCTGCTCCCACTACTGCAACGATGGCCTTGACCCGCACCCTCACCGCTTGCAGCAAACGACGCGCTGCCGAGATTTCAGCGATCTTCTGCTCTTTGTCCTCTGGGTCGGGGTAATCGTTCGTCTCTTGCAGGAGCTTCTCTAGCGTCTCAAGGGCCTGCTTCGCCTCCGCATATTTGGGAGAATTGTGGTCCAAACGTACGACACGGTCGCTAGAGCAGATTCCTCTTAATCCAAGCCGTATCCGGCGTGAGCGAAGAAGTTTATGCATTCGTCAGGTTTGAACTGTTGCAACGCATTGGCGGCGGCTCGCTCGAGAGCGTCGAGGGTTCGCGCGGCGGACTTGCGCACATGTGCCTTGAGCTTGGCGAAGGCATTTTCGATCGGATTGAGGTCGGGACTGTAGGGCGGCAGATAGTGGAGTTCGGCGCTGCAGGCTTCAATGGCTTGCCTGACGCCCGCGACCTTGTGAGCGGCCAGATTGTCCATAATGACGATATCGCCTGAGCGCTGGGGACCAACATCTGCTCGACCCAGGCCAAGAAGCACTCTCCGTCCATCGGACCATCGAGAAGCATCGGCGCAACGAAGCCCGCAAGCGTGAGACCGCCGACAAAGGTGACTGTCTTCCAATGACCGTGCGGAATTGCGGCGCGGCAACGCTCGCCTTTGGGCGCCCAGCCACGAAGGCGCGCCATCTTCGTCGAAAGGCCGCTCTCATCGATGAAGATCAGGCGTTCGGGGTCAAGATCGTCTTGGCCATCGAACCAAATCTCGCGCGCGGCCTTTACATCCGCGCGCTCTTGCTCGCTGGCGTGGGCGGTCTTTTTTTATGCGTCTGGCCGTGCCGATCGAGAAACTTCCACACAGCGGTCCTCACAACGGTCACGCCGCGTTCCTCCCGCAACCGCTCGACCATCTCGTCAAGCGTTGTGTCGGGCGCCTCGGCAAGCGCGCGCAGAATGAAATCCGCATGCCCATCAAGCACGGACCCCTTCGGCTTGCCCTGTTTGGCAGGGCGAACTTCCCCCGTTGCCCGCTTCAGCCGCGCCCATGTCCCGGCCGTCGCAATCCCGATCGCAAAGCGCTCCGCCGCCTGACGCGTCGATACCCCGCCTTCGATCGCCGAAACTACCCGCTCGCGTAAATCCATGCTGTACGGCTTGCCCATCCCATCCTCCCGACTCAGTCGCAAAGATGGAATCAGCATTCCCACCTCTAGAGAATCCCCTCCGACTCACTTTTTGGGGAATGTGCTCTAGCGGGCACTTCCGCCTCGCTCGCTTCTGAAAGTCGCTCTTCTAGGAATCGGCGCAGGTCCCGCGCCATTGGACGAAATACCTGATCGGTGAATTCACTGATCTGAGCATCAAGGTCGTTCCCCGATCCCATGTAGTTGCGGCTGAAATCGAATGCGTCGAGCGTCTCTTCGGCTATTCGCCGGAATAGTTGAAGCTGCATGCCCAGTCGCGCCTCGCGGCCTTTGGGCCAGCGCAGCTCGCCGCTTCCGGCCATACTCTGAATGGAGGCCTCCCGCTCCGTCTGCCAAGTCTCAAAATCCAGATCGGTTTCGAGCGATCGGATGAGCCCGCCCACTGCGGGTGTCTCGTCGATCTGCTCAAACCAGTTCGCGAGGTGGTCCTTTAGAAAGCTCTCAGATGATCGCAAGACCTCGTCCGTCAGGTCATCATAGACGACCCGAAAATTCACAAAATTCCTGTTCATGCGCTATCCGTCCTTAGCGAGCGACTCGGTACAGTGCCAACCGGGACACTGCCAGTGATTGCAAGTGAGGTATAGTTTCCGTATACGGATATGCGCGGCGAGGACGCTCAAACAATGCGACGGCTTATTCCAACCACCTATTTCCGCACGTGATTCTATGAATCGAATAAACGAGCGCCACAGGTCATCCCATCAACGCCTTCCTCTGCTGCCAAGACGTGGATGCCCGGCATAAGGCCGGAGCCGGGCATGGCGGAGAAATATGCAATGTGCAGGTGAGACTGGGGCTTAAGCCACGCCGGCGCGCAGCAGATCGTGCAGATGCACGATGCCGACCGGCTTCCTGGTGTCGGTGACGAGCAGTGCGGTGATCTTCGACGAATTCAGAATCTCCAGTGCCTCGCCGGCGAGCAGATCGCGGCTGATGGTCTTGGGATTTTTGGTCATCACCTCGTCGACCGACACGGTCATCAGGTCCGGCCGCATGTGGCGACGCAGATCGCCGTCGGTGACGATGCCGACCACATGGCCATTGCTGTCGATGATGCCGACGCAGCCAAAGCCCTTCGAGGACATTTCCACCAGCGCGTCGGACATTTTGGTGCCGAGCGGTTTGAGCGGCACGGCGTCGCCCGCGTGCATCAGGTCGCGGGTGTATTTCAGCATCGCGCCGAGCTTGCCGCCGGGATGCAGCACCGAGAAATCCACCGAAGTGAAGCCGCGGCCTTCGAGCAGCGCGATCGCCAGCGCATCGCCCAAGGCGAGCAGCATCAGCGACGAGGTGGTGGGGGCGAGGTTGTGCGGGCAGGCCTCGCGCGCCTTCGGCAAGGCCAACGAAACGTCGGCGGCCTGCGCCAGCGTCGAGGCGGCATCCGACGTCATCGCGATGACGCCGATCTTGAAGCGCTTGGCATAGGTGACGAGGTTCTTCATCTCCGGCTGCTCGCCGGACCACGACAGCGCCATGATGACGTCGTCGGCGGTGATCATGCCGAGGTCGCCATGGCTGGCCTCGGCGGCGTGGACGAAGAACGCCGGCGTGCCGGTGGAGGCAAAGGTGGCGGCGATCTTGCGGCCGATGTGGCCCGACTTGCCCAAGCCGGTGATGATCAGCCGGCCCCTGGCGTTGCGGATCAGTTCGGCGGCGGCGATGAAGGCGGTGCCGAGACCATCGGATTGCAGGGCTGCCGCGAGCGCGGTGACGCCGCTGGCTTCGGCGTCCAGGGTGCGCAGCGCCGAGGCGATCGCTTCACTGGCCTGATCGGTCATCGTCCCCTTGGCCGCTTTCGGTGTGGTGAGTGCCATGCGCCTGAGTCCTAGTCGGATATTTCGACTTTTTCCTTAGCACGGCAGCCGCCCGGACGCGAAACCCGCCGCGGCCGATCTCAACGCCACATTAACCATAACCGTTTTAACTCCCTTAACCATAACGGCCCGCATGCGCCTGACAACGCCGGCGGGATTCTCGATCAAGCGATTGATTTGGTTGGAGTTTTTAAGATCGTGAGGACAGGTCCAGCCCCGGGCCGCCGTAACTGCGCCATCCCCCTGCGCGCGGTGTCGGCCTGTCTATGGCTCGGTGTCCTCATTCCACTCCCGGCGGCCGGTCAGGCGCTGACCTCCGATCTGTTGCGCCCGGTGCCCGGCGGTTTCGTGGCGCCGCAGAACCTGCCGCTGCGCCGCACCCCCGATCTGCCCGACGAGCCCACCGACGCATTGCGTACCAGCGCCATCGCGCCGTCGCGGATCGGCCAGTCGATCATCTATGGCAACCCCGCCGCCTATGGCGCCTCGGAGTCCGGCTTCGATTCGCTGAACCGCCGCCGCAAGAAGCCCAAACCCTATCCCGGCGCGTTCAAGCCGAAGCCGTCGCCCGGCCCCGGCAGCCCGCCGCCCGTCGTGCCGACGCCGCCTTTGTCGATTCCACCGTCGTCAAAAGCCAACAAGCCGCCGGTGTCGGCCTCGATCGCCGGCACCGTGGTCGGCCAGCCCGCGCGCAAGCGGCTGAAGCCCGACCTCGATCCCTACGGTCCGACCGGTGTTTATGTCGGCAGCTTCCTGGTCAAGTCCGCGGTCGAAATCTACGGCGGCTATGACAACAACCCCGCGCGCTTCGTGCAGCCGAGGGGCTCATCGTTCTACAAGATCGCGCCGGAGTTCCTGGCGGCGTCGGACTGGTCGCGGCATTCGGTGGTCGTTGATCTCCGGGGATCGTTCACCGGCTACGGCAACACCTTTCCGTTTCCGGATGGGCAGATTTCGCCAGCGCCGGTCAATATCGACCGCATCGATTTCACCGGCAAGATCGACGGCCGCATCGATGCCAGCCGCGACACCCGCATCAATACCGAAGCGCGGCTGCGGGTAGGCGCCGACAATCCCGGCAGCCCGAACATCCAGGCCGGCCTTACCAAATTTCCGCTCTACACCGTTGTCGGCGGCACGTTTGGCGTCGAGCAGGATTTCAACCGGCTGCAGATCAAGCTCGACGGCCTCGTCGACCGCACCGAATATCAGGACTCGCACCTCACCGACGGCAGCATCACCACCAACGCCGACCGCAACTTCAACCAGTATGGCGGTGTCGGCCGCGCCAGCTATGAAGTGCTGCCGGGACTGCGGCCGTTCGTCGAAATCCAGGGCGATACCCGCGTGCATGACGTGCCCGCCGATCGCTTCGGCTATCTCCGCGATTCCAACGGCGGCTACATCAAGGCCGGCACCACCTTCGAATTCACGCGGCTTTTGACCGGCGAAGCCTCGATCGGCTACGCCGCGCGCAGCTATACCGATCCGCGGCTGGAGAATCTGAAAGGCCTGCTGACCAGTGCCTCATTGGTGTGGGCCGCGACGCCGCTGACCACGGCGAAATTCGTCTCCATCACATCAATCGATGAGACCACGATTCCCGGTGTGCCCGGCGTGCTGACCCGCACCTACACTTTCGAGGTCGATCACGACTTCCGCCGCTGGCTCACCGCGATCGGCAAGTTCACCTACGGTACGCAGGACTACCAGGAAAATTTCCGCTTCGACAAAATCTACTCGCTGTCCGGCGACCTCGTTTACAAGCTGAACCGCGAAGTCCAGATCAAGGCGCAGGTGCGTCGCGATATCCTGGACTCCAACGTCCCTGGCGCCAGCACGGCCTCGACGGTGGTGATGCTGGGCGTGAGGTTGCAGAGGTAATGCGCAGCGGCTTCTACAGCCACCTCACAGGTACCCCCTCAAATCCACTTCCGCACATACTTCTCCTTCTTCTTGCGAAATTTCACGCCGCTCCCGTCCGGCAGCCGCGTCGCTATGTAGCCGGCTGCGATGCAGGCTTCGCGTTGCGGCATCTTTTCGTCCGGGGCGCGTTCGGTCTCCCACCACGACGCCCGGTGCGACGCGCGCGGCAGCGCGTCGTCGATGATCTCTTCGATCGCCTCCATGCTCAGCACGAATTCGTCCAGCGTCTGTTTGCTCAGGTGGTCGCGCAGCAGGTCGTAGTCAGGCACAGGGTGTCCTCGGGGTCGAATGGCGGTGCCGTCGTCATACGCGCCTGCGCCTGAGGATGCCACAGCAGAGCTTTGGTATTCCAGCACCGGCTTCATGCAATTGCGCCCCACCTCGCAACCCCTCGTTAACGGCGTGCGGAACCCTCCGGAGGTATTTAAGCGCTCGGCAATCATTTGCGTGCGATCAATTTTGCTCAGGAGCAAGCGATGAGATCGGGGAATGCAGGGACGGGGGGGCGACGCTGGCCGCTATCGGCCAAGCTGTTGATTCTGTCGTCGCTGGTCACGATCCTGGGCTTCTCGGCGGTGTGCGGCAGCGTCATGTTCGACATGCGGCGCGGCGAGGAGGCGCTGGCGCGACAGACCAGCGAGAACCTCGCCACCACCATCGATGCCGATATCGGCCGCACCGTCGAACTCTACGATCTCTCGCTGCGCGCGGTGGTTTCGGGCATGACGACGCCGGAGATCGGCCAGCTCAGCAAGGAGATGCGCCAGCTGATCCTGTTCGATCACGCCGCCTCGTCCAGTCATTTCGGCGCCATCCAGGTGTTCGACGCCAAGGGCGATCTCACCATCGACGCCGCCTCGCTCGATCCGGTCAAGCAGAACAGCGCCGACGAGGAATTCTTCAAGGTGCATAGCGGCGACGGCGAGCGCGGGCTGTTCATCAGTCGGCCGATGCTGCACCGGGGCGCCTATGCGGTGGTGCTGAGCCGGCGCATTACCGACAGCGACGGCAACTTTGCCGGTGTGGTCGCAGGCTCCATCCGGTTTTCCTATTTCCACGATTTGTTCGACCGGCTGAGGTTGAATCCCGATGACAACATCACGGTGATCCGCCGCGACGGCGTCGTCATCATGCGCACCCCGTTCGACCTCGACGTCATCGGCATGGATCTCGGCAAGATGCCCGGCGTGATGCGGGTGCTGGCGCGAGGCAGCGGCTCCTATTCCGGCGTCGGCGTGGTCGACAAAATCGAACGGCTCTATGTCTGGCGCGACAGCGGCCGGCCGCTGCTGGTCATCGTCGGCCGGCCATGGGCCGGCATCTACAGCCTGTGGCAGCGGCAGGCGCTGCGGATCGGCGGCATCATGCTGGCGCTGGTCTGCTTCATCACCGCGGTGACACTGTTTCTTGCCCGCGAAATCAGCCGCCGTGCCCGCGCCGAGGACAAGCTCGAAGAGCTCGCCACCACTGACGCGCTGACCGGCCTGCGCAACCGGCGCAAGTTCGACGCCGCCATCGAGCTGGAATGGCGCCGCGCGATCCGGCAATCGCGGCCGCTGGCGCTGCTGCTGATCGACGCCGACCATTTCAAGATATTCAACGACACCTTCGGCCATCAGCCTGGCGACCAGGCCCTGATCGCCATCGCCGGCTGTATCGCCAGTTCGGCGTGCCGCGCCGGCGATTGCGCCGCGCGCTATGGTGGCGAGGAATTCGCGGTGCTGCTGCCGGGGATTTCCGCCGAGGACGCGCTGAAGATCGCCGAAACCATCCGCCGCAAGGTCGAGGAGCTGCCGGCCGAACCGGCGATGCTCACCGTCAGCGTCGGCGTCGCCAGCCTGACGCCGCTGGTGACGATGGAATGGAGCGGCCTGGTGGAAGCCGCCGACAAGGCGCTCTATGCGGCGAAAGCCGCTGGCCGCAATCAGTCCATGGTCGCCATCGCGCCGTATCTGCTGATGGCGGCGTAATTTCGTTTTCTCGCGTGCGCTTCACACTCGGCCGTCATCCTGAGGAGCGGCGCTCTTGCGCGGCGTCTCGAAGGATGGCCACCGGCGCTCGTCGCGCATCCTTCGAGGCTCGCCCAAGCGGCGAGCACCTCAGGATGACGGAGGAGCGTGTAGAGGGGCGCGGGAATTACTCCGCGAGATACCGCAGCATCTCCGCGCGCAACCCGTCGCGCAGATCGGGGCGCCGCAGGCCGAAGGCGATGTTGGCGCGCAGGAAGCCGGACTTCGAGCCGCAATCGTGGCGCTCGCCCTCGAACTCGACGCCGTAGAACGCCTGGCTCTTCGCCAGCCCGATCATCGCGTCGGTGAGCTGGATCTCGCCGCCGGACCCGCGCTCCTGGGTTTCCAGGATCTTGAAGATCTCCGGCTGCAGGATGTAGCGGCCGGTGATCGACAGATTCGAGGGCGAGGTGCCCTTCGGCGGCTTCTCGACCATGCCGTCGATGGTGAAGGTGTTGCCATCGGGGCCGCCATGGCGCTCGCCGACGCCGCAGATGCCGTATTGATGGGTCAGCTCCATCGGCACTTCCTCGACCGCGACGAGGTTGGATTTCTCGCCGAGCCCGCTGGCGATATCGACCATCTGTTTCAGGCAGCCTGGTGAGTTCAGCACCAGTTCGTCCGGCAGCACCACCGCGAAGGGTTCGTTGCCGACGATGTCGCGGGCGCACCATACCGCGTGGCCGAGGCCGAGCGGCGCCTGCTGGCGGGTGAAGCTCATGGCGCCGGCTTCCGGCTGGAAGCGCGCCAATTGCTCCATTTCGGAGGTCTTGTTGCGGCTCTTGAGCGTCTCGTCGAGCTCGAACACCCTGTCGAAATGGTCCTCGATCACGCCCTTGTTGCGGCCGGTGACGAAGATGAAATGCTCGATGCCGGCCTCGCGGGCCTCATCGACCACATACTGGATCAGCGGCCGATCGACGATGGTCAGCATCTCCTTCGGCATCGCCTTGGTGGCGGGCAGGACCCGGGTGCCGAGGCCTGCGACCGGGAAAACAGCTTTACGGATTTTCATCGAGGGGACTTTGCAATGGTCTTGAGGGGAAACGAAACGCGCATGCAAACGTAGATTGCCCGATGCAGTTCCCTTTGCAACCGGGAACAACGGCGGATCTATGGTGTCGACATACACGCTTCAGATTAACCTTTCTGAGCGGGGTGGCGGAATTGCGCTAATGTTAAGGCGATGGAAACCGTGACAAGGCCTCCTGTGGCGAGAGTGTCAGGTCTGGATTTTGCGATGAGAATGATTCGATCGGCGGCCACCGGGCGGCAGAACACGGGGCTCGGCGCGGCTGCGCTCGGCGCACTGCTGCTGTCGGCTGTGCTGCCCCATGCCGCGCAGGCGCAATCGAATCGCGGCCCGTTCAGCCTGTTCGACAACTTCTTTTCCGGTTCGGCGCCGCCACAGGCCGCCCTGCCGCAAGCACCGTCCAGTGGCGGCGTGCAGCCATGGTCCGGCGAGGACGGCGCCTCCGGCCATCCGCTGATGACGGCGCAGGCGATCCGCGACGCCGCCAATAATTTCGACACTTGCCTGGCTGGCCTGTGGCCCGATGCCGCACGCCGCGGCATCTCGCAGGAAAGTTTCGAGCGCTTCACCGCCGGCCTGACCCCGGACCTGCGGATCATGGATCTGATGGATTCGCAGCCCGAATTCACCAAGGCGATCTGGGATTATCTCGATATCCTGGTCAACGACACCCGTCTCGCCAAGGGCCGTGAGGTGCTGGCCAAGTACAAGACCCAGTTCGACGCTGCCGAGCGCGCTTACGGCGTCGATCGCTACATCATCGCGGCGATCTGGGGCATCGAATCCAACTATTCGACGCAGATGGGCGACCGCAACGTGCTGCGCTCCACCGCGACGCTCGCCTGCGTCGGTCGCCGCCAGGGTTACTTCAAGGACGAATTCCTCACCGCGCTGGAGATCCTGCATCGCGGTGACCTGCGGCTCGAACAGATGCGCGGCTCCTGGGCCGGCGCTTTCGGCCCGACCCAGTTCATGCCCACCGCCTTCAAGCGCTTCGCCGTGGACGGCGATGGCGATGGCCGCCGCGACGTGGTCGACAACCCCACCGACCTGATCTTCTCCACCGCCAACAACCTGAAGAAAGACGGCTGGCAGAGCGGCCAGAGCTGGGGCTACGAGGTCGTGGTGCCCAAGGGTTTCAATTACATGCTGGCCGACAAGGCCAAGGCGATGACTTTGCCGCAATGGGAGCATCTCGGCCTCAAGCGCGCCAACGCCCAGCCGTTCCCGCGCAATCCCGACAAGGCCTATCTGCTGGCGCCGGCCGGCGCCGACGGCCCGGGTTTTCTGATGCTGCAGAATTTTCGCGTCATCATGAAATACAATCCGGCCGAGGCCTATGCCATGGCGATCGGCCACTTCGCCGACCGCCTGCGCGGCGGCCAACCCTTCGTGCAGCCCTGGCCGCGCCAGGAACGCGTGCTGTCCCGCGCCGAGCGGCTCGAGCTGCAGCAACTGCTGGTGCAGCGCGGCTTCTACCGCGGCACCCCCGACGGCCAGCTCGGCGGCCAGACCCGCGAGGCGCTGCGCAGCTTCCAGGCCTCGATCGGAACGGCGGCGGATGGGTTTGCGTCGTCGGAGGTGCTGGAGCGGTTGCGCGGAAGATAGTTGTCGGTGTGTAGCAACGCTCGCTTGACATGTGTAGTTCGGGATGCGCATGTTACCTCCATGATCACACGCGCCACTCAACGCAATATGAAACACCGTGCCTCTTCAGGGGACGGGGATTTGTGCGCGCGATAGATCGATACGCCCGAACACATTCACCATGGCCCCGCCGGTTTCGACGGGGTTTTTTTATGCGTCTCCGTCGCCGGCCCAGACAGGAGACACGCTCATGCCTGCCGCTTCCGGACCGCCCAGCGGTCTGTGGTTGCCCCTCGTCACGCCGTTTCGCGACGGCGCCATCGACGCCGCATCGTTGCGGCGATTGATCGCTCATTATGCCGACCAGCCGATCGACGGACTCATTCTCGGCGCCACAACCGGCGAGGGGTTGACGCTCGGCGACGACGAACTCGAGCAACTCGTGATGGTCACGGCAATGGAGCTGCAGCATGGCGGCGTGACGCGTCCGCTCTACCTCGGCCTGACCGGCAGCGACACAAGTCGGCTGGTCGCCACGCTGGTGCGGACCGCGAACTGGCCGGTCGATGGTTACCTGATCGCCAGCCCGCATTATTCACGGCCGTCGCAGCGTGGCCTGCTGCAGCATTTCGGGGCACTGGCCGACGCCACCGCGCGGCCGATCATGCTCTACAACATTCCGTACCGCACCGGGGTCAATCTCGACACCGCGACGATCCTGCAGTTGGCCGAACGCAGCAATATCGTCGGGATCAAGGATTGTGCGGCGGACACGCTGCAGTCGGTCGAGCTGCTGCGCCGGCGGCCGCGTGGTTTCGCCGTGCTGACCGGCGAGGACGCCTTGTTCTACGGCGCGTTGATCCGCGGCAGCGACGGCGGCATTCTGGCGTCGGCGCATGTCTGCACTCGCGACTTTGCAGCGCTGCGGCACAGCATCCTGTCGGGCGATCCGTTACATGCATCGGCGCAGTGGCGGGCCTTGTCGGACATTGCAAAACTGCTGTTCGCCGAGCCGTCTCCCGCGCCGCTGAAGTATTGGCTGTGGCGCAGTGGCCTGATCGACAGTCCGGAAGTGCGGTTGCCGATGACGTCCATCGACGACGCCCTGGCGACTGCGATCGATCGGCGGATCTTGCGTTCCAAAGTGGAGGCGTAGCCGGGGCGAGCCGGCGACGCCTTGCTTGAGGGGAGGTCAGAGATTGCCCTCACACAACGAGGTGGACCAGACGTTCGCGAAAGCGTCTGGCAGGTCGGTCTCGATCTCCCGCTCGCCGGCCATTTCCTGGCGTCAACGATGCTGCGTACAACGCTGGAACGTGCCAACGTGCTTGGCGCCCTCGCCGGATAGTTTACTCCGCCGCCTGTTGCGCCACGGTCGGGGCGTCGCCCGCCACCGTCGCGCGGCGCATGTCGCGGGGCTGCGACTGGTCGTAGCGGCGCACGCGGTGCATGGTCTGGCGGTTGTCCCACATCACCAGGTCATGGACAGTCCATTTGTGGACGTAGACGAACTTCGGCTGCGTCGCGTGTTCGTTGAGGTCGCGCAGCAGCACGCGGGCTTCCGGCACCGTCATGCCGACAATGCTGCCGGCGTGCGACGACAGGTACAGCGACTTGCGGCCGTGGGCGGGATGGGTCCGCACCAAGCGCTGCAGCACCGGCTTGAACATCTGCTTCTCTTCGTCGGTGTAGTCGAGGAAGCCGAGCGCGCCGCGTGAGGTCATCAGCGAATGTTCGCAGATCATGTCGTTGATCTCGGCCTTCGTCTCGTCGTCGAGCGCGTCCCAGGCCGCGCGCATGTCGGCGAATTCGGTGTTGCCGCCTTTCGGATTGACGACGCGCGCCGACAGCAATGAAAACTTCGCCGGGATCGGCCGGAACGAGCTGTCGGAATGCCACAGGCAGTTGCCGAGGTTGAACAGGTGCGTGCGGTTGTCCCGCGGCAGCGGCTTGCCGTCCTTGCCTAGGTTGGAGACGTCGTTCACCCCCGTCGTCAGCCGGGCGTCCTGTGCCTTGGTGACGGTGCCGCCGCGGGCGTCTTCGCGCGGGCCGAAATTCAGCGCGAAAGCTAGCTGCTGTTCGTCGGATATGTCCTGCTTCGGAAACACCAGCACCGCATGCTCGTCCATGCCGGCCTCAATCGCCGCGGCTTCCTCGCGGCTGAGCGGCCGGGAGAGATCGACGCCGGTGACTTCGCCGACGAACACCGGATGCAGTTTACGGATGGTCACGGGCATGCGCGTTATTCCTCCGTGTGGAATGGTTGATCCATTCGTGGTGCGGCTTCCGGAGTCCGGACCGCTTGCGAAAAGGCTACGCCGGACGATGCGGATGTCAACATTCGATGAGTGTAGTGCGCTGCAAGATTGACAGTGCTCGTCGCGCTCCGCAGACAACAGGCAAATCAAAAGGAGACCAAGGGATGAACGAACTCGACTTCAGCGGCCAGCAGGTGCTGGTGATCGGCGGCTCCAGTGGCATCGGCAATGGCATCGCGCAAACGTTTCGCAGCAGAGGCGCGCGCGTGCATGTCTGCGGCACCCGCGCCAAGGCGGCGGACTACACGATCGACGAAGGTTCGGATCTGACGGGGCTCGACTACAGTTCGCTCGATGTCAGCAGCGCGGCTGCGATCGAGGCGTTTCAGCCGAAGCTCGAGCGGCTCGATGTGCTGGTGTTGGCGCAGGGCGCCGTGATCTATCGCCGCGGCGAATTCGAGATGGAAGGCTTTCGCCAGGTGATGGAAGTCAACCTGATCAGCCTGATGGCCTGCGCGACGAAGTTTCATCCGCTGCTGAAGCAGGCTGCCGGGCGGCTGATCATCGTCAGCTCGACCGCGGCCTATCACGCCACCAAGGGCAATCCGGCCTACAACGCCTCGAAGACCGGCGCGGTGGGCCTGACGCGGACGCTGGCGCAGGCCTGGGCGGAGGACGGCATTCGCGTCAACGGCATCGCGCCGGGGCTGGTCGACACCAAGATGACCAAAGTGACCACCGCCAATCCGAAGCGGCTGGAAGGCGCGGTCGCGCGGATTCCGCTGCAGCGATTGGGCACGCCGGCCGACATGGCCGGCGCGGCGCTGTTCCTGGCGTCGCCGCTGTCGGCTTACGTCTGCGGTCACACGCTGGTAGTCGATGGCGGATTGATCCTGTGATCGTTTGATATGCTTGGGCTTGAGGAACTGGAAGCGGCCTGATCGGTTACCCAGCCTGAGAGTTCTCTCATGGAGTGACTGACATGGATAAGGACCGTTTTGCCGGCGCTGCCAAGGATGCCGCGGGTAAGGTTGAAAGCGCGGTTGGCGATTTGACCGGCGATACCGAAACCAAGGCTTCGGGCCGCGCCCGCGAGGCCTCTGGCACGGTGCAGAACCTGTATGGCCAGGCCAAGGATGCGGTGCGCGACGCCTCCGACGCCGCCACCAGCTATGCCAAGGACGCCGTCGACAGCGACATCTATCGCGATGGCACCCAGGCGATCACCAAGCAGGTGCGCGACAATCCGCTCGGCGCACTATTGGTCGCCGGCGGGATCGGCTTTGCGCTGGCGATGCTGATGACGCGCCCGCCTGCGCGCCGTCCGAGCCGCTGGGGCTACTGAGCGAATTGATGGCGTAACCCATCGATCGGACCAAGGTCTCTCATCCTGAAAAGGGTGAGGGACTTTTGTTTTGTCATTCCCCGACACGCCAATTGGCGTGTCTGTGGACGCGCTCTTGCAGCTGACGCTGCTCGCGCCCCGGAATGACGAGGGATAATTACCGCGTGAAGAAATTCGGTGCGGAGGCGGAGGGGCCGACATTGCCGGGGGGACGGGGGCCGCTGCGCGGGCGCTGCGGTGGCGGCGCGGGCTGGCGGCGCGGTTCGTCGAAGCCGAAGAAGCCGCCGAATGTCGAGGGCTGTTCGGTCGCCACTATCGGCTTCGGCTTTTTCGGCTTCGGCGGGGCGGGCGGCGCCATCACCGGAGTGATACCGTCAGTGCCGACAGTACCCGGCGACGCCGAGGCTACCGGCGTTTCGCCTCTAGCCTGTTCGCGGCCGACTTCGCGGCGCGGCCAGGCGAAATCGTCGGCGCGGCCGGCGGGCGCGGCGAGCGGCTCGCCTTTCGTCAATGTCCGTGACGCCAGCGCATCGACCGCCACCGGGCGGACGCCGGGGCCGCCGAGCAACTGATCGGTGCCGACGCTGGAGGCCACCAGCGGCACGATCGGCCCGGCCAGCGGACGCGGCGGCGGCGCGCCGGGAACGGCACTGGCATCGGGGGGCGCGGGTTCGCTCGGCAGCGCCACCGGCCCGGAGCGCGCCGCCATCAGCCGCGTGATCTCGCGCTCGACATAATGCGCCAGCTTTCGCGCGCCGGCCTTGGTGAAGTAGACGCCATCATAGGAGCGCAGCCGGCGGATCTGGCCCTCGAAATCCGGGCCCTGCTGCAGGAAGCGGCCGCCTTCGTCGACAAAGCCGTCCCACACATCGACATAGGTGATCCCCGCCTTGCCGGCGGCATCACGATAGAGATTGTTCAGGAACAGCATGTCGGAGGTCGCCTTGGTGCCGCGCACCGCGGGCAGCCCGACCCACAGCACCGGCACGCCACGCGCCTTGAGGATGCCGATCATCTCCTCGATCTTCTTGCTGTACAGCTCGACCCAGCGGTCGTCGCGGAAATCGACCGAGCCGCCGCCGGCCGAACGCGATCCCTTTTCGGGCGCGGTGATCGCGCCGGGATCGGCGATGTCCTGATCGGCGTCGGCATCGGCGTCGGGCTTCGCTGCCTCGCTCGCCGTGCCGTCCGGCCTGATCTTGTCGTCCTTCTTGCCCTTCTTGTCGGCCTTGTCCGGCTCGCGGATCGCCACGCGGTCGTTGAGGCCGAGCATCACCACGATGGCATCCGGCTTCTCGGTGGCGAGAATGCCCTTTGCTGCCGCGGCCCAGTCGGCCGGCTCGCCCTTCGGCTGGTAGCGCAACAGGCCGGAGACGGTCTTGTGCTTGCGGATCACGCCCATGTCGGGTTGCTCCGAATAGGCATCCTCGAGGCCATAGGCGAGCCAGTCGGCCATGGAGTCGCCGAGCACCAGCACGTTGCGCTCCGCCGCGCTATCGCGCTTCTCCGGCGCCGGTGCTTTCGAATAGTCCTCGCGCGGCGCCGCGCGTTTCGGCGCCTGCTGCTGGAACGGGGCAAAAAATGGACTGCTGTCGTTGTTGTTGCCGCCGCCGAACCAGCCGCCACCGCCGCCAAAACCGCCGAATCCTCCGTTGCCATTGCCGATACCGCGCTGCGGACGCGGCGGCGGTTGCGGCGGACCGCCGAAATTGAAGAACTGCGCCGAGGCCGGCGCCACGATGCCGAACAGCAGGACCACCGCCAGCGCGATCAGCGCGCCGCGTCGGCTGGACCAAGGGGAGTTCGGCTTCTGTGGCATGCGCCTCGACCGCAATCGAAAGGGGAGTTCCCGGCGAGCATACACCCGGATTCGGGCCGCAAGCGGGCAGATTTCGCCGCCATCAAGCGCCGCGTGCGGGCGCCGTCAAGGCCAGATTGGCGGCATGGTTTGTGCGGGTGGCGCGGTCTCACAGGTGACGTTTCAGACGGTTCCTTGCTGCAGCCACGCGCCGTCCGTCCCGCGACGTCGCGCGAGGTGGACTTTCAGGCTTCCCCTCGAAACAGGAGGGGAACGGAGCGCCGAAAGGCGCAACCTTTTTAGTTCGTCGCTGCGTCGGCCCGGGATGCGACCCCCGCGCCTGGCAGCGCAACGCCTCACGGCGCTCCGCAGCGCAGACAAGTTTATGCAGTCTGCGACTGCTATGGGCTTTTCTGTCCGGGGGACCGTGCTTCCGGGTACTGGGCGCACGGACAGCCTGCCTGTTTCCGCAACAAGCGGCCCGCCGTCCGGCAGGCTTTCGCCCGCCTTTCCCGCACCCGTCCAGCCGACAAAGCGGCAGAGCCTCGGTAGTGGGCCCGGACGGTTACCCCCGGCCTCCCGAGTCCGTGCGTGCGAGGCACGTCCAACGCGCCGGCGCTTCGCAAAAACCTGACGCCGCAGGAAGTCAGGCTGTGGGTGAAGCTGCGCGCGCTGAAAGCGCTCGGCTTTCATTTCCGGCGGCAGGCGATGGCCGGCCACCCAGTGCGGGCGAATTCACCCGCACGACCACCGCAAGAGCGGGGGAGGGATAAGAGGCGTTGAGCCTCAGTGCTGGAACACGAGATCGGCTCGCCCTCACTCCGCCTCGAGCTGCGCCTTGTAGTCGTCGAGCACGCCCTGGACGCGGTAGCAGCTGGTGGGATCCGGGGTGAAGGTAGCCCAGCGTTTTTGCTCGACCACATACACCGTCGACTCCTTGAGGCCGCGCGCGTAGCCGGACTGCATGTTGGTCTGGTCCGATTCGGAGAGATAGTTTTTCAGCGCCTTCATCAGCGCGTCGGTCTGGCCGGCGGTGATCAGGTTTTGCGCCTCGCATCGCGCGGCTGCTGCGAAGAACGAACCGGCGCTCACGGCGACGCGGCTCGGCATCGCTGCCGCCGGCGCGATCGACAGGCCGAGCAGCACGATGCACGCCCAGCGAAGGCCGCTATGGCCGGTTCGCGGAGCGGGAAGAGACAGCATTGACGTGGGGGAAGCGCTGGAGATGTTCACGGCATCGGGGTGCCGGACTATTCGTGCTTTTCTGTGGTGGGCCGATCAGGGTCCGAAATTTTCCACATGCACTGCGCCGGTTCCGCGCGATGAAGGCGACTGACAAGCGACGCTGAAGTTCCATGAGTCATCCCCGCCTGATGTACCTTCGGCGCACCAGGCGGGGACGACTTGTGTTGAATGCTCGCGGCTTACTTCGGCAGCGTGGTTGCGCCCATCAGGAACTGATCGATCGCCCGCGCGCACAGCCGGCCTTCGCGGATCGCCCACACCACCAACGATTGCCCGCGGCGCATGTCGCCGGCGGAGAATACCTTTGGCAGCGAGGTGGCAAAGTCGGTGGTGGCGGCGCGGACGTTGCCGCGCTGGTCGAGATCGACGCCGAGCGTCTTCAGCAGGCCTTCGTGGACGGGATGCACGAAGCCCATGGCCAGCAGCACGAGATCGGCGGGCAGTTCGAATTCGGAGCCCGGGATCGGCTTGAACTTGTCGTCGACCTGCACGCAGTTGAGCTTGCTCACCTTGCCGTCGATGCCGGAGAAGGTCTGCGTCAGCACGGCGAATTCGCGGCGCGCGCCTTCGGCCTGACTCGACGAGGTCCGCATCTTCAGCGGCCAGTTCGGCCAGGAGAGGCCCTTGTTCTCATGCTCTGGCGGGGCCGGCATGATTTCCAGCTGCGTCACCGACAGCGCGCCCTGGCGGAAACTGGTGCCGATGCAGTCGGAGCCGGTGTCGCCGCCGCCGATCACCACCACATGCTTGCCGCCGGCGAGGATGTCGCTGACGTTGCCCTGCGGCTCGCTGGAGACGCGGCGGTTCTGCTGCGGCAGGAAATCCATCGCGAAGTGAATGCCCGAGAGTTCGCGGCCGGGGATCGGCAGGTCGCGGCCGGCCTCGGCGCCGCCGGTCAAGGCGACGGCTTCGTAGGACTTCAGGAGATCGTCGGGGTCGATCGCGCCGGGGGCGCTGCCGCCGACCGGGCTGTTGTAGTGGAAGGTGACGCCTTCGGCTTCCATCTGCGCCACGCGGCGATCGATGACGTGCTTTTCCATCTTGAAGTCGGGAATGCCGTAGCGCATCAACCCGCCGGCCTTGGCGAACTTCTCGTAGACATGGACGTCATGGCCAGCGCGCGCCAGCTGCTGCGCGCAAGCGAGGCCCGCGGGGCCGGAGCCGACCACGGCGATCCTCTTGCCGGTCTTCACCGGCGCGATCTCCGGCTTCAGCCAGCCATTGTCCCAGGCGCGATCGACGATGGCGCATTCGATAGTCTTGATGGTCACCGGGTTGTCGTCGATGTTCAGCGTGCACGACGCCTCGCAGGGCGCAGGACAAATGCGGCCGGTGATCTCCGGGAAATTGTTGGTGGAGTGCAGGTTGCGCGAGGCTTCTTCCCAGTTGCCGTTGTAGACGAGGTCGTTCCAGTCCGGGATCTGGTTGTTGACCGGGCAGCCGGGCGTGCCCGGGGCCACCGAGCCGGTGCCGTGGCAATAGGGAATGCCGCAATTCATGCAGCGCGCGGCCTGGTCGCGGAGGTCCTTCTCGCTCAGCGGAATGACGAACTCGCCATAACCCTTGATGCGCTCGGCCACCGGCGCGTACTTGCGGTCGTGACGATCGATCTCCAGAAAACCTGTAATCTTGCCCATGTAACCTGACGCCCCTGCAACTTGTCCCATCGTCATCCCCAACGAACGCCAGGCGTTTGTGTGGAGGTGCGCACTCCTGCGCGCGCGCCTCCTAGGATGGAGTTCAACTTCTGTCACCCTTCGAGGCTGGCGCTTGCGCGCCAGAACCTCAGGGCGACGGTCTCGTTTGTATCCTACGCCCCGATCGCGATCTTCGGTTCGGCGTCGGCGTTGGCCTTCAATTCCTTCAGCGCGCGACGGTACTCCATCGGCATCACCTTGCGGAATTTCGGCAGGTAGGTCTTCCAGTCCTTGAGGATCGCCGCCGCCTTCGCCGAGCCGGCGAACTTGGCGTGGCGCGTGATCAGGACATGCAGCCGCTCGATATCGGAGCTGAGCAGGTCGGCGAACACGTCGACCTTGCCGTGCGCTTCGAGATCGCCGGTGTGGTGATAGGTGTTCTCGTTGACCATCTCTTCGGAGAGCACCGGCTCCAGCTCGACCATCGCCAGGTTGCACAGCTTCGGGAAGTCGCCGGTCTCGTCGAGCACATAGGCCACGCCGCCGGACATGCCGGCCGCGAAGTTGCGCCCGGTCTTGCCCAGCACCACGACGATGCCGCCGGTCATGTATTCGCAGCAATGATCGCCAGCGCCTTCGACCACGGCCACCGCACCGGAGTTACGCACGGCGAAACGTTCGCCGGCGACGCCGCGGAAGTAGCATTCGCCGTCGATCGCGCCATACATCACGGTGTTGCCGACGATGATGGATTCCTCCGGCACGATGCCGGAGATCGCCGGCGGCCGCACGACGATCTTGCCGCCGGACAGACCCTTGCCGACATAGTCGTTGCCTTCGCCTTCGAGATCGAAGGTGATGCCGCGCGCAAGCCAGGCGCCGAACGCCTGGCCGGCGGTGCCCTTCAGGGAGACCTTGATGGTGTCGTCGGGCAGCCCGGCATTGCCGTAGATCTTGGCCACCGCGCCGGACAGCATCGCGCCGGCCGAGCGGTTGGTGTTGTTGATCTCGATGTCGATCTTCACTGGCGCGCCGCGGTCGAGCGCCGGCTGCGCCTGCGCGATCAGCGTGCGGTCGAGTACGGCTTCCAGGTGATGGTCCTGCGGCTCAGAATGATAGATCTTCTGGCCGGGCAGTTCGGGCTGGCGCACGAACAGCTTCGAGAAGTCGAGCCCCTTGGCCTTCCAGTGCGCCACCAGGGTGGACTGGTCGAGCATCTGGGTCTGGCCGACCATCTCGTCGAAGGTGCGATAGCCCAATTGGGCCATGATCTCGCGGACTTCTTCGGCGACGAAGAAGAAGTAGTTGATGACGTGCTCGGGCTGGCCGGTGAAGCGCTTGCGCAGCAGGGGATCCTGTGTCGCAACGCCGACTGGGCAGGTGTTGAGATGGCACTTGCGCATCATGATGCAGCCGGCCGCGATCAGGGGCGCGGTGGCGAAGCCGAATTCATCGGCGCCCAGGAGCGCGCCGACCACCACGTCGCGACCGGTACGGAAGCCGCCGTCGACCTGCACGACGATGCGGCTGCGCAGCCGCTCGCGCACCAGCGTCTGGTGGGTTTCGGCGAGGCCGATTTCCCACGGGCTGCCGGCATGCTTGATCGAGGTCAGCGGCGAGGCGCCCGTGCCGCCTTCGAAGCCGGCAATGGTGACGTGGTCGGCGCGCGCTTTCGCAACGCCCGCGGCCACGGTGCCGACGCCGATTTCCGACACCAGCTTGACCGAGACCTGGCCCGTCGGATTGACGTTCTTGAGGTCATAGATCAGCTGCGCGATGTCTTCGATCGAATAGATGTCGTGATGCGGCGGCGGCGAGATCAGGCCGACGCCGGGCGTGGAGTGCCTGACAGCCGCAATGGTCGCGTCGACCTTGTGGCCGGGCAATTGTCCGCCTTCGCCGGGCTTGGCACCCTGCGCCATCTTGATCTGCATCATGTCGGAATTGACGAGATATTCCGTGGTGACGCCGAACCGTCCGGAAGCGACCTGCTTGATCGCCGAACGCATCGAATCGCCGTTCGCCATCGGCTTGTAGCGGTCGGACTCCTCGCCGCCTTCGCCGGTGTTCGACTTGCCGCCGATCCGGTTCATGGCGATCGCCAGCGTGGTATGCGCCTCGCGCGAGATCGAACCATACGACATGGCGCCGGTGGCGAAACGCTTGACGATGTCCTTGGCGGGCTCGACTTCGTCGAGTGGCACCGGCTTGCGCTTCTCGTCCTCGGCGGTCTTGATCTTGAACAGGCCGCGCAGCGTCAGCAGCCGCTCCGACTGCTCGTTGAGGATCTTCGCGAAGGCACGGTAGCGCTCCAGCGAATTGCCCCGCGCCGCATGCTGCAGCGTCGAGACCGATTCTGCGGTCCAGGCGTGGTCCTCGCCGCGGGTGCGGTAGGCATATTCGCCACCGACGTCGAGCGCAGTCTTGTAGATCTGGATGTCGCCGAACGCTTCGTTATGGCGCCGCACGGTCTCTTCGGCGATTTCGGCGAGGCCGACGCCTTCGATCTTGGTGTGGGTGCCGACGAAGTACTTGGCGACGAACTCCGCCTTCAGGCCGACGGCGTCGAAGATCTGCGCGCCGCAATAGGACTGATAGGTGGAGATGCCCATCTTCGACATCACCTTGAGCAGGCCCTTGCCGATCGACTTGATGTAGCGCTTGACGATTTCGTAGTCGTCGAGCTGGGTCGGCAGTCTGTCCTTCATCGAGATGATGGATTCGAAGGCCAGATAAGGATTGATCGCCTCGGCGCCGTAGCCGGCCAGGCAGGCGAAGTGATGCACTTCGCGTGGTTCGCCGGATTCGACCACCAGGCCGACCGAGGTGCGCAGGCCGGTGCGGATCAGATGATGATGCACGGCGGCGCAGGCCAGCAGCGACGGGATCGGAATCCGGTCCGAGCCGGCCATGCGGTCGGAGAGGATGATGATGTTGACGCCTTCGCGCACCGCGGCTTCGGCGCGGGCGCAGAGCTCATCCAGCACCTGCTCGAGGCCTGCCGCGCCGAAGCCGGCGTGGAAGGTGGTGTCAAGGGTGCGCGACACGAAATGCGAGTCCGCCACGTCGGTGATCGAGCGGATCTTCTCAAGGTCGCCGTCGGTGAGGATCGGCTGCCGCACTTCGAGGCGCTTGGTGGCGGCGGTGCCGCCCTGCAGGTCGAACAGGTTCGGCCGCGGTCCGATGATGGAGACGAGGCTCATCACCAGCTCTTCGCGGATCGGATCGATCGGCGGGTTGGTGACCTGGGCAAAGTTCTGCTTGAAATAGGTGAACAGCGGCTTCGGCTTGTCGGACAGTGCCGAGATCGGCGCGTCGTTGCCCATCGAGCCCGAGGCTTCCTCGCCCATCGACGCCATCGGCGTCATCAGGATGCCGACGTCTTCCTGGGTGTAGCCGAACGCCTGCTGCCGATCGAGCAGCGGCAGGTTGGAGCGCAGCCCCTTGGCCGGCGCGTCGGGCAGTTCTTCGAGCACGATCTGGGTCCTGCTCAGCCACTCGCGATACGGATGGCTCGATGCCAGCGACGCCTTGATCTCGTCGTCGGGAATGAGACGACCCTGTTCGAGATCGACCAGCAGCATCTTGCCGGGCTGCAGACGCCACTTGGTGATGATGTCCTCTTCCGGAATCTTCAGCACGCCCATTTCGGACGCCATCACGATGCGGTCGTCCTTGGTGACGAGATAGCGCGCCGGACGCAGGCCGTTGCGGTCCAGCGTGGCACCGATCTGGCGGCCGTCGGTGAAGGCGAGCGCGGCGGGGCCGTCCCACGGCTCCATGATCGCGGCGTGATATTCGTAGAAGGCGCGGCGCTGTTCATCCATCAGGGGATTGCCGGCCCAGGCTTCCGGAATCATCATCATCACGGCGTGAGGCAGCGAGTAGCCGCCCTGCACCAGGAATTCGAGACCGTTGTCGAAGCAGGCGGTATCTGATTGTCCCTCATAGGAGATCGGCCACAGGCGGCTGATGTCCTTGCCATACAGCTTGGAATGCACCGAGGCCTGCCGCGCCGCCATCCAGTTGACGTTGCCGCGCAGGGTGTTGATCTCGCCGTTGTGGGCGACCATGCGATAGGGATGCGCCAGCGACCAGGTCGGGAAGGTGTTGGTCGAGAAGCGCTGATGCACCAGCGCCAGCGCGCTTTCAAAGTCCGGCTCGTGCAGGTCGGCATAGTAGCTGCCCAGCTGGTCGGCGAGGAACATGCCCTTGTAGATCACGGTGCGGCACGACATCGAACACGGGTAATAGCCGGCCAGGCCGCGTTCGCGGCGCTGGTAGATCGCCTGCGAGATCGACTTGCGGAGAATGTAGAGCCGGCGCTCGAACTCATCCTCGTTGGTGATGGCGGCGCCGCGGCCGATGAACACCTGCATGTTGGCGGGTTCGGTTGGCTTCACGGTTTCGCCGAGCGAGGCGTTGTCGGTTGGTACCTTGCGCCAGCCGAGCAGGGTGAGGCCTTCGGCCTTAATCTGGTCGGTGATGATGCCCTTGATGACCTGACGCCACGCGGTGTCGCGCGGCATGAACAGCGCTCCGACGGCGTATTCGCCAGGTGCGGGCAAAGTGAAGCCAAGCTCGGCCGTTTTGCGGACAAAGAAGGCGTGCGGAATCTGCACCAGAATACCGGCGCCGTCGCCGAAGCGCGGGTCGGCACCGGTGGCGCCGCGGTGTTCGAGATTGCACAGGATGTTGATCGCGTCGGCTACGATCTGGTGCGATTTCTTGCCCTTGATATTGGCGATGAAGCCGACGCCGCAGGCATCCTTCTCCTGCGAGGGGTCGTAGAGACCCAAAGCAGGCGGACGCCAGGTGTGGAGCTCGCGGGCGATTTCGACAGGTTTCGACGCCGGGTCCGCCGACAGCGCATCGGTTGCAATGAATTCGCGCTCGTGGTTCGACCCGCTCATGTTCGTCCTCTCAAACCCCTGAGGGTTCTGCCATCCTCGTCGGCGCACCTTGGGCGGTCGCGGCACCCTTCGGGCCACCGCTCGCACGCCGCGAGCCTCGATTTCAGAATTCAGACTGTGGTGCCCATCGTCCTCGGCGGCCACCCAAGCCTTGTCATTTCAGGCGTCTTGGCACCTGTTCATGTTGCAAGCCCTGTGCCGGGTTTGCCACCACAAATTGCGACAGTGATGCTGTCCTAACCCGGACTTTGGCAAATTTTTTTCTATCACACAAGCGCGCGTGAGTCCTCGCCGAGATCACGGAAATGCTCAGCAAAAAACGCGTCGGCCCGTTGCGGGTTTGAGGCAGATGCGCCGCGATCCGGCCCAAGGGCTGCCGGATTCAGCGAAGAGGTTGCGCCTTGTTCGTTAACGCGGCCTGCAGGTTCGTCGGTACCGCGCGGCGGACAAGAGAGAGCGTTGAGTCAGAAGGACTGAACGCGCTCCGGGCGCGGGGGCGTCAAAGGAGCATACGATGAAGTTGTTCGTAGGATGGGTAGTGTCGGCAAGCGTCTTGGTCACGGCTGCGGCCGCGCATGCGCAGGTGCCGCTGCCACTTCGGATCAGCGGTGCACTCGTTACGACCGCCTCTGATGTTGTCGGGACAACCGTCTCTACCGTCTCTGATGTTGTCGGGACGACCGTCTCTACCATCTCTGATGTTGGCGGCCCTTACGCGATTCCGCCGGATGTCGGCCCGCCGCGCTATGCGCCACCAGTGCTGCCGCCGCGGGAGATCACCGCCATTGTTCGTGAGATGGGCTTCTCGCCGCTCGGTGCGCCGCAGCAACGCGGCCTCGTCTACACGATTTCGGCGATCGACATGGACGGCGAGGATGGCCGGCTGGTGATCGATGCCCGCAGTGGACGGGTTCTGCGCTTCATGCCGGCCTGGCGCATGCGTGACCGGATCGGCGAGGAAACCATCACGACCTACGGCCCCGCCGGCCCGCCGCCGCCGCCCGCGGACTATCGCCGTGCGCCACGGCCGCCCGCTTCGTTGCCAAAGGTTGCCAGCCGCACGCCAACGGTGCCAGTGCCCAAGGCCATGCCGCCGCGCGCGGTGGCGACGCCGGCGAAGCCGGTGGCTGTAACACCGACGCCTGCGCCGGCTCCGGTGCAGCAATCGGCTGTGGTGCCGCCGAAGGAGGCTGTTGAAGCGGCCCCGGCGGCCGTGGCGCCGGCCGCCACGCCCACGCCGCCGACCGTCGCCGCGGCGCCGGTCGAAGCAAAGCCTGCAGCGCCTGCGGCTGAGCCGACACCGGCCATGCCGCCTGTACAGGGACTGGAGTAGTTTAGGCAGAACTCTTCAGCGTCGTCCCGGCCTTCGCGGGGACGACGCTGAACGCGTTTCAGATTTCGTGCCCACACAATAAAAAAGCGCCCCGGTTTCCCGGGGCGCTTCGTACGCACTCAACTAGCGAATCCAGCCGAAGGCTTCGCGCTTACGCGGCGGCTTTTTCGGCCGAGCCATCGACCACCTGCGGGGCGGCGACGGCATTGGTGGTGATCGGAATGCTGCGCGGCTTCTTGGCCTCGGGAATCTCGCGGACGAGATCGACGTGGAGCAGGCCGTTCTCGAGCGAGGCGTTCTTGACCTGGACAAAGTCGGCGAGCTGGAAGGCGCGCTCAAAGGCACGGGCGGCGATGCCGCGATACAGCACCTCGGCCTTGGCTTGGCCATTCTCGTTGGCGGCCTTTTCGCCCTTGATCGTCAGCGTGTTTTCCTTGGCGACGATGGAGAGCTCATTGGCGGCAAAGCCGGAGACCGCAACGCTGATGCGGTAGTCGTTCTCGCCGGTGCGCTCGATGTTGTAGGGCGGATAGCCCGGCGCGCCGTCGCCCGACGCCTGGTCGAGCAGGGAGAAGAAGCGGTCGAAGCCGACGGTGGAACGATAAAACGGGGTGAGATCATAGGTACGCATGGTGTAGTCCTCCATTGAGCGACTGTTGAGTAAACCCGCCCGCCATCGGGCCGGGCTTTCGTATCGTGCAGCCTAGATCAGGCCTGCACGAAGGTGATATGGGAGGGGGTCAACGGTCTGCAAGAGGGCCGCACCGATTCCAATTTTCGCGCCCCAGCCCTTGATTTCCAGCATTTTTCACCTAGCCGGTCCCCGCCATGACGCTCGTCTCGATTCCCGCCAACCCGGTTCCGGAAGATGTCGTCAGCGGCACCATCAAGACCCCCGACGGCGCCGAACTGCGCTTCGCGCGCTGGGCGCCGCCGGCCGGGCGCAAGGGCACGGTGTGCGTGTTCAGCGGGCGCGGCGAGTCGATCGAGAAATATTTCGAGACGGTACGCGACCTGCGCGACCGCGGCTTTGCGGTGGCGATGATCGACTGGCGCGGCCAGGGACACTCGTCGCGGCGGCTACGCGATCCGCGCAAGGGCTATGTCCGCGACTTCGCCGATTTCGAGGTGGATGTGGAAACCTTCGTGCAGCAGATCGTGCTGCCGGATTGTCCGCCGCCGTATTTCGCGCTGGCGCATTCAATGGGTGGCGCGGTGTTGCTGCGCATTGCGCACGCCGGCAAGCGCTGGTTCGACCGTATCGTGCTGTCGGCGCCGATGATCGACCTGCCGGGCCGCAGCACCTCGTTTCCGGTGCGCGCGCTGGTGCGGGTGATGCGGCTGACCGGGCAGGGCGGCAATTACGTGCCGGGCGGCAATGACGCGCTGACCGGCACCACGTCGTTCGTCGGCAACAAGCTGACCAGCGATCCCGTGCGCTATGCGCGCAACGCTGCGATCTTCGAGGAAGACCCCACGCTCGGCATCGGCTCGCCGACGGTGGCCTGGGCCGACGCCGCCTTCAAGGCGATGCGCGGGTTTCGCGAGGCCAGCTACCCGGTGAAAATTCGGCAGCCGATCCTGATGATGGCGGCGAGTCAGGATCAGGTAGTCTCGACGCCGGCGATCGAGGAATTTGCCTATCATCTGCGCGGTGGCGCGCATCTCGTCATCGCCGGCTCGCGCCACGAAATCCTGCAGGAGCAGGACCGCTACCGCGGCCAGTTCTGGGCAGCCTTCGACGCCTTCGTGCCGGGCACGCCGCTGTTCAAATGAGAGCCCCGTCATTGCGAGCGCAGCGAAGCAATCCAGAGGCAGCAAGCGCAGGCTGGATTGCTTCGTCGCAAGGGCTCCTCGCAATGACGGCTTCTGCACCGCTTCGTTGAACTCGATCGCATCTGGGAAGATCTCATGCTCGGCATTCACGGTCTCTGGCTGTTCGTTCTCTCCGGTCTGCTGCTCAACATCACGCCGGGGCCGGACACCGCTTATATCGTCGGCCGCAGCGTGCAGGTCGGCTGGCGCGGCGGGGCGGCGGCGGCGCTGGGCATCAGCGCGGGTTGCCTCGTCCATGTGTTCGCCGCGGCGATCGGGCTGTCGGCGCTGCTGGCGGCTTCATCGTTGGCGTTCACCGTCGTGAAGTGGATCGGCGCGGCCTATCTGCTTTATACAGGCATCCAGATGCTGCGCGCACGCGCGCCCTCGTTGCTGCCCGAGGCCGCTGCACAGCGCGTGCTGTCGCTGCGGCAGGTGTTCTGGCAGGGCGTGCTGACCAATGCGCTCAATCCAAAGGTCGCGCTGTTCTTCCTCGCCTTCCTGCCGCAATTCGTCGATCCGGATGCGGCCAGCAAGGCGCTGGCCTTCATCGCGCTCGGATTGATCTTCATCAGCACGGGCACGGCGTGGGGACTGGGCGTCGCGGTCTTCGCCGCCAAGGCCGCCAGCCGCGTCCGGCAATCCAGCCGGGCGCTGGTCTGGATCAACCGCGCGCTCGGCGGCGTCTTCATCTATCTCGGCATTCGCGTGGCGATGCTGGAGACGCGCTAGTTACTTCGATACTTCCCAAGTTACTTCAACACTTCCCACGTCTCGATGCCGGCCAGATAGACGCCAAGCAGCATCATGGCGACCAGGAACCAGCGGCGGAACTGGTCGGGATGCATTCGCGTGCGCACCGCCTGGCCGATAAACATGCCGGCAAAGGCCATCACCATGGCAACGAGGCCCGATACCGCGATGGAGGCATTCAACAGGCCGGCGCTGGAGAGGTTGAAGGCCTGTGCGAGGGTGCAGACGGTGAAATAGACGCCGAGCGCCTGGATCAACTCGTCCTTCTCCATGCCGATCGACTGCATGAAGGGCATCGAGGGGACCACCTGCACGCCGGTGGCGGCCGCGACGACGCCAGTGACAACGCCGACGACCCCGCCGACCCATCCTTCGTTCTGCTTTGCGACGCTCAACTGGAATTTCACGAGACTGACTGCGCCATAGATCACCAGCAGGATGCCGAGCACGATGGTGCCATAGCGCGCATAGGGGCCGGTCATCAGCCCGCGGCCGCTCCAGATGCCGAATGCCGTGCCGATCATCAGCGGCCATAGCCGGCGGATGATGTCGCGCAGATAGCCGCCGACGAAGGTCTGCCAGATATTGGTGACGATGGCCGGCGCAATGACGATGGCCAGCGCCTGCACCGGCGGCATGGCGACCGCGAGCAGTCCCATGGATACGGTGGGCAGGCCGAGGCCGATGACGCCCTTGACGAAACCTGCGAGCCCGAAGACCGCGGCGATCAGTATGAGTGTGGAATCAAACATGATGCGCGCACATTGACCGATCGGCCGGGCCGGCACAATCTGGAGATTACGGAGACTGCCTTCGGCTGTAACGAAGGCTGAGACGGAGATGGCGCGATGCATTTCGATCTGGTCGATCTCAGGCTGTTCGTGGCGGTGGCCGAGGCATGCAGCATCACCGGCGGTGCGACGGCAGCCAATCTGGCACTGGCTTCGGCGAGCGCCCGTATCAAGGGACTCGAAGCGACGGTCGGCATATCGCTGCTGAAACGCGGCCGGCGCGGTGTCACACTGACGGCGGCCGGCGACAGCCTGCTCGGCCACGCCCGCATCGTGCTGCAGAATATCGAGACCATGCGCGGCGACATGGCCGCCTATGCCAATGGCATGAAAGCCAGCGTGTCGATGCTGGCCAATACGGTCGGCCTGTCCGAACACCTGCCGAAGGCGCTGGCGGCGTTTCTGCGCGAACATCCGAATGTCAGCCTGGAGGTCGAGGAACGCGAGAGCGCTGATATCGCGCGGGCGATTGCCGGGGGGATTGCCGATCTTGGCTTTGCGGCCGAGCACACGCTGCCCGACAGCCTTGATCGCTTCACCTTTAGTGAGGACCGGCTGATGCTGGTGACGGCGCCGCGCAGCGATCTCGCCGGGCGTCGCCACATCGATTTCCATGAGATCATCGACCGCGACTTCATCGGCCTCACCAATGCGACGGCGCTGCAGAACCATATCGGCAAATATGCTGCACAGTTGGGGGCGCGGTTGCGCTACCGGGCGCAGATGCGCGATTTCGATGCGATGTGCCAGATGGCGGCGGCGGGCATCGGCGTTGCCGTGGTGCCCGAGGTCGCCGCGCGGCGCTGCGCGCGTTCGACGGCGATGGCGCTGATCCGGATTCGGGATCCCTAGGCCAATCGCAAACTGGCGATCTGCTTTCGCAGCCTGAAGACCTTGTCGCGT
The DNA here is from genome assembly GCA_036924855.1 of Nitrobacteraceae bacterium AZCC 2146. Classification (NCBI taxonomy): domain Bacteria; kingdom Pseudomonadati; phylum Pseudomonadota; class Alphaproteobacteria; order Hyphomicrobiales; family Nitrobacteraceae; species Nitrobacteraceae bacterium AZCC 2146. Next base: position 5,409,966 of record JBAGRP010000001.1, read on the forward strand.
CCGGCGCAGCAGATGATCGAGCATCTGCGTGCTGCCGCGCGTGAGTGAGACGGCGCGACCTAGCGAGCAATTGTTGAATCAGGTCAGCGTCGAGGAGTGATCGATCAGGGTCTGGTAGCATTCGCAGGACACCCGCTCCAGAGCCGGGCGGTCGATGATTTTGATCACGCCGCGCGAATAGGAGATGATGCCGTCGGCCTGCAGCTTGCCGGCGACTTCGGTCACCGAGGTGCGGCGGACGCCAAGCATTTCCGCCAGCAATTCCTGGGTCAACCCGACCACGTCGCTGCTGGCGCGATCGGCGGATTGCAGCAGCCAGCGGGCAAACCGTGCCTCGACCGGATGCAGGGCGTTGCAGGCGGCGGTGACCCGCGCCTGGGTCAGCAGCACCTCGTTGTAATGGATGCAGAGGTTTCGCAGCGGCTCGCTGCCGGCAACGGCCTTGCGGAAATGGGGTGATGAAATCCGGGTCGCGGTCATTGGCAGTTGCACGACCACGCGCACCATCGATTTGTATAGGCCGAGCCCGGCCATGGCGCCGACGACCCCTTCACGGCCCACGGTGGCGGTCTCGATCGCCTTGCCATCGCGCATCACCGCCAGCAGCGATAGCATGCCGTTGTGCGGGAAATAGATCTGGTCGACCTCGTCGCCTGTCTCCAGCAACACCATGTTTTGCGAAAATGTCGCCGTCGTCAAATGCGGCGCCAGCATGTTGAAATGCTCACGCGGCAGAGCGGCGAGTAGTTTGTTGGCCATGGGGTGGAGGTGCGAAGAATTCAATGCGGTTACCCGCCCGATCGGTCGGGCCATGTGTCCGCAGGGGTGGGGAACGGCGCTCCGAGAGGGCGTTCTGCAGGAACCGGTTGATATAGGAAGCGGAAGGGGGTTTTGTCGGTACGGTACCGGGCTTAACGCCCATTTACCTGACTACCGCAACCGGACCGTTGTCGATTGGGCTGCAATGCCTGGCGCTTGCATCCCGTAGCGGCCGGCAAAGTTTATTTGTACGGCAGCGTACGAACCCGCGATTATTGTCTCGATATCGACTGAATCAGTCTTCCGAAGGCGCCGTGCGACGCAGCTCGCCGTGCGCATGGCTGTCCTGAAAATCGGCTTGCGCATCGTACTCGCCAGCGAGTCTTTCAAGCCGGTCGCGCGTGGTCGTCTCGCTAACGTCGCGGGCGAGGCGGCGGCACTTCTCGGCTTGCTTGCGCAGGTACGGAGTCGGAACCATGGCACTCACCCCGCGGGTAAGGCGCGAGTCCAAGTGGGGCTCTCGGTCACCGGCGCCAAAGGATCATGGCCGGCCGGCAATGGCAAAATCATAAACCTGTTGTGTTGGGCGGGCGACTCCATTTTTGGGCAACGTCGCCGGTAAAACCTGACTGCTCAGCTGTTAAGCAGCTTCAGTGCGGCCTCGTGCACCCGCGGATCTCCGGCGGCGACGATGCGGCCGCCGTTCTGCGCGGGCTTGCCCTCCCATGTGGTAACGACGCCGCCGGCGCCGGTAATGATCGGGATCAAGGCCGCGATATCGTAGGGCTTGAGTTCGGTCTCGATGACAAGATCGAGGTGACCGGCGGCGAGCATGCAATAGGAATAGCAATCGCCGCCGTAACGCGTCAGCCGCGCGTCTTTCGCGACGCGCTGGAAAGCCTCGCGATCGCTTGCGTTCATGAGCAGCGGACTGGTGGTGAACAGGACGGCTTCTTGCAGCGATGCGCAGCGCCGCACCGCGAGCTTGCGATCGCCCGTCGTGCCCTGATAGCGCGCCGAGCCGTTATCGCCGCTGAAACGTTCGCCGATATATGGCTGGTGCATCATGCCGTAGACCGGCGTGCCCCGGTGCAGCAGCGCGATCAGCGTGCCCCAGATCGGGAAGCCGGAGATAAAGGATTTGGTGCCGTCGATCGGATCCAGCACCCAGACATACTCGGCGTCTTCGCGCTCGCTGCCGAATTCCTCGCCGACGATGCCGTGCTGGGGGAAGTTCGCCTTGATCAGCCGGCGCATCACCGCCTCAGCGGCGCGGTCGGCCTCCGTCACCGGATCGAAGTCGTGGCTGCTCTTGTTGTCGACGCTGAGCGAGGTGCGGAAGAACGGCAGGATGGTTTCGCCGGAAGCGGTGGCGAGACGGCCGATGAAGGCTGTAAAATCGATGACCGTCACGGCAGAATCCTTTGCGCGCCCGACTCTGGGCTCGCCGCCTCCTATACAGGGCGATATCGCCGCCCGCATCTGCGGATGGAGACATATCGCAAAGATTATGCGCGCGTGGACAGACGGCTGAATCGGATTGCGATTTCGCTAACTTTTCAAACTTTCAGCAATCACGAATCTGGGAAAATAATGAATTTATATTCATATCTACAGTAGGTCAAAGTTCTTGTCATTTCTTCATCTACTTGAAATGGCTTGATAAATGTATGAATCCTATTCCATTCCAACGGGGCCACCCATGCAAAATTTGCATGGAAATTTGTCGGAAAACTCTTGCGCTTTGTGCGTCGCGGCGGCATATTGTTGCGGTGCGGTAACGCCTCGCGTTATCGCTGCCCTCCTTGGGCGTTTCCTCCCTAGACTTGGGCCGCTTGCCAACGCAAGCGGCCCTTTTTTCTGTCTGGGGGATTTTGCCGACGCGGCCGTCGGCGAACAGGAACAGTGAGTGCCTCGCTGTATCCCGCTCAACGCCCCGATAGCTCTCGGATGCTGGTTCGCGGGATTGACGATCGAAGGCAAGACTATTTTTGGCCGAGAAAGCCTTCAGCCGAAAACCACGTCGTCAGGTCGCAGATTATTTCAGGGATGTGTTGAGGTCGCCGAATTTGCCGGCCAAACTACCACCGACACCGTTCACGGCGGCGATAATGACCAGAGCAATGCCCGCGGCAATCAAGCCGTATTCGATCGCGGTGGCCCCGGATTGATCGGACCAGAACTTCTTCAACATACGTTTCATTTGGCCTCCTGCCAGGTTGGGCGGTCAAGTTCCGCGTCGGGAACCCTGATGCCAAAAACCTAAGGTTGCATGAATCGTAGAGGTAAAACTCTGCCCCTGAATCAAATTCAGAGAAATAGTCCATTTTAGGCTATTTTTATTGGGTTCCCGTGCTTCGGAAGGTCCGACGAAATACCCCAAATGGTTGAGTCGGTGGTTTCGTAGAAAAATCGTGGCCATGTGATTGCAGGGACACCAGGCCTTTTCCCGCTACTTCGCCTATTCGGCGGCGGCCTGGAACGGGCCGAGTTCGCCCAGCGGAATCTCCGCAATGGCGTCGGCCAGCACAGCAAAATCAGCTGTGATCTGGGCAAAGCGTTCGGTGCGCTCGCGGCGGCGTTCGTCCATGTAGATCGCGCGGTTGAGCTCGATCTGGATCGCGTGCAATCCGCTCGCGGGGTTGCCGTAGTGCTCGGTGATGAAGCCGCCGGCATAGGGCTTGTTGCGGCCGAGCGAGTAGCCGAGCCGGCCGAAGCTGTTCTCGACCACATCGGCTAGGATTCCGGCGCAGCTGGTGCCATAGCGGTCGCCGACCACCACGTCCGGGCGGCGCGGTTCTTCACGCGAAATGCCGATTGATGGCATCGAATGGCAATCCACCAGGATCACCGTGCCGAACGTCTGGTGGGCCTTGTTGATCAGTCGGCGCAGCGCGCGGTGGTAGGGTTTGTATAGCGTCTCGATGCGGCCGAGGGCGTCATCGACGTCGAGCCGCTCGCGATAGATCTCCTGGCCGTCACCGACTACCCGCGGAATCGTGCCGAGGCCGCCGGCGACCCGCATCGAGCGGGTATTGGCGAAACTAGGCAGCCGTCCAGTGAACATCCGCGGGTCGAGTTCATAGGGCTCGCGGTTGACGTCCACATAGGAGCGCGGGAAGTGCACGCGCACCACCGGGAAGCCGCGGTCGCTCAACCCCCCGATCAGCTCGTCCATGAAGGAATCCTCGGAGCGGCGCAGCGCCACCACGTCGATGCGCGACGCATCGAGGAATTCCGTAGGGTAGACCGAGCCGGAATGCGGGGAATTGAAGATGATGGGAGCACGCCAGGTCGCGGGCTCCACGATCTCGAAGGGAGGCGACAGCTCACCGTCAAACTGGGTCATCGTCGGACGCCGTCCCTGCAGCACGGTTTTTCTGATGGCACAGTCTGGCAGAAAACCGGTGTTTTGTGAGGATTCATTGTCGATAACCACAGTCGATCTGCCAAGCAAAAAAACTTTTCGACATCTCGCCAGGGAACGGAAACGTCCGGCTTTGTTGCTTCGGAGGACGTTCCGGCGCACCATCCCGGGACGCTTTCGCGTCTCACGCGCGGTCCGCCTTCACCCGAAATTTACCAGACCTCGGGCCTAGTGGGCGAACTGGTCCTCTCATTCGGGTTCGACGTCCAACAGCCATGCACAAGATCCTCCTTGCCGAAGACGACAACGACATGCGCCGCTTCCTGGTCAAGGCGCTGGAAAACGCCGGTTTTCAGGTTTCGTCCCATGATAACGGGCTTTCAGCCTATCAGAGACTGCGCGAGGAACCGTTTGAAATGCTTCTAACGGACATCGTGATGCCGGAGATGGACGGGATCGAACTGGCGCGCCGCGCCAGCGAACTCGACCCCGATATCAAGATTATGTTCATCACCGGCTTCGCCGCCGTGGCGCTGAATTCGGATTCGGAAGCGCCGAAAAACGCCAAGGTGCTGGCCAAGCCGGTCCACCTGCGCGAATTGGTCAGCGAAGTGAACAAGATGCTGGCGGCCTGAGGCCAGCCGGTTTTTTACGAAAAAGAGGCAAGGATTGGCCCTCCGGCGTCCTTGCCTGTCTCAACCTGAGCCGTTATACGGACCGCACCCGTAAAGACTGGACTTAGGGCGCGTAGCTCAGCGGGAGAGCACCTCGTTGACATCGAGGGGGTCACAGGTTCGATCCCTGTCGCGCCCACCATTCTAAGCCCTTGTCTCGGCTTAGTTTTTCCCCGTCGTTTGGTTTTCTGAAAACTCGTCATCTCCAGTTGGTCCCAATCTGGTCCCACTGAGGAGAATGGACGATGGCTTCCATCCGTTATCACCGAGGCAAATATCAAGCTCGTGTCCGGCGTCAGGACATGCGCCCGCTGACTAAGACCTTCACCCTTCGTAAGGACGCGCTTGAATGGGCGAGGCTCATGGAGGTCAAGGCAGACCGATGTGATCTTCCTGAGGACACCAAGGTGCTTCAGACGATCACCCTCGGCGATCTCGTCAGGCGCTATCGGGACGAGGTGACCGCCCTGAAGAAAGGACGAGAAACCGAGACGCACTTCCTCAATGCATTCCTGCGGCATGCCATGTGTGCCCGGAAGGTCTCGGAACTCGGGAAGAGGGACTTCGCGGACTATCGTGACGAACGGCTCACGACATTGCAGCCCTCATCTCTGAGGCGGCAACTCGACCCCATCCAGAACATGTTTGACGTGGCAAAGGATGAATGGGGCCTCCCGATACAGGTCAACCCGGTCAAGGCGCTAAAATTTAGAGCGCCATCAAACGCACGGGAGCGACGGCTCAACGGGACCGAGTGGGAAAAGCTGCTGAATGCGGCAACTGCGGCCCGCAATCCCTACGTCACTGACATCATGCGCTTGGCGAAGGAAACCGGGATGAGGAGAAGCGAGCTGCTCCGAGTGGAAGGCAGAGACGTGGATCTCAAGAGGCGGACACTGCACATCCCCAAGACTAAGAACGGACATGCGAGAACCATTCCTCTCACGCGGGAGGCGGTCACAATCCTCGGGCAGTATCAGGGGGAAGGGCAGCTATTCCCAATCACCCGGAATGCCCTGCGATTGGCATGGGAGCGGGTGAGGCGGAGGGCGGGGGTTCGGGACTTCCGTTTCCATGATCTGCGGCATGAAACCATCAGCAGTCTCTTTGAACGGGGTCTGACCACGCCAGAGGTGGCGCTGATCAGTGGTCACCGTGATCCCCGGATGCTGTTCAGGTATGCCCACGCGATGCGAGCGCAAATTATCGAGAAGCTTGACCGTGATCCGGTAATGTAGCCGCGATTCCGACGGCACATGGTCACCAATCTGGTACAATCACGTATAAGTCTCTCTCTATACATATTTGTACCAGTTTGACGGAGCCGGGGCCTCTTGTGAGGTCTTCTCCGGCAACGCGTGTTAGGTAGTCGAGAATATAGACGCGGCTGCCCTGAAACCGGTCATCCGATTAAGCGGTCCCCATTCTATGATGTTTTCATCGGCGAGGGTCTGCCTAAAGTCAGCATGCTTTCGGATCATGCGATTGAAATTGGATTGATCGCCACAACCAATATGGGTCTTAACATCACCGAATGGCACCAGACCTTCGGGGTCGGCAGTGAGACGCTGCTTAATGTATCGCACCGCCTTACCAACGCTGCCCGATAGGTGTCGCTCTATAGGGCGCCATGATGCCATTCTTACACCCGGAAAGATGTCAGGAAGGGCTTCAGCGATGCCGCTGCGTTGACTGGCAATGATGTAGCTTCGTGTCTCTGGACAACCACCGTCTACGCACCGCCTTACGGCACCCCGACATAGTGCCTGTAGAATGAGATGGCAATTCTCACCGATCCGCACCGCTTCAGTGTCCTTAGAAGAGAAAGGGCCGCTCGAGGATGGCTGTCCTGCCGCCAAACGGCCCAGCGCCTCATAGTACGAGGTTCGATAAAACAGCGTTCCCGCAAGGATCACGTTCGGAACTGCCGCGTAAGCATTGGTCGCGTCATGACTGCCCCAATTCAAGAAGTGGACAATGGGGCCATTGCACGGAAGGAAGGCAGCGATAGCTGATGGCACATCCAGACCTCCTAACCCGTTCTTGTGGTAGACGATGAGCCATTCCTCGTCCGGCCGGGTGAGTATGGTTTTCACTATGCCATCGATCAGGCTCGGACCATTCGTCCGAAATGCCGACTTGCCGCCAGCCTGTTTCCAGACATGGCAAGTATGGTTGTCATATCGCTTAGCGGCTGACGGAAGCACCTCGATGCCCCCTCGCTCTTCCCATAAGTGATAGGTCGTGCGGACCCGCGCCGAGGCATCGAGAGCCAGGAGGGGAAGGATGTCATCGGGCAATGTGTCCTTGTAGTCGAGGATCGTGTTGCCATACTTGCCATCCGTCCGAACGGTCACTGTCTTTCCGAACAGAAACCACAACGTTTCGACGGCCGCGACCTGATCCGCGGGGCCACCATTGACCAGTTGCAGAGCGTCGTTCAGCCAAACATGGTGGATGTCAGCGAGGTCGGGGATAGGTAGTTGTGTTCCATCCAGTATCTCACCAAGCTTCTGAAACAGTTCCTCCACCGCTGCGGCTAAGTCCGGATGACGGGAGCGTAATGGTTTAAACAGGAACCCCAACTCATCACGCGAGATCGTGAGGGTCCGTCCCGGAAGGATTGCTTCGTCCCATATACGCACGTCCCGAGGGACATCCCGGAAGTGGAATGCGGACACGGCACTAAAGGCGCGATCTTCGCAGCGGCTTTCGATCATGCTGTGCGTCGTGAACAGAACGCGGGCATGGCTGGGATTGCAGCTTCCGAGGAGGTTTAATTCTGCGTCGGCAGTCAGTACGGCGAAGTCCTCAGAGGTTAGTGCAGCCTCCTCAACTATTGCCCTAATTTGCTCGCGTCGTCTGACGCAAACGAGAACCGATGAGTCGCCGTGAAGAGGTGAACGCAAGAGAGACTGGATGAAATGGATGACGGTCGAGGTCTTCCCAACGCCGGGATCAAGGCTCGACAAATAAACCACCGGCTCAGCCGTGTGCGTGGTCATCCTTTCTAGCGTTGTAGCAACAGCCTCCAACGCGGCCCACATGTCCACGGTCGGTGCGTGGCCAATACTGGTGAAGGTCTGCCGCAATCCAGCGATAGTCTGGGCGGCAAGACCGGAACACCTGACAGGCACCACTAGGTCTTTGATGCTGGCTTTCGGGAGCGTTGTGTTCGAGAAAAACGGTACGGTCGAACTCATGCCCCGTCTCCCAAGGTCGCAATTGTGCCGCGAAGGATCGAGAGGGCTGCCGGCAGATAGGAGGACGTTGAGACTGCGATTATCGAAGCGGTAGCGAAGAGGGCATTTATTGGTGGTCGGAAGGTGAAAAATGAGATGGTGGGTTTCTCTTGCATGGTCTTTGCTTGGGTTGCTTCCAACGGGACTTCGGCCACAGGCCAGCAGCGACACACGGCGGTGAAGTCGGTGCCTTAGCGCGTCATTTGGAAGTGATTGAAAGGGGCGAACGAGAAGACGTTTAGATGGCAACAGCCGAGGTCTTCATCGCGGGAAGCGTCTCGCGAGCGAGATCAGCTTTGAAGGGGTGGGTTCGCCAGCGGCGTCAGGCGCTCGCAGTAGTAATGCAATAGGCAAGCGCAGCAGACATGGTGATCTCGCGAACGCCGATCCGACTGGCTAGCGTCTTCCGCAGGAGATTGAGCTTCTCAAATGCCTCGTCGTCCACTCGGACGGATAGAACACGTTGTTTCTTGAATGCTGGCTTTGTGGATCGTTCGCGGTAGTGGACCCTGTTCGGGTGGTCTGGATGGTTCATGACGTTCCTTTTTGATGGAGATGATCTGTGGATGTTCGTGAATGAGGCCAGCCGCGAATGCCGGGCTGCTCGATGGTGAAGCTGTAGACGGGAGGTGTCTTTGGTAGACCAAGGGAATACCCCACCACGGACGCACACGCGGATCGGCGGGAGCCTCGTTGGTGCTAATGGTGGACATTGCCCCCCAAAGAGGTGCAGTTCGAGTTTCTTGCTGCTAATGGGTGGGAATTGGCACCCTGAGGTTCCTGCCCAGCGTCCCTTACTGCTAATGGGTGTGATTGCCCCCCGGTCTCGACGGTCCGGGATGCAGTATGGACGTGATTGCCTCTTGAGGGACCGGCCCACGCGCCTCTTACCCGGGAGGGATTGACCCTTTCCGTCGATGGTCCCGAATCGGGTGTGTGGTGTGTTAGGGCTTGCGGGTCCCAAAAGGGGATACGCGCAGCGTCATCTCTCCTTGATGATCTGCAATTGCGGGTTGTCCAAGCGGGCGAGTCTTGGCAAGTTGAGTTCCTTCAGGCGCATGGGGCATTTCCAATCGTGAACCACCAAAATCTCTCTTCCTTCATTTGGTCCGTTGCCGATCTGCTGCGGGGCGACTTCAAGCAATCTGACTATGGCAAGGTGATCCTGCCGTTCACGGTGCTGCGACGGCTGGACTGTGTCCTCGAGCCGACCAAGGCGAAGGTGTTGGCTGAGCTTGCCGCGAAGCAGAAGGCTGGGCTGAACCCCGACCCGTTCCTCCTCCGCGCCTCGGGCCAGAGCTTCTACAACACCTCGCCCATGGACATGGCAAAGGTCATGGGAGATCAGGATCACATCCGAGAGAACCTGTTCACCTACGTTCAGGCGTTCTCGCCTGCCGTTCGCGACATCTTCGACCGGTTCGAGTTCACGACGCAGATTGAGAAGCTCGCCAAGTCTGGGCTCCTCTATCAGGTCGCCGAGAAATTCTCAGGCATCGATCTCCATCCTGACGCCGTTGACAACCACGAGATGGGTCTCGCCTTCGAGGAATTGATCCGCAAGTTCGCCGAACTCTCGAACGAGACAGCCGGTGAACACTTCACGCCCCGTGAGGTGATCCGCTTGATGGTCAATCTGTTGTTCATCGAGGATGACGACGTTCTGTCAAAGCCCGGCGTGGTCCGCACGATCTACGACCCGACCGCAGGCACTGGCGGAATGCTGTCGGTCGCTGGCGAGCACCTCGCTGTGCTGAACCCGCAGGCCCGGCTTACGATGTTCGGGCAGGAACTGAACGACGAATCCTACGCGATCTGCAAGGCGGACATGCTGATCAAGGGGCAAGACGTTGCGAACATCATTGCGGGCAACACTTTGTCAGAGGACGGCCACGCTCATGCGAAGTTCGACTACATGCTGTCCAATCCGCCGTTCGGTGTGGAGTGGAAGAAGGTCGAAAAGGAAGTCCGCAAAGAGCATGAGAGCCAGGGCTTCAACGGCCGGTTCGGTCCCGGTCTGCCCCGCGTGTCGGACGGTTCACTGCTGTTTCTGCTGCACCTCCTCTCCAAGATGCGCCGGGCAAAGGATGGCGGAAGCCGCTTCGGAATCGTGTTGAATAGCTCGCCGTTGTTCACGGGCGGCGCAGGGTCGGGCGAGAGCGAAATCCGTCGCTATCTGCTTGAGAACGATCTGGTCGAGGCCATTATCGGCCTACCCACAGATATGTTCTACAACACCGGCATCTCGACCTATGTCTGGATCGTTTCCAATCGCAAGCCCTCCCAGCGCAAAGGAAAGGTGCAGCTTATCGATGCGTCGTCTTTCTGGCAGAAGATGCGCAAAAGCCTCGGGTCCAAGCGCAAGGAGATGGGTGAAGCGCACATTGCCGACGTGACAAAGCTGTTCGGCTCCTTCGCCGAGGCACAACTCGCGACTGTCTCTGATGCCAAGGGCGCGGAGATCGTGCGACAGGTGATGATGGATGGTGACACGCCACCGCCTTCGCCGGAGGGCGGTAGGGTCAAGCTCACGCCCCTGTCCCGCATCTTCCCCAATGAAGCGTTCGGCTATCGGACGATCACTGTGGAAAGGCCGTTGCGGGACGAGAAGGGCCAGATCGCTGTTGGCGCCAAGGGTAAACAAAAGGGCAAGCCGCAGGCCGAGGCCTCGCTGCGCGACACCGAGAACGTGCCGCTGTCGGAAGAGATTGAAACGTACTTCAAGCGTGAGGTACTTCCCCATGCAGCTGATGCCTGGATAGATGACGAGAAGACCAAGACAGGCTACGAAATCCCATTCAACCGGCACTTCTACGTATTTGAGCCGCCGCGTTCGCTGCTAGAGATCGACGCCGATCTGCTGGTCGTCACCGACCGCATCAAGGCAATGATCGAAGGGTTGGTCGCATGAGTTTATCGCGATACGACAGCTACAAAGACAGCGGCGTTGAGGTGCTTGGCAATGTGCCGCGTCATTGGCGTGTAGTCTCTCTCAAGAGAATTGTAGACCCATCCTTTCCAATAACATACGGCGTCGTGCAATGCGGACCGCATGTAGTAGGAGGCATACCCTACATTCGACCTACCGATATGTGCGATGAGGTCGGTGTAATCAATGAGCAAGCCTTACTCAGGACCTCTGAGGAAATCGTGTCGTCATACGCGCGAAGTGCCCTCCAAGTTGGCGAATTGGTTTGCTCGATTGGACCAAGTTTTGGAAAAGTGATGATAGTTCCTCCATCGCTTGTTGGCGCCAATTTGACTCAAGGTACTGCTCGCATTGCCGTGGCGAAGGAGCACGTTTCACGGTTTTTCTTTTGGGTCCTCCGCTCGATGCCTTCGTTCCATCAATGGGAAAGCAGCGTCGGAGGTGCGACTTTTAGGGCGCTTAACCTTGGGCCGCTGTCAGAAACCATTGTCTGTGTGCCAAACTTTGATGAGCAAATTGCTATCGCGGCCTTCCTTGATCGAGAGACATCAAAAATAGATGAACTGGTTGAAGAGCAGCGGCAACTGGCCGAGCTTTTGAAGGAAAAGCGACAGGCCCTCATCTCCCACGCTGTCACCAAGGGCTTGAACCCGAGCGCGCCGATGAAGGACAGCGGCGTCGAGTGGCTCAGAGAGGTGCCTGAGCATTGGGAAATAAAGCGGCTAAAGAAGGTAATTCAAGAAGGGTCATCAATCTCGTACGGTATTGTTCAGCCAGGAGAGCCGCAAGAAGCAGGTGTCCCGTTTATCCAGACAACCAACATGACTTCGGGGGCGTTCGAACTTGAGAGCCTGCAAAGAACAACTCAAGAAATTGCGAGCGCTTACCCTAGATCGCAGCTACGAGGAGGCGAGGTCATTCTCGGTATAAGGGCATCGATAGGAGCTGCTCATGTAGTGTCACCCGCTCTTGCGGGCATGAATCTCTCCCGAGGAGTTGCACGGATTGCGTGCGGTTCATCTCTACTCAGCACGTTTTTAGTCAAATGTCTCCGTGGGCAATCTGTCGAGCAGTATTGGCAATTGAGCAAGCAGGGCTCAACTTTCAACGAAGTTTCGATAGATACGGTCCGGGAGCTCGCGATCGCTGTGCCACCTCTGAATGAACAGCAGGACATCGTAACTTATCTCGAAAGCGAAGTCGCGCGGTTCGACAATCTCATATCCGAAGTCAAACGAGCTACGGGCCTACTTCGAGAGCGTCGCGCCGCTTTGATCTCCGCCGCCGTCACCGGCAAGATCGATCTGCGCGGGCTTGAAGTGACCGACGAGCCCGTTCTTGACGTGGTCGCCGCATGAGCCTGCACAAGGAAATCAGCTTCGAAGACGAGATTTGCTGTCATCTCGCCGCGCATGGCTGGCTCTACACAGAGGGTGATGCGGCGCTTTATGACCGCGCCCGCGCTCTGTTCCCGTCCGATCTGGTAGCATGGGTTCAGGCGACCCAGCTCAACGCGTGGCAAACGCTGGTCAAGAACCATGGCGCGGCAGCCGAGGCTGTGCTGCTCGACCGTATCCGCAAGCAACTTGATGATCGCGGTACACTCGATGTGTTGCGGCACGGCGTCGAACTGATGGGGCTGCGGCAACCGATAGCACTGGCCCAATTTAGGCCCGCTCTGGCCATGAACCCTGACATCCTCGCCCGCTACGCCTCGAACCGACTGCGGGTGGTGCGGCAAGTGCGATACTCGCTGGCAAACGAGAATTGCATAGACCTCGTGCTGTTCCTAAATGGCCTCCCGGTAGCCACGGTCGAACTCAAGACCGATTTTACTCAGAGCATCGGCGATGCCATCGACCAGTATCGCTTCGACCGTAACCCGCGATCGAAAGGACAGGGCGTCGAGCCGCTCTTGGGCTTTCCGAGCGGGGCGCTGGTGCATTTCGCGGTGAGCAACACCGAGGTCCACATGGCCACGCAGTTAGCTGGCCCCGCCACGATCTTCCTGCCTTTCAACAAGGGCAACAACGGTGCGAAGGGCAATCCCGTCAATCCCGCAGGCCACCGTACCAGCTACCTTTGGGAAGAGGTCTGGCAGCGCGACAGTTGGCTGGAGATCATCGGGCGTTATCTGGTGACCCGGCGCGATGAAAGGAAGAAGATCACCAGCGTCACCTTCCCGCGCTACCATCAGCTCGATGCCACCCGGAAATTGCAAGCCAAGGTGCTTGAGGAAGGCGCTGGCGGCAAGTTCCTCATCCAGCACTCGGCAGGCTCCGGGAAGACAAACTCCATTGCTTGGTCCGCCCACTTCCTCGCCGACCTGCACGACGCCAAGAACCAGAAGCTCTTCTCCACCGTCATCGTCATCTCCGACCGGAACGTCATCGATGCCCAGCTCCAGGACGCGCTGTTCGACTTCCAGCGCACAACCGGCGTCGTGGCCACCATCAAGTCTGAAGGTGCTAGCAAGAGCGGGCAACTCGCGGAGGCACTCGCGGGAGGCAAAAAGATCATCGTCTGTACGATCCAGACCTTTCCGTTTGCGCTGGAGGAGGTCCGCAAGCTGGCTGCAACTGAGGGCAAGCGGTTCGCCGTGATTGCGGATGAGGCCCATTCGTCACAGACGGGTGAGGCTGCTGCAAAGCTCAAGCAGGTGCTGTCGCCCGAGGAGCTTGAAGACTTGGGAGACGGCGGCGAGGTCAGCGCCGAAGACGTGCTTGCGGCACAGATGGCAGCTCGCGCCAGCGACACCGGGATCACATACGTGGCCTTCACCGCCACCCCCAAAGCCAAGACGCTGCAATTGTTCGGACGGCCGCCTAACCCCGATCTGCCAGCCGGTGACAACAATCTCCCAGCGCCCTTTCATGTCTATTCGATGCGACAGGCCATCGAGGAGGGGTTCATCCTCGATGTGCTGAAGAATTACACGCCCTATCGGCTGGCGTTCCGCCTCGCCAACAATGGCAAGGAGTGGGACGAAAAGGAGGTGGAGCGCGATACGGCTCTGAAGGGGATCATGCGCTGGGTGCGTCTGCATCCCTATAACATCAGCCAGAAGGTCCAGATCGTCGTCGAGCATTTCCGCGAGAACGTGTCGCCTCTGCTGGAGGGGCGAGCCAAGGCGATGGTGGTGCTAGGGAGCCGCGTGGAGGCGGTGCGGTGGCAGATTGCCATCGACAAATACATCAAGTCTCGGGGTTACAAGATCGGAACGCTGGTCGCGTTCTCTGGTGAGGTCGATGACAGCGATTCTGGCCCCGACGCCTTCACAGAGACCAGCAAAGTCCTCAATCCCGGTCTGAACGGGCGGGATATCCGCGATGCGTTCAAGGGCGATGAGTTTAAAATCTTGCTTGTCGCGAACAAGTTCCAGACAGGCTTCGACCAGCCTTTGCTCTGCGGCATGTATGTGGATCGGCGCCTTGCTGGCATCCAGGCGGTGCAGACCCTCTCGCGGCTGAATCGGTCCTATCCCGGCAAGGACACGACCTACGTGCTGGACTTCGTCAACAGCTCCGAGGAAGTGCTGGCCGCATTCAAGACCTACTATGACACGGCGGAGCTGGAGGGCGTCACCGACCCCAACCTCGTCTACGATCTGCGAGCGAAGCTCGATGCGTCGGGCCACTACGATGAGTTTGAAGTGAATCGTGTCGTGGCCGTCGAGATGAACCCAAAGAGCAAGCAGGGTGACCTGATCGCCGCACTGGAGCCAGTTGCGGATCGCCTCCTGAAGCGGTTCAAACAGGCGAAGGAGAAGTTGCTCACTGCACAAGCGAAGAAGGACGAAAAGGCCACCGAGGAGGCTAACGGGGAGATTAATGCGCTGATCCTGTTCAAGGCCGATTTGGGCGCGTTCCAGCGCATGTACAGTTTCCTGTCGCAGATATTTGACTACGGCAACACCGCCATCGAGAAGCGGTTCATGTTCTATCGGCGGCTAATCCCGCTGCTGGAGTTCGGCCGCGAGCGCGAAGGCATTGATCTTTCGAAGGTGAAGCTTACCCACCATAACCTGAAGGATCAGGGCAAGCTGCAGTTGTCGCTCGGAGATGGTGACGCGCCCAAGCTGCCGCCGCTCTCGGAGGCCGGTTCGGCATCAGTGCATGAGAAGGAGAAGGCTCTGCTGGCGGAGATTATCGCAAAGGTGAATGATCTGTTCGACGGCGACCTCACTGACGACGATCAGCTTGTCTACGTGAACAACGTGATCAAGGGGAAGTTGCTGGAATCGGAAGAGCTGGTCCTTCAGGCCAACAACAATACCAAGGCGCAGTTTGCGAATTCGCCGACGCTGTCGAAGGAAATTATGAATGCTGTCATGGATGCTCTTGTCGCCCACACGGCGATGAGCAAGCAAGCCATCGATTCTCCGAAAGTGCGCGAAGGGCTGAAGGATGTGCTACTCGGGCCGGGGCAGTTGTACGAAGCATTGAAAAATAAGGCGGGCGGGCAGGGACTAGAAGGCGGATAGTTAGCGGGCGTCCCGACCCGAATGCGTCAATCCGGCTTAGGCGAGTGGGAGCCAGTCAATGGGGCCCGACGAATTGTCCAATGGGCGATGTCCATCTCGGTGCATTTGTTCGAATTTTGGTTTCACCGCGTCCCAAACAACGTCAAATAAGTCCAACAATGTCATCCGGAAGCCAGCAAATTCCTCAGCCCGAGTTGCCAAGACATGCATGTCATACTGATCTAAGGCATCAATCCTCTCGCGCACGGGCGGGTGGTGTTTGCGCGGGGGCGGGCAGTCTGCCCCAGTTTCCAACATCTCTCGTCCGCGAGCCACTAGGTCAAGCGCACCCAGTATTAGTGCCCCTCCAGCGCCGGAGACTAGAAATACGTCTGGCGCGTTTGGATCCAATTGGCTTACCGCGACTGAGACAATGCGGGCAAAGATGTCCGCTTCATGCTCTTCATCGAATGGCGATTCTTGGGAAATAGAAGCTTCGGTAATGCCGTGCTTTAATGCGTGGTGACCGTATTCGTGAGCTATCGTGAATACTTCCATAGCATCCAGCAATAACGCTCGCACACCTAATGCTCTCCCTTCCGGTGCGGGCCCCAATCCCGCTGGGGGCGTACCTTCCATTGCGTACGACACTAGGACGCGCAGCCATTCCTCTACTATCCACGGCTCTGCGTTCAGTCGCCCCAGTATCGAAGCGGGGCTTAAGTCGAAAGTTGCGTTCACTTGGTCAACAAACGTGTGCGCCAACACCTTGCTTATTAAATCGCAGAAAGTGATAAAAGGAAGTGTGACCTCGATAATACTCGTGTCTGTCTTCAGCACAGGCATTTGACTGGCAACGACACCTGCCAGACGCGACACTCCAAAGACGACGCCATTTCGGACCGGCACCTCTAGTTTGCGACATGCCGTCTCAACTCTGTCAACAATGGAGTTTAAAAGGAAAATGGCGCCTAAGTCGTCGAACTCAGACTTATCGGATTGATTTTCTAAAAGTTCTAGAAATCTATCAGCCGTTTTTTCGGCATCTCCATCGTCAGCGCCAGCCCGTTTCGCGATTTCTATTATTGTCGCCCGATTGTCCCTCATCCATTTCAAATATTCTTCGCGGGTAGTAGCCACCGCGCCACTTTTTCTTGCATCAGCAGCTTGCCTTTGACGTCTGTACCCTTCGGCCGCATCCAATGCCTCGATCTGCTCGCTATCGCTCGCCATTTCATCTTGCCTTCTTGAAAGTCGATATCGCTACGATTTGCGTTGTTGAAAAAGGTCGGCTTGTTTCGCTTCATCGAGGCGCAAAACCCCAAGCAACTGCCAGGTCTGCGGTCGCTTTGCTTGATTGCCGAGGGCGAAGACCATGCCTTTGGCGGGGTACTCGACGTTGTACACGGCGGCCATCCGCTCAAGTGCTCCGCTATCTCCGTAGAGCTTTCGCCAGCGCCAGAACATGACGTGCGTCTCCCAGTCTCCATTTTGGTAGTCGTGACGGCCAGCGTCATCTTCAAACTGGAACCGGAAGTCGAATGGCGACGGCTCAAGCTCCGCTAACTCTTTGTCGAAGATCGACGTTTGCTGGGCAGCAAATTTGTAAGCCTCCCGCTCCTCAGCGAGAGCGGTGGAGGTCTTCCGCTTAGCGATGAACTTCGTGTTACGAGGTCTGACGAGTGTGAGCGAGCGGCCTTGGCTCATCGCCTCCATCGCCGAGCCTGTGATCAGAGGGCTAAGGAGACGACTGCGCTCGGCTTGCGGAAGAGAATTCTCAACAGCGATGCTGTCTTCATATACGTGACAACTCTCTTTGCGGTGGTCGCGCGTGGGAGGCCGGTATCCGAACCTGACCCAGTCCCACCGAGCGAAGCTGCTGTCACCTTGGAGGTGGCGGAAGCGAACTGGAAAGAGGCGCTTCCATTCCCCTTCTGCGGTCACGCCAGCACAGCAGACCGTCTCTCCGTAAGTCTTACTGGGCTGTGGCAGCGCCTTGATCAGCACGGCCACGCGGGAGCTTTGCTGCGTTGCGGACATATCGGCCGGGTTCGTCACCGTACAGGTGGAATGTGCTGATTCCCCTAGGTAGCTGAGCCGCAACTATAAGTCGATGGCACTCTGCGGGTTCGCGCTCGAAGCACATAAGGCAGGTCGCCTGCTTCTTAACGAGTGCGGTTAGCTCCTTGAGCGTTGCCTGAGGTTCGGCCTGTGCGAGGTGCTTGTTATAGATCGCGCGGAACTGGTCATAGCGCCCCGCCCGTGCGGCCTCGCGACCATCCTTGGGATCGCCCAGCGCACCGAGATGAATGTAGCCCATCCCCTCCCGCTCGATCCGCTCTCGCAGCCCGTTCTTGGAGAAACCCTTCTTCCGTGACAGGGGCAGCGCCCTCACGTCGGCCAGAAGGTGGACGCCCACAGCCTTGAGCGTGGCCACGAACCGATCAATGTCGGTGCCTTCATAGCCAATCGTGTAGACAGTTGTCATGGGGCAAATCATTCCAGCTTGATGCGATGCTGCTCTGCACCGGTTAAGGTCTCGTTGCAACCCAAGCACGTGACGCAAATACACTGATCTGGTTCCATCGATCAGCTTGCCACAGCCGTGTCCCGGCACAGCCCGGCAAGATCACTCCAAGGCGCGATACACAGACGCGCGACCGATCTTGAGGGCCTTCGCGATGGCAGATGGACCCATGCCTTGTGCCTTCATCTCGCGCACCTTCGCGGTATCGATTTTGGACGGGCGGCCCTTGTAAACGCCTGCGGCCTTGGCCTTGGCGATGCCTTCCATCTGGCGCTCCTTTCGTAGGTTCGTCTCGAACTCAGCGAACACGCCGAGCATGTCGAGGAAAGCCTTACCGGCTGCAGTGCTCGTATCGATGGGCTGCTCGGTGGCCTTGAGCGATGCCCCCTTGGCCCTCACAGCCCGCACGATGTCCTGCAGGTCGCCGATGCTACGTGCCAGCCTATCGATCCGGGTGACCATCAGCACATCGCCAACCCTCAAAAAGTCCAATACCGTCTGCAACTCGGTGCGACCGTTGGTGGTCGTGCCTGATCGCTTCTCGGCACGGATCATGTCGCACCCGGCGGAAAGCAGAGCGGCCTCCTGTATCTCCAATCTCTGATCGGTGGTGCTCACTCGGGCGTAGCCGATAACGGTCATGGTCGATCCTTTGTCTCATATGGGTCTAGACCACGGACGATTAGTGTCTCATAAATCGAACGTCAACCCTTGTGAGACGGTTGGGCTGTCTCACGTCGGTGCCTCGTCGGGGTATACCCTAACGGACGTTCGATTGAGAGTGAGGCGCGTTCGCCCTCGACCATAGCTGTCGCTGACCGCCGCTGCGAAGGTATGATATGGGGTATCTCGTCGGCTGCATACACGACGAGCCGAAGGTACGTAGCAAGAGAGATCAGCAGTGCAGGTAGGGAAGAACGACAAGCTCGCCGGGGTGCGCTTGATCAAGGTGCGAGATTTTCTGAGGCAGCACGATGAAAGCTTCAGCGGTGAGGCTCTTGCTGAGTTCTTCAAGGTCAATGGTGACCGGAAGCAAGAAATCGAACAAGGGCTACTCGGCGCTGGTTATTCAGAACACCACCAGAGTGAAAAATCGCGCTATCTCGTCACGTCTCTCGGTCGGCAACTGTGCAATGCCAAGTTCGTCTCGCGGATTTCAAGAGAGCAGGCCCAGACTCTGGTCCGATCATTTCTCGATCGGGTCGCCAGCATCAATGAGCGGGACGAACTCACGCACAGGGTTACGGGTGTTCGTGTCTTCGGCAGCTATGTTGGAGAGAGAGCCGACTTAGGCGACGTTGATCTTGCAGTAGCCATGGAGCCACGACGCGAGACCCACGTTGAGGAGAGCATCAAGCGAGCCGAGCAATCGGGTAAATCGATCCGCAATTTTATTGACCGGCTTTTCTTTGGTCAGAACGAAGTCAAGAAGATCCTCAAGGATGGAAGTCCCTACCTCTCCATTCATGACTTCGATGAGGTGGAGAAACTGGGTACTCCCTACGAGGTGCTATTCTCACGGGATAAAGACCTGTCAAATGTCTGAGGGCCACGACGACGAAGAGCCCGGATTAGCCGACCTTATCGAGGCGAACCTGCGTCCTTGGAGCAGCTATTGGACGTGGAAGCATAAACCAACGGGGGAGAGTCGAGCTGCTTCTGAAATCCTCCGAGGCGCCGGTATCGTTGCAGAGGGCCTTGTCTCGCGTGGTGATCAAGACCCGCCTGATTGCGAAGCCAAGGTGGAAGGCTGTTTAACAGGCATCGAGGTCACCGAACTTGTCCATCAGCCGACCTTGGAACCGATCTTTGAAGGCGCTAAAGCAAAGGGCCCAAGGGAAGGAACCTACGAAAGGGGAGGCCTACTTTGTTTGGGACCGCGCCGATCTACTTGGCGCTCTCCAAGCTCGCATTGACGATAAGGACCGAGCGAAACTCAAAGGTGGGCCGTACGAGCGGTACATCCTTGTTGTCTACACGGATGAGATGTTCCTTTCAGCCCCGCAGGTAGAACAGTGGCTGACAGGAGCGACGTTCCGAGCCAACCGCATCACCGACGTATTGCTTGGGCTGTCCTACGATCCGGCTCAGAAGAGCTGCCCAGTCTTCAAGCTTTGCGTCGTCAATTCAGGCCATGAAGGTTAGGGTACGGGGGAATTGGGGGCCGTCCGACACGTAACTAGCCTCTCACATTTTTAGTTAGAATTTGCAGGTGGCCCTCGAAAGCGGGCCCAATCTGGTCCCACTGAGACGCGTTTTGGGGCCGCTTGCAAACTTTCAAAGCAGACGCTAGAAGCGATAACCAACTGAAGATGAAGGATTTTTCAGAAGGGCCAAACACGACGGAGAGCTGCTGGCGGCGTTGACATCGAGGGGGTCACAGGTTCGATCCCTGTCGCGCCCACCATTCTGTCCCTGAACCCGCAGACTGCCCCGCCGCCGACATGGGGCAAGCCGTTCAGGCGGGCGGCGTTGCCGTCTCGTGGACGTTTTTGCGCGTCAGCCCTGCAAATCAAAATTCTATTCCAAGAACAGCCATGTTCGTGGCATGATTCGGTTTCAGCTCGATGTCGAGTTTCGACCGGAAAGTAATGCCAGAATGACTCGGCCGGTAATCGGCGTGATCGGAAACGCCTATCGTATCGAGAATCGATTTGCCGTGCAGATCGTCGGAGAAAACAACCTTCGCGCGGTGGCCGAGGTCGCGAATGCGCTGCCGCTGATGTTTGCCGGTGCCCCCGATATCACCGATATCGGTGGATTGCTGGACGTGGTCGATGGCGTCATGCTGACCGGCGCACGCGCCAATGTTCATCCCTCCCATTTCGGCATCGAGCCGCATGTGCGGCACGAGCCCTATGACAATGCGCGCGATGCGGTGGCGCTGGCGCTATGCGAGGCTTGCGTTGCGCGTGGCGTGCCGATCTTCGGCATCTGCCGTGGCCTGCAAGAGATGAACGTTGCATTCGGCGGCTCGCTGCATCCGGAGATCCGTGAATTGCCCGGGCGTATCAACCATCGGATGCCGCGGCTCGACACCGGCGAGATTCATCCGGATCCTGCGGTGGTGTTTGCCGATCGCCACGATGTCCATCTCACGCCGGCCGGCGCCTTCGCGCGCCTGCTCGGCCGGGAGACCATCACCGTGAACTCGCTGCATGGTCAGGGCATCGACAATCCCGGCCGGCGCGTGGTGATCGAGGGTATCGCCGAGGATGGCACCATTGAAGCCATCCGCATTGCCGATGCCGCCGGTTTTGCGCTCGGCGTTCAATGGCACGCGGAGTATGATCCGCAGCTGAATCCGATTAACCGCGCGTTGTTCCAGGCCTTCGGCGAAGCAGTCTCGGCGCACAAGCACCGCAGCTCGCACTAGCGAAATCTATGGTTTTGCTGCGATCAGCAGGAATGCGCTGAGCGCCGCGGCCGCGCAGAGCGCGGCACCGACAGCGGTCGCCGTGGCGAAGGCGGTCGCAAGCGATGGCCCCGTCGCCGATATCACCGAGCCGATCAGCGCGGTGGTGACCAGGCCGCCGGTCCGCGCCACCGCGCTGTTGAATCCCGAGGCGGAGCCGACATGGCGCGCATCGACCGACATCAGCACCGCCGTGGTGAGCGGCGCGACGGCGGCGGCCATGCCCAAGGCGATCACCACCATGGCGGGCAGCACGTCGGTCCAGTAGCTGGCGCCGGAGCCGATCCGCAGCGCCAGCAGGAAGCCGAGGGCGACGATGATCGGGCCGACGACGAGCGGCAATCGGGGACCGATCCTGGCCGAGGCCGCGCCGGCCGCCGGCGAAGCCAGCGAGATCACCAGTGGCAGCGGCAACAGTGCCGCGCCGGCCTGCGTCGCGGTGTAGCCGCCGGCTTCAATCAGGATGTAGGGCACAAGCACGAACAAGCCGCCGAGTGCGCCATAAAGCAGGAAGGTGAGCAGCGTCAGCCCGACGAAGCCAGCCGATCCGAACAGTGCCAGCGGCATCATCGCCTGCTCGCCGCAGCCCTTTTCCGCCAGCACGAACAGCACCAGTAGAAGTGCGCCAGCTGCCAGCACTGCAACGATAAATGGCGACCAGCTGTGTCCGGAGCCTTCGGTCAATGCCCAGGTGGTCAGCCCCAGTCCGGCGGTGGCCAGAACCGCGCCAAGGCCGTCGAGTGCATCTTCGCCGCCGTCCCGGTCCTTCGGGACATACAGATAGGCCAGCAGCATCGCCGCCAAAGCCAGCGGCACGTTGATGAGGAACACGTAACGCCAGCTGCCGATGTCGATCAGCCAGCCGCCCAGCACCGGGCCGATCGCGCCGCCCGCGGCACCACTCGCCGCCCAGATGCCGATCGCCCGGCCCTTGGCCTCGCCGGAAAAGGTCTGGCCAAGGATGGCAAGACTGTTCGGCATCAGCATCGCCGCGCTGATGCCCTGAACGAAGCGCGCCAGCAGCAGCCATCGCAGGCTTGGCGCTGCCGCGCAGGCCAATGAGGCCAGCGCGAACAGGCCGACGCCAGCGATCAGCAGCCGGCGGCGGCCAAAACGGTCGCCGGCAGCACCGCCGAGCAGCAGCAGCGCGCTCAACGGCAGCAGATAGGCGTTGACGACCCACTGCAGGTCGCCGGCGTCGGCATGAAAATTGGCCGATATTGCCGGCAGGCCGACATTGACCACCGAGCCATCGACGAAAGCGAGGCTGGAGGCCAGGATCGTCGTCGCAATCACCAGTCGGGGGTGATCTGCCTGGCCGATAGGCTCGGCTGCCCGCGCAGTAGCAGCGTCACAGGGGGCATGAAGGGCGTTGCTCATGGCCGGCTTGTACGGGAACGCAGCCACCGCGACAAACCGCGTCCGGCAGTCCAATTCCGTTTTGGCCCCGATTGTGCAAGCATCCGGGCGGTCGCGCCGGCGCGCTCACCTAAAAGGTGTGGGCGATCGCCGGTGTGGGATCGAACAGTTGAGGAGAGGGCATATGAAACGTATTCATCTATTGGGCACCGTGATCGTCGCGGCGATCTGCGCGGGCCAGGCGCAGGCGCAGGAGCTGACCGGAACACTGAAAAAGATCAAGGACACCGGCGCCATCACCATCGGCTTCCGCGATTCGTCGGTGCCGTTTTCCTATCTCGATGACAGCCAGAAGCCGATCGGCTTCGCCATGGACATCTGCTACAAGATCGTCGATGCGGTGAAAAAGGACCTCAAACTCGACAAGCTCGAGGTAAAACTGAATCCGGTGACGTCCGCCACCCGCATTCCGCTGATCGCCAACGGCACGGTCGATCTCGAATGCGGCTCCACCACCAACAACGCTGACCGCCAGAAGCAGGTCTCCTTCACCAATACCCACTTCCTGACCGCGAGCCGTTTCGTCTCGAAGAAGGCCAGCAAGATAAACTCGATCGATGACCTCAAGGGCAAGTCGGTGGTCTCGACCTCCGGCACCACCAACATCAAGCAGCTGACCGAAGCCAATGCGGCCCGCAACCTCGGGATTAACGTCATTGCTGCCAAGGACCATGCCGAAGCGTTTCTGATGGTCGAGACCGATCGCGCCGTCGCCTTCGTGATGGACGATATCCTGCTCGCCAGCCTTGCCGCCGGTTCGAAGGACCCCGGCGCCTACGTGATCTCGAAGGACGCGTTCTCCAAGCCCGAGCCGTACGGCATCATGCTGCGCAAGGACGATGCGCCCTTCAAGAAGGTCGTCGATGCCGCCACCGCTGCGCTCTACACCAGCGCCGATGGCAAGAAGCTGTATGACAAGTGGTTCACGCAGACGATTCCGCCGAAGGGCCTGAACCTCAACGTGCCGATGGGCGCCGAACAGGCCAAGGCCTTCGCCAAGCCGTCGGACTCGGCGGATCCCGACGCCTACGCGATGTAACGACAAATCTCTTGCGGCGTGGTCGGGTCAGTCATGGCCCGACCATTGCATAAGCTTTAGCCTGGGCTGTTCGTGGCGGGGGTGAATTCGTGAACTATAACTGGAATTGGGGGATCTTCTGGGAGCAGACGCCCGAAGGGACCGGCACTTATTTCAGCACGCTGATGAGTGGGCTGGAAGTGACGATCCTGGCCGCGCTGTGCGCCTGGACCATCGCTTTCGTCATCGGTTCACTGATCGGCATCATACGCACGCTGCCGTCACGGTGGCCCGTCATGCTCGGCAACGCCTATATCGAGATGTTCCGCAACATCCCCCTGCTGGTACAGCTCTTCATCTGGTTCTTCGTCATTCCCGAATTGCTGCCGCGGGACGCCGGCACATGGGTGAAGCAATTGCGCAACGGGCCGTTCTATTCGGCCGTCATCGGCCTCGGCCTCTATATGTCCTCGCGCGTCGCTGCGCAGGTCACCGCGGGCATCAATTCGTTGCCGAAGGGTCAGCGGATGGCCGGTACGGCGATCGGCCTCACCACCGTGCAGACCTACCGCTACATCTTGTTGCCGCTCGCCTACCGCATCATCTTTCCGCCGCTGACATCGGAGTTTCTCAACACCATCAAGAACACCGCGGTGGCGCTCACCATCGGCGTGCTCGAACTCACGGCGCGGGCGCGCTCGATGCAGGAATTTTCCTTTCAGGTTTTCGAGGCCTTCACGGCCGCGACTGTCATCTATCTCCTTCTCAGTGGTTTGGTGACGTTCGGGATGCGCTATCTGGAAAAGCGCCTTGCCGTCCCCGGCTTCAACGAGGGGAAGTAGCCAATGTTCAGCGATTTCGATTTCAACGTCATCTGGCGAAGCCTGCCCTATCTGTTCGAGCAGGGCATGACCTTCACTCTCACGCTGACGGTGATCGCGACCATCTGCGGCCTGATCCTGGGCACGCTGATCGCGATGATGCGGCTGTCGTCAAACGCGGCCCTGTCAACATTCGCCGCGAGCTACGTCAACCTGATGCGATCGCTGCCGCTGGTGCTGGTGATCTTCCTGTTCTACTTCCTGATGCCCTATATCGGGCAATGGATCATCCGCGCGGACCAGCCGGTCCAGGTCGGCGCCTATTCCTCGACGATGATCACCTTCACGCTGTTCGAGGCGGCGTATTTTTCCGAGATCATGCGGGCCGGCATCCAGGCCATTCCGCGCGGACAGGTGATGGCCGGCTATGCCATCGGCCTGAACTATCGCGAGGTGATGCGCTTCGTGGTCCTGCCGCAGGCCTTTCGCAACATGCTGCCGGTGATCTTCACCCAGACCATCGTGCTGTTTCAGGATACATCGCTGGTCTATGTGCTTTCGATCACGGACTTCCTTGGCGCCGCATCCAAGGTCGCACAGCGCGACGGGCGGCTCACAGAAATGTATCTCTTCGCGGCGCTGGTCTATTTCGTGATCTGCTTCACCGCCTCGTTCTTCGTGAAGCGGCTGCAGAAACGCATCAGCATTATCAGATAGTCCCCGTCAGCCCTTAATCGTACCTCCAACCTTCGGTCGATCCCCATGCCCATGATCACCATCGACAATGTCAGCAAGTGGTACAATCCGCAGTTTCAGGTGTTGAAGAACTGCACGACATCCGTCGACAAGGGCGAGGTCGTCGTGGTCTGCGGCCCATCGGGCTCGGGAAAATCAACCCTGATCAAGACGGTGAACGCGCTGGAGCCGGTGCAGGAAGGCACCATCACCGTCGATGGACTCTCCGTCACGACGATGACGAGGGATCTGCCGAAATTGCGCTCGCGCGTCGGCATGGTGTTTCAGCATTTCGAGCTGTTTCCGCATCTGCGCATTGTCGAAAATCTTTGCCTCGGCCAGACCAGGGTGCTCGGCCGCTCGGATGACGCGGCGAAGGTCAAGGCGATGAAGATGCTGGAACGCGTCGGCCTGACCGCCCATGCGCAGAAATATCCCGGGCAGCTCTCCGGTGGCCAGCAGCAGCGCGTCGCCATTGCGCGTGCGCTGGTGATGGACCCGATCTGCATGCTGTTCGACGAACCGACCTCGGCCCTCGATCCGGAAATGATCAACGAGGTGCTGGACGTGATGGTCGAACTCGCCAAGGAAGGCATGACCATGATGGTGGTGACCCACGAGATGGGTTTCGCCAAGAAAGTCGCCAACCGCGTCATCTTCATGGATGCCGGGGAGATTGTCGAGGACGCGCAGAAGGAGGACTTCTTCGGCCACCCACGGAGCGACCGCGCGCAGCAATTTCTCTCGAAGATCCTGTCGCATTAAAGCATCGGGGGCGGTGTCCAAGCACATATTCACTACCCAAGATTGTTATATTTGGCATTGCGCGCATTTAGCGGATTCCGCACTGCGGCAGATTAACGATTATGTCAGAGTCCGCTGGTATCTTTGAACCTGTGAGGACGAAGGCCACCGTATCGCTGATTGAACTCCACCGGTGCGACCCAGTCTTTGTCCTCACGGACATTCTTGAACCGGTTTCCCTCCCGATGTTCTCAGCGCTCCCTCCTCCACCGCATTGATCGTCTTCTCCAGTAATCCGATGCCCGATGGCCTCTGCGGAGGCGCGGTGCGTTCGGCCTGACCTTCGTCAACCCCGGAAAGTAAATCGAGATGATCAAGATCAACAGCATCGGTAACAAGTTAGGTCTCGCCGGGCTTGTCGGCATTTTGCTGTCCATGGGAGCGGTTGCCAATCAGATGCGGACGGAAAGCGCCGTCGCTGAGGTCAATCGCCACGCCGGTGTGCAGCAGACGATCGCCGACTACGCACGGATGACCGAGGCCGAGTTGGGCAATATGAGATTCGCCAACCGGGCCGTGCGGATGGCGCTCACTTCAGCTGAAGTCGAGAAGGGCAACGCCGAAACGCTGGCTGCCAAAGCCGCGCAGGACAAGAGCCTGGACGCGGCGTTGGCGCTCGCGGTGAAGCCCGAGACCAAGGAACGGTTCACGAAGATCAAGACGCTGGTGGGCGATTATGCCGCCGCTGCCGGCGAGATCGTTGAAATGCAGAAGAAATTGCTCGATCTCTACCGGACGCGAAACGTCGCCTCGCTGGACTGGGACCGGCACCTTGAACAGATGCGCGGCACCACGGCCGTGACCGAAGCGGCGACCTGGCCCGACCTGAATGCGCAGCTGCAGAACGCCGACATTGCCATCAACGCGGTGCGCGCCGCGGCCTGGCGCTATGCGGCCATGAACGAGGCGCCGCAAAAGGCGCAGATCACGAAGTACGGCGCCGCTTTGAGCAATGCGCTGGCGCGCGCCAGCGTCATGGACGAAAGCCCGCTCGTCGAGGCTGGCCTCGTCCAGCTCGGGACCGACATGAAGAAATTCATCTCCACCACCAGCGAAGCCATCAACAACAATGACCAGAAGAACGAAATCACCCGGGCCAGGATGGTGCCGTTGACCGCGATGGTGTTGGAGCAGGTGACGCAGGCGGTGGCTGCGGCGCAAGGCGCCGTCACCGCCGCGCGGGCAGAGGCGGCCGAGAAACTGGCCGAATCGGCCCGGATCAATTTTGCGCTGAGCATGGCCGTCGTGGTGGTGCTGGTCGGCACGATGTTGTTCTCCTTCATCGGCGTGGCCCGTCCGATGACCCGGCTGAATGGCGCCATGGCGAAAATGGCGGCGGGTAATCTCGACGTGGTGATCCCCGGCGGCAAGCGTGGCGACGAAATCGGCGACATCGCCAAGACGGTGACGGTGATCCGCGAAAACGCTGAGCAGAAGGCGCACGACGAAGCCGAGGCCCGGATCAATCTGGACAAGGTGACGGCCGCCACACGCAAGCGCGAGATGGTCAAGCTCGCCGACGATTTCGAATATGCTGTCGGCAACATCGTCCAGACGGTGTCCTCGGCCTCGACGCAACTCGAAGCCTCGGCCGGCACGCTGACCGCGACTGCCACGCGCGCCCAGCAGCTCACCACCATGGTGGCTGCGGCGTCGGAGGAAGCCTCCACCAACGTGCAGGCCGTGGCGTCCTCGACCGAAGAAATGGCGTCGTCGGTCAACGAGATCAGCCGCCAGGTGCAGGAGTCCGCCAATATCGCCAACGCCGCCGTGACCCAGGCGCGCAAGACCAACGACCGCGTCGCCGAACTGGCGAAGGCGGCGGCCCGGATCGGCGACGTGGTGGAACTGATCAACACTATTGCGGGGCAGACCAATCTGCTGGCGCTCAACGCCACCATCGAGGCGGCGCGGGCCGGCGATGCCGGCCGCGGCTTTGCGGTGGTAGCCTCGGAAGTGAAGGCGTTGGCCGAACAGACGGCGAAGGCGACCGGGGACATCAGCCAGCAGATCTCGGGCATTCAGGCGGCGACGCAGGAATCCGTCGGCGCCATCAAGGAGATCGGTGACACCATCGGGCGGATGTCGGAGATCGCTTCGACCATTGCCTCCGCGGTGGAAGAGCAGGGTGCGGCAACTCAGGAAATTTCCCGCAACGTGCAGCAGGCCGCGCAGGGTACCATGCAGGTGACGTCGAACATCACCGACGTGCAGCGTGGCGCCGGCGAAACCGGCTCGGCATCGTCACAGGTTTTGTCGGCCGCGCAGTCGCTGTCCGGCGAAAGCAGCCGGCTCAAGCTCGAGGTCGGCAAATTCCTGGACTCGGTGCGGGCGGCCTAAAGGAATGCACGGCCTCGTCATTGCGAGGAGCTTCTGCGATGAAACAATCCGGTCCTCCAGTTGGATGCTGGATTGCTTTGCTAACAATGACGGCGGCACACGCACCGATAAAGGTGCTGATCTTTCGAGCGTTGGCGTTGCAAAAATTAACCTGAAGTTCTCACGATTCTGCAACCGTCACGACCGGCGATGCTCAGCTGCATCGTCTCCCCCGGCCCACAGGGTTGTCTCTGTTGTGCGTCCTTTCCCCCAATAAGGATTCCTCTGATGTCGCTGCTCAATCTCCGAATTCGCGGCCGGCTCAATGCGGGATTTGGTGCCCTTGTGCTGCTCGGTCTGGGGATGGCGGGCTTTGCGATCTGGCAGCTCTCCGAGATTCGCGACCAGGTTGGGTCGATGAACGTCCAGTCCGGCAATACGATCCGCTCGGTGGAGATTTCCGCGGAGCTGCATGCGGCCCGCCGCGCGCTGTTGCGCTACACCTTCGACCAGGATGAAGCCTCCTTCGTCGAATCGGAAAAGCTGCTGTCGAATGTCGGCGGTCTTCTCGACGCCGCGATCAGCTCGGTGCGTGCGGAGGAACGCCGTGCGATGTACCGGGACATCGCCAAGGACGTTGCCGAGTTGAAGACCCAACGCGTCGCCCTTGGCGACACCGTCAAGCAGATGGTCGCCGGCCGCACGGCGCTGCTTGCCGAGGGCGAGAAATTGTCGAACGGCCTGAAAAAGCTGGTCATCTCCACGCGCAGCACGCCATTCGCGCAGGGGGCGACGACGCTGCAATCGGAAACGCTTCTGGTTCAGGTGGCGAACTGGCGCTTCTTCGCCGGCCGCGACCAGGACAATGTGACGCTGTTCAAGAGCAGCGTGAAGAACGCGCAGCAGCAAATCGCCGATATGGAAAAATTCGACATGCCGCCGAGTTTGCAGGCGCTGTTCGAGACCATCAAGGCGGGCCTCGTCAGCTACGCTTCCGTGTTCGACAAGGCCTCGGCCAGCCTGCTGCGGATGGATGACCTGTATTACAAGTCGATTACGCCGACCATCGCCAGCGCGATCGAGAAGACCGACGCCGTCAAGGTCTCGACCCAGAAGGCCTTTACGGCAACCACCACCGCGAACGATGAACGGATAGCCGGTACCATCACCGCGCAGGAGATCGTGGCGGGTGCCGTGACAGTTGCCGGTCTGCTGATCGCATTCCTGATCGCACGCGGCATCATCGGTCCGCTGTCCGGCCTGACGGCCGGCATGAAGGAACTGGCCGACGGCAATTTCGGCGTGGTGCTGCCGGGTCTCGGTCGCAAGGATGAAGTCGGCGACATGGCGCAGGCGGTCGAGACCTTCAAGGTCAAGGCGGAGCAGAAGGCGCGCACGGAAGCCGAAGCCCGGATCACCCAGGATCAGGCTGCCGCCGGGCAGCGCAAGCGCGACATGGTCAAGCTCGCCGACGATTTCGAACATGCCGTCGGCAACATCGTCGAGACCGTGTCGTCAGCCTCGACACAGCTCGAGGCCTCGGCGGGCACGCTGACCTCGACGGCAGAGCGCTCGCAGCAGCTCACCATCATGGTGGCGGCAGCATCGGAGGAAGCCTCCACCAATGTGCAATCGGTGGCCTCCTCCACCGAGGAGATGGCGTCGTCGATCAACGAGATCGGCCGCCAGGTCCAGGAGTCGGCGCGCATCGCCAATGAAGCGGTCGCCCAGGCGCAGAAGACCAACGATCGCGTCGGCGAGTTGTCGAAAGCGGCGAGCCGCATCGGCGCCGTGGTCGAACTGATCAACACCATTGCCGGACAGACCAATCTGCTGGCGCTCAACGCCACCATTGAAGCGGCCCGCGCGGGCGATGCAGGCCGCGGTTTTGCCGTCGTCGCTTCGGAGGTGAAGGCGCTGGCCGAGCAGACCGCAAAGGCCACCGGCGAGATCGGTCAGCAGATCACCAGCATCCAGAGCGCCACCGACGAGTCGGTGCTGGCGATCAAGGAGATCGGCAGCACCATCGGCAAGATGTCGGAGATTGCCTCGACCATTGCGTCGGCGGTGGAAGAGCAGGGTGCGGCGACGCAGGAGATCTCCCGCAACGTGCAGCAGGCGGCGCATGGCACCATGCAGGTGTCCTCGAATATCACCAACGTGCAGCGCGGCGCCAGCGAGACCGGCACGGCGTCGTCACATGTGCTGTCCGCGGCGCAGTCGCTGTCATCGGACAGCCACCGCCTCAAGCACGAAGTCAGCAAGTTCCTGGACTCGGTGCGCGCGGCTTAACGCGCTTCTTTTTACAAGACTTACCGATTGTCATTTCGGCGGCTCGTTGCGGTCTCGTTTACGCAAAAGCGTGAGCGAGATCGCGCGCGCGCAGGCTGCGCAAAGAGCTCATCCCGAAATCACGACTCCGTATTTTCTCTCAATGCAGCTCTTGTCGAGGTGCCCAGGGTCTGTCGTATTCTTGCGGTGGCCGCCGCGCGCGAGCGAAGTTATCGGAGGCAACCAGTAATTGTTAACGCGGAACATGGGACTTGCTGGTCGCCGGCCACCAACGGCGGTAAATATGCGATAAAATACCCCAATACCGGCGAAATTGGGTCAATTTGATTGATCGCGCGCCGCAGCCGTTAACCATTGTGTCAGACGCGGCTGATATCTTTCAGCTCATGAGCGCGCAAACCCGTCGGACTGCCAGACAGCTACTTTTGCCAAGTTGGTCTTGCGGCTTGTCGCGCTCAGGAAGCCATACCTTTCTCTTATCCACTTTTTGCCAAGCCGAGATCGCCCGGCACTAGAAGCTCCCGGGTCAGAAGAAACGCCCCCATCACAAGACGATCGCGAATTTGGCGATCCGACGATGCTTGAGCTCCGGCCCAGGCAACGAGCCCTGCTGACAATTTTTGTCACACCTATTTCAAGGAACGCCATGACCATCGTCCAGAACTTGCGCATCGGCACCAAGCTCGCGATCGCGTCCGCATTGGGCATCCTGCTGGTCGGCCTGATGATCTACATGCAGATCACCGGCGCCGCAGATGTGCGTCAGGCCAATGAGAACCTGGCGCGCAGCATGACGGTTGCACTTGCCGGTGCGGAAGCCAAGGCCTCGGTGCGCGGCATGCAACTCGGCGTGCGCGAAATCATTCTGTCGCAGACGGTGGCGGACGTACAGAAAGCTTCGGATTACTTCGCCGAGCGCGAAAAATCTGCCAACAAGTTCACCGCGGACGTGGCGCGGATAGCGAAATCGGCCGAAAACCAGGCACGCGCGGCGAAGCTGTCCACCGCCATTGCCGGGTTGACGAAAGGCAAGGAGCAGATCGAGGCGGTGCGGAAGGAGGCCGTTGGCCTGGAGGCCAGGCGCGCCACCGGCGATCTGGCGATCGAGGGATCGACGCGCCTGGACAAACTGGCCAACGAGATCATCCGGATTCGCCGCGAGGTGACGATTCCGCTCAATGCCGAGCTTGAGGAAGTTTCGAACCAGATCACCGCCTTTGCCAAGGAGCGCGGCGAAGCTGCGAAAATAGTGGCGACAAGCAAAGCGGCATCTGCCGAACAGGCCCTGCTGATCATTGGCAGCATCGTGGCCCTGATGCTGATCGGCACCTGCGTGTTCTCGGTTTTCACCATTGCCCGACCGATGCGCGCGTTGAGCGTGTCGATGGAAGAGCTTGCCAATGGCAATTTCGCGGTGGTGTTGCCGGGCCTCGGCCGCAAGGACGAGATCGGCGACGTCGCGGGTGCGGTGGAGAAATTCAAGGTCAAGGCGCAGGAACGCGCTCGGGCCGAAGCCGAGACCCAGAAGCAGCAGGAGCGCATCGCCGCCGAGCAGCGCAAGCGGGAGATGATCAAGATGGCTGATGATTTCGAGAGCGCCGTTGGCGAAATCGTCGATACGGTGTCGTCGGCTTCCACCGAACTGGAGGCCTCGGCGGGCGCGCTGACCTCGACCGCTGAGCGGTCGCAGCAGCTGACCACGATGGTGGCTGCGGCGTCGGAAGAAGCCTCGACCAATGTGCAGTCGGTGGCCTCCGCTACCGAAGAGATGGCGTCCTCGGTCAATGAGATCAGCCGCCAGGTGCAGGAGTCCGCGCGCATAGCCAATGAAGCAGTCGAGCAGGCGCAGAAGACCAACGATCGCGTCGGCGAATTGTCGAAGGCGGCGAGCCGCATCGGCGCGGTGGTCGAGCTGATCAACACCATTGCCGGCCAGACCAATCTGCTGGCGCTGAATGCTACCATCGAGGCAGCCCGTGCTGGCGACGCCGGTCGCGGCTTTGCGGTGGTGGCTTCGGAAGTGAAGGCTCTAGCCGACCAGACAGCGAAAGCCACCGGCGAGATCGGCCTGCAGATCACCAGTATTCAGAGCGCGACGGACGAATCGGTGCTGGCGATCAACGAGATCGGCAGCACCATCGGCAGGATGTCGGAAATTGCCTCGACCATTGCGTCGGCGGTGGAAGAGCAGGGTGCGGCAACACAAGAGATCTCCCGCAACGTCCAGCAGGCGGCGCATGGCACCATGCAGGTGAGTTCGAACATCAGTGACGTGCAGCGCGGCGCCAGCGAGACCGGCACAGCGTCGTCCCAAGTGTTGTCCGCGGCGCAGTCGCTGTCATCAGACAGTAGCCGGCTGAAGGTTGAGGTCAGCCGATTCCTGAACTCGGTGCGCGCGGCTTAATATTACTGTCGCAATAACAGGCATCGTTCCGGCTTGCGTTCGCAAGCTTGCTTCCCGGGACGACAAGGTTGAGCGCCTGACAGCGATCGCCGCGACCGGCTGCAGAGGCTGTGAACGATAGCTGCGCATGCGAGCTATGTCGTAAAGCATTTTATGCTGCACCGCTTCTTAACTTTATGCCGCGAAACTGTAGGTGCGAATATTGATTCTCGGAATCGCGGTCAGTGCTCGACTGGTAATCGCTATTCGTACCGCACTCTTAGCCGCTCGAAAAAAACATTCGCGCTCCAGCGCACCAACGGTCGAAAACCGAGGGACCCTTCATCATGCTCGCCAGCCTATCCATTCGCGCCAAGATCACCGTGGTCGTTTCATTCCTGCTTCTCGCCATGTCGGCGATGGGAGCGCTGGCGATCAAGCAAATGTACGCCATCAACGGCGCTACCACGGATATCGTGACGAGCTGGCTGCCGAGCGTGCGCGTGCTGGGCGAGGTACGTGCCGCGTCGATCACATACCGGGCCGTCGTTCGCGCGCATTTGCTGGCCAGCGATGCGGCCGGCAAGCAGGCGCAGGAAGAAGTCTTGGCGAAATATAGCGATGCGCTTGAGAAGGCTCGCAAGACTTACGAGCCGCTGATCACCTCGCCGGAAGAGCGCGCTATCTATAATGAGTTCGGCAAGTTCTGGGCCGACTATGTCGCGGACGTGAAGCAGGTCCTGGTGCTGTCGCGCAAGAACGAGGGCAACGAGGCTCGCGACTTCAACAGTAAGGCGACGCAGATCAGCGTCAAAGCCGACGATGCTCTGCAGAAGGACGTCGAGCTGAACAACAAGGGCGCCAATGCCGCTGGCGACCAGGCCGCGGAAGGGTTTAGTGCTGCCGTGAAGATGGTCGTCGGTGCACTTGCTCTGGCGATCGTTGTCGGCGTCGGCGCTGCGATTCTGCTGGTGCGCGACGTTTCGACCGGCATCAAATCCATTGTGATGCCGATGCAGGCGCTGGGCACGGGCGATTTGTCGGCGATGGTGCCGCATCAGGGCGAGAAGACCGAAATCGGCACGATGGCGGACTCGCTGCAGGTGTTCAAGCAGGCGCTGATCGACAAGAAGGCTGCTGATGAAGCGGCCATGGTCGACGCCGAAGCCAAGATCGAACGGGGCCGTCGCGTCGATGGCATTACGCGCGATTTCGAATCGATGATCGGCGAGATCGTCGAGACGGTGTCGTCGGCCTCGACCGAACTGGAAGCCTCCGCCGGTACGCTGACCGCGACAGCCGAGCGCTCGCAGCAGCTCACCACGATGGTGGCCGCGGCGTCGGAAGAAGCCTCCACCAATGTGCAGTCGGTCGCATCGGCCACCGAAGAGATGGCCTCGTCGGTCAACGAGATCAGCCGCCAGGTGCAGGAATCGGCGACCATTGCCGGCCAGGCGGTGGACCAGGCGCGCAAGACCAACGATCGCGTCGGCGAATTGGCAAAAGCCGCGGCGCGGATCGGTGACGTAGTTGAGTTGATCAACACCATTGCCGGGCAGACCAACCTGCTGGCGCTCAACGCCACCATCGAAGCGGCGCGTGCCGGTGAAGCCGGTCGCGGCTTCGCGGTGGTCGCTTCGGAAGTGAAGGCGCTGGCGGAGCAGACCGCAAAAGCCACCGGCGAGATCAGCACGCAGATTTCCGGGATTCAGGCGGCGACGCAGGAGTCCGTCGGCGCCATCAAGGAGATCGGCGACACCATCGGCCGGATGTCGGAAATCGCCTCGACCATCGCTTCGGCGGTGGAAGAGCAGGGAGCTGCGACGCAGGAAATCTCCCGCAACGTGCAGCAGGCCGCGCAGGGCACCATGCAGGTTTCATCGAACATTACCGACGTGCAGCGCGGCGCCAGCGAGACCGGCTCGGCCTCGTCGCAGGTGCTGTCGGCTGCACAGTCGCTGTCGTCCGACAGCAACCGGCTGAAGGTCGAGGTCGGCAAGTTCCTCGGCGCGGTGCGGGCGGCTTAAGTACAGCGCGCATCAAACCTCACGCGAAGCGTGAATGTGCACCGATCCTACTTCACATTCGACAGCACCAGCGTCGCTACGTCCATGTAGGTCCGCACCAGCGGCGCCACGAACCGGTGCGCGGCGGTCTTCGACACCAGCATGTCGTGCAGGATCAGATGGTCGATGCCGGTGGTCAGGAAACAGGCCATGGCGTCGCGTGGAGTTTCGACGATCGGCTCGCCCTTGACGTTGAACGAGGTGTTGAGCAGCACTGGCACGCCGGTCAGCGCTTCGAATTCCTTCAGCAGCCGGTACAGCACCGGATTGGTGTCCTCGGTCACGGTCTGTACCCGTGCGGTGCCGTCGACATGGACGATCGCCGGAATTTTCGCGCGCCATTCCGGGCGGACCGGCTTGGCGATCAGCATGAACGGCGAATCTCCATCGCCTTCGAAGATTTCATGGGCGCGGTCGGCGAGCACGATCGGCGCGAACGGCCGGAACGGCTGGCGATGCTTGACGCGGGAGTTGAGGATGTCCTTCATCTCCGGCTTGCGGGGATCGGCGAGAATGCTGCGGTTGCCAAGCGCGCGTGGTCCGAATTCGGAGCCGCCCTGGAACCAGCCGATCACCTGTTGATCGGCGAGCAGTTTTGCGGTGTCGCGGCAGATGTTGTCGCTGCGCACCGCGCTGGTCTGAATCCGCACCATCGCGCGCTGCGTGGCGGCCTCGACGTCGGCATCGGGATAACTCTTGCCGGTGTAGGAGTGTTTCATCACAAAGGAACGCGGCTGTTTCTGCACCTCGAGCAGGCCGTAATAGGCGCAGCCGATGGCGATGCCGTTGTCGCCGGCCGCGGGCTGGATCCAGACGTTGTCGAACCCGGCCTCGCGTGCGATCCGGCCATTGGCGACGCAATTCAGCGCGACGCCGCCAGCGATGCAGAGATTTTTGGCGCCGGTGGTCTCGCGCAGCCAGCGCGCGCGGGCGAGCAGCACCTTCTCGGTGTCGTCCTGCACCCGCCAGGCGAGGTCCTCCCAGTGCCGCATCGAGGGATGGTTCTCCCACTTTCCGTCCGCGTCCATCACGTAAGGCTGGTTATATTCGGCCGTCCAGCGCGGCACGCTCAATATGTTGTCGGCGATGGCCATCAGCGGCTTGGCCTGGTCGCAGCGGCCATAGGGCGCCAGCCCCATCAACTCGCCGCATTTGTTCCAGTCGCCGAAGATGTAGGTCGAGGCGCGGCTGTACAGCGCACCGAGGCCCGGCATGTTGTAGAACTCATCGCTCAGGAAGCCGCGGTCGGGTTCCATCCAGACCTTCTTCAGGCAGTCGAGCTTGCTGCCGCTGAAGCTGTAGTAGCTCTCGGATTCCCGCGCCAGCGGCGAGCCGGCGTCGCCTGCCGGAAACGGCTCCATCACGTCGGAACGATAGCTGCCGACGCCATCGACGATCATGATCGCGCCTTCTTCAAACGGGCACACTGCGAAGGCGCTGTAGGCATGCGCCAGATGGTGCGAGATCGTCACCACCTTGCCGTTGCGGGATCGATACAGCGGGTGTTTCGTGGCATCGGCGCGCTCGTATTCCGGCAGGAAGCCCGGCATGTCCTGATAGACCAGCCGGTCTTCCATCTCCGGCACCGGCAGGATGTAGCAATTGCTCACCACCAGCTCGACGTCGTCCAGCGCGATGCCTTCGGCGTCGAGGCAATAGTCGATCACCTCCTGATAGAAGCCGGTGGCGTGTTTCTCGCGGGTGATGCGCTCCTTCTCGATCGCATAGACGATTTCGCCGTCGCGCAGCAGGCAGGCGCTGACGTCGTGATCGTAGGTGTTGAGGCCGAGGATATATTTATGGCTGGGCATGGACCGTTTTCTGGAAATGTGCGGAAGGCGAGTATCGGAAATGATCGCAGCGCTAAGCAAGCCGTCGTGATGCTGTCGCTGCATGTGCGAAGAGTCGCAGCGAGCATAGTGTGGGGCAATATGAAGGCAACGTGAACGGCAATGATGCGCGTTTGTTCGCGGCGACAGCGCTGCAGGCAACTTGACCGGCAGCGAGGCTTGACCCTATTCTCATGTGGTGCACGCGTGCCACGCGATGGCCATAAAACTATTTTGATTCTGGCATAACCTCGAATCAAACTTGTTGCTGATAACGCGAGGCTGGAAGCGTCCTTGAAATTCCTGCTTCCCGAGAATGGGAGATCTTGAAAATGGCTCACACCAAATCGACGACACGCCACAACATCGTGACCCGCTGCCTCGCAGCGGTGGCGCTGATTTCCGTTTACTGCGTCGGCATCATCGGCGCGTCCGCGGTGCTGCTGACGACTGCCAGCACCTCGGCAGATGCCCGCGGTGGTGGACGCGGCGGCGGCGGTCGCGGTGGTGGTTTCCGCGGCGGCGGTTTTCGTGGCGGTGGCTGGGGCCG
This sequence comes from Nitrobacteraceae bacterium AZCC 2146, assembly GCA_036924855.1. Taxonomy (NCBI): domain Bacteria; kingdom Pseudomonadati; phylum Pseudomonadota; class Alphaproteobacteria; order Hyphomicrobiales; family Nitrobacteraceae; species Nitrobacteraceae bacterium AZCC 2146. Next base: position 5,447,577 of record JBAGRP010000001.1, read on the forward strand.
CGGTGGTGGCTGGGGCCGCGGTCGCGGTTATGGCTGGGGCCGCGGTTACGGCATCGTCGGTCCCGGACCCGGCTGCTATTTCAGTCGCCGCTGGGGCCGGGTGATCTGCCCGTATTGATTGCCTGCGTTCGGCGCCTGGAGCGCCGGACCGAAGCGTGAATTGCGAGGTGCGCCGGAAGCCGGCGCACCTCGTTTTCGTTTGCAGAAGACGCAGCACTTCAACGGGTTATCCCGGCGCTCGCCAGGAACGACCCGTGGAGAGATCGTGCCAGTCGCCAGCCGTCGGCGCACCGCTCAAACCCCTCCTCCCAAAATAAAAAATACGGCCGTACATATTTCCTCTTGATCTATTAATACGGACGTCCATATTGATCGGACCGGAGCGGGAGCCGCCCGGCGAATTCAAGGACACGTCCCATGGCCGCACCCGCCGTTCTGATCACAGGCGCTCTCACCGGCATCGGCCGGGCCACCGCGCTGGCCTTTGCGAACGGTGGTGCCCGAGTGGTTGTTTCCGGCCGCCGTGACGAGGAAGGCCAGAAGCTTGCCGTCGAGCTGCGCGCCACCGGCGCTGAGGCCGAGTTCGTCCGCGCCGACGTCCGCCACGAGGACGACGTCAAGAATCTGATCGACAAGACGGTCGCCCGCTTCGGCCGCCTTGATGTCGCCGTCAACAATGCCGGCACCGATGGCACGGTGGGCCCGATCACCGAGCAGACCGCCGAGAGTTATGCTGCGACCTTCGACACCAATGTGCTCGGCACCATCCTCAGCATGAAGCATGAGATGCGGGTGATGCTGGCGCAAGGCAGCGGCAGCATCGTCAACCTGTCTTCGACCATGGGCCAGCGTGGCGCCCCCAATGCCTCGCTCTACACCGCCAGCAAGCACGCGGTGGAAGGCCTCACCAAGGTGGCAGCACTTGAAGGAGCCGCGTCAGGCGTCCGCGTCAATGCGATCGCGCCCGGCCCGGTCGAGACCGCCATGCTCAACCGCTTCACTGGCAGCGCGGAGCGCAAGGCCGGCATGCTGGCGGGTGTCCCGCTGAAACGCGCCGGCACGCCCGAGGAAATCGCTGACGCCATTCTGTTCGTGTCATCGGACAAAGCGAGCTTCATTACCGGACAGATCATCAACGTCAATGGCGGCAAGACCGCCTCCTGATTCTCAGCGCCACGCGCCAAAAACGAAGGAACACTCCATGAGTCACAGCAAACAGGTCGTCCTCATCACCGGCGCTCTCACCGGCATCGGCCGCGCCACCGCATTGGCCTTCGCCCATGAAGGCGCCAGCATCGTCGTCTCCGGCCGCAACGACGATGCCGGGCAGGCGCTTGCCACCGAATTGCGTGCGATCGGTGCGGAGGCCGAATTTATTCGCGCCGACGTTCGCCATGACGGCGAGGTGGGCAGCCTCGTCGACAAGACCGTCGCACGGTTTGGCCGGCTCGATGTCGCCGTCAACAATGCCGGTACCGAAGGTCAGCCCGGGGTGGTGACCGACCAGACCACCGACACCTATGCTGCGACCTTCGATACCAATGTGCTCGGCGTGCTCCTCAGCATGAAGCATGAGCTTCGCGTCATGCAGGCGCGGGGCCGCGGCAATATCATCAATGTCTCGTCGGCCTACGGACATGTCGGCGCAGCCTATGCCTCGGTCTATGTCGGCAGCAAGCACGCGGTCGAAGGCATCACCAAGTCGGCGGCGCTCGAAGCTGCTGGCTACGGTGTCCGTATTAATGCGGTTGCGCCGGGGCCGATCGAGACCGGGATGCTGAACCGCTTCACCGGCAACGACGAGAACAAGACTGGCCTCGCCGCGCAGACCGCCTTGCGACGGGTCGGTACGCCCGCGGAAATAGCGAACGTCATCGTGTTCGTTGGCTCCGACAAGGCCTCCTACATTACCGGCCAGTCGATCGGTGTCGATGGCGGCATGTTGGCGGCTTGATTGTCGAAGCGCAAAGCGGTCCGGACATTGTCCGGACCTCTTGCGCGCAGCACCCATACTGTACCGGCACAGGATCTAATCATGACAATCGCCACGACACCCAGCGACGCCACACTCCTCGATCCCAATCGCTGGGCCGCGCTCGCGGTGCTGCTGATCGGCGCGTTTCTGGCGCCGCTCGACTTCTTCATCGTTAACAATGCGATGCCGGCAATCACCGCGGGGCTCAATGCCCGATCGTCTGACGTGCAACTGGTGATCTCGGGCTATGCCGTGGTCTATGCGGTGTTCCTGATCACCGGCGGCCGGCTCGGCGATATCTATGGCCGCAAGACGATCTTTCTGCTCGGGCTCGGCGGCTTCGCGCTGGCCTCCGCCCTGTGCGGGCTGGCGTGGTCGCCACTGTCGCTGATCATGGCGCGGCTACTGCAGGCGCTGACCGCCGCGGCGATGGCGCCGCAAGCGCTGGCTTCGGTGCATGCGCTGTTTCCGCCGCATGAGCGCGGCCGTGCGCTTGGCATCTATGGTGTGACGCTGGGCCTGTCCTCTATCGTCGGGCAGTTGCTCGGCGGCGCGCTGGTCGGCGCCGATATCGGCGGCTTCGGCTGGCGACTGGTGTTCCTGATCAATGTGCCGATCGTGATCGTCACCATCCTCGCCGCAGTACCGCTGCTGCGTGAAACCCGCGGCGCGCACCGTCCCACGCTCGACATCGGCGGTGTGCTGTTGTCGTCACTGGCGTTGTCGTCATTCGTGGTGCCGCTGGTGGAGGGCCGCGAGCGCGGTTGGCCGCTGTGGTCGATCGTGATGCTGCTGACCACGCCGTTCTTCGTCGAGGCGTTTCGCCGTTATGAAATCCGGCTGGCGAAGGCCGGTGGCGATCCGCTGATTGCTATCGAGGTGTTTCAGTCGTCCGGCCTGCTTCGCGGTATCGGCGCCATCATGACGCTCTATGCGGTGGCGACGTTCTTCCTCACCTATTCGATCTATCTGCAGTCGGCGCTGCGCTTCACCGCGTGGCAGTCCGGACTTGCCATCCTGCCGTTCTCGGCAGGCTTCCTGGTCGCATCGACGTTCAGCTCCGCGATCGGCCGCTGGTTCGGCACATCCGCGCCATCGCTGAGCTATCTGTTGGCGGCCACCGGCTCGATCGCGACCGCTATCGTCGTGGCGCACGGCCCCGCGGGCGTTGTGCCGCCGTGGCCGCTGATCGTGCCGGCGCTGGTTCTGTTCGGCTTCGGCATGGGCCTTGCGATTCCGACCATGGTGCGCGTCATCGTCGAGCGGGTCGCGCCTGTTCATGCGGGCCTGGTTGGCGGCATGTTCAATTCGACGCTACAGGTGTCCGCCGCGGTCGGCATCGCCGTGATCGGCGGCTTGTTCTTCACCGCCTTGGGTACGCGAACCGACTCCGCCGCGATTACCCATGCCTTCGCCATCACGCTGTTCGCGATTGCCGCCTGCCATGTCGGCGGCGCGCTGCTGGCCATCGGTCTCGGCCAGCGCCGCATCGCGCCGCTGCCGACCCCGCCATCACCGTCGTCATGTCCCAACCCCGGCCGCTGAAGGAGCCCGCCATGACCCGGATCATCAAGATTCCCAACGCCGACCATCCGATCAGCATCGAGCGCAATCCGAACCGCATTGCCGTTACCGTCGACGGCCACGTGATCGCCGCCACCACCAATGCGCTGACCTTGCGCGAGGCGTCCTATCCGCCGGTGCTGTACATCCCGCGCGGCGATGTCGATATGGCGCTGCTGGAACGCACCGCGCATTCCACCTATTGCCCCTACAAGGGCGACTGCGCCTATTACAGCATTCCCGCCGGCGGCGAGCGCTCGGCCAATGCGATCTGGACCTACGAGGCGCCGTTTGACGCGGTGGCGGAGATCAAGGATCATCTTGCCTTCTATCCCGATCGCGTCGATGCCATCGACGAGCAGCCCGCGGCCTGAGCGCAGCGGGTTCATCGCTTCTCACAGAGTTGGAATTTCCATGAGTGCACTGTTTTCGCCGTTCAAGCTGCGCAATCTCACGCTGCCCAACCGCATCGTGGTGTCGCCGATGTGCCAGTATTCCGCCGTCGATGGTCTCGCCAATGAATGGCACATGGTGCATCTCGGCACCATGGCACTGTCCGGCGCCAGCATGCTGTGCATCGAGGCGACTGCGGTGGAAGCGCTTGGCCGTATCACGCCCGGCGATCTCGGCCTCTATGACGATGCGACGGAAGCAGCCCTGAAGCCGGTGCTGGCGGCGATCCGCAAGCATTCCAGGATTGCGGTGACGATGCAGGTGGCCCATGCCGGCCGCAAGGCGTCGAGCCACACACCATGGGACGGCGGGCAGCAGATTCCGCTGAGCGAAGGCGGTTGGGTGGCGCATGCACCGTCGGCGATTCCGCAGAAGCCCGGCGAGCTGCCGCCGCAGGAGATTGATGCCGCCGGCCTGGTGCGGATTCGCGATGCCTTTGTCGCGACTGCCAGGCGCGCAGATCGGCTTGGTATCGATGCGCTGGAGATCCATGGCGCGCACGGCTATCTGCTGCACGAATTCCTGTCGCCGATCTCCAACCAGCGCACCGATCAATATGGCGGCTCGCTGCAAAACCGCATCCGCTTTCCGCTCGAAGTGTTCGATGCGGTGCGCGCCGCATTCCCGGCGGAGAAGCCGATCGGTTTTCGGGTCTCGGCGTCGGACTGGGTCGAAGGCGGTTGGGATGTCGAACAGACCATCGTGTTCGCCAATGAACTGAAGAAGCGCGGCGTCGACTGGATCGACGTGTCGTCCGGCGGCGTCTCGCCGCTGCAGAAGATCGCGATCGGGCCGGGCTATCAGGTGCCGTTCGCCGAGGCCGTGAAAAAGGCCACCGGGCTTCCGATCATGTCGGTGGGTCTGATCACCGAAGCACAGCAGGCCGAGGATATCGTCGCGAGCGGCAAGGCTGACTTCGTCGCGCTGGCGCGGGGTATGCTCTACGATCCGCGCTGGCCATGGCACGCCGCGGCGGAACTTGGCGGCACGGTCGAGGCGCCGCCGCAATATTGGCGTTCACAGCCTTCGACACAAAAGGCGTTGTTCGGCGACATCACCTTCGGCGGGCGCTGAAGGGCGCGCTGACGTCAATCTCGATCACAGGTTTGTGTAACAGGCATTGCTATGCGTATGGCAGCCCTGCGTCGCGATGGACGATGGCCGGTTTACACATCGGCGTGCCGATCCTAAAGAGGCCAATCAGCGGCGAGACTGCGGCGGAGATTGCGTCTCTGCCCCTCGCATCGGAATTTCAATTCGCTCCGCACCCCGTGAGGACCCATCATGAGCCGGCACTATCTTTGGCTGCTGCTGTTTCCATTCGTCGGGCTGCTGTGGGTGCCGTTCTATAATTTCAAGGATCCCGTGCTGTTCGGCTTTCCGTTCTTCTACTGGTACCAGCTCGCCTGGGTACCGGTGACGGCCGTGCTGACCTGGATCGCCTACCGGACCTATCCCCATGAAGACTGAACTCGATATTCCCGCACTTGTCGTCTTCATTTTCTTTTTCGCACTTGTCACCGTGTTGGGTTTCGTGGCGTCGCGCTGGCATCGGCCGAAGACGCTGGCGAGCCTCGACGAATGGGGCCTCGGCGGCCGCCAGTTCGGCACCTGGATTACCTGGTTCCTGGTCGGCGGCGATTTCTACACCGCCTACACCGTGATCGCGGTGCCTTCGCTGGTTTATTCGGTCGGCGCCTACGGCTTCTTCGCGCTGCCTTACACCATCCTGGTCTATCCCTTCGTCTTCATGGTGATGCCGAAGCTGTGGCAAGTGGCGAAAGACAACGGCTATGTCACCGCCGCCGACGTGGTACATGGCCGCTATGGCTCGCGCACGCTGGAAGCGGCGGTCGCCATCACCGGCGTGGTCGCCACCATGCCCTACATCGCGTTGCAGCTGATCGGCATGGCCGCTGCGGTGAAGGCGCTCGGCTTTGAGGGCGAGTGGCCGCTGATCGCCGCCTTCATCGTGCTCGCGCTCTACACCTATTCGTCGGGCCTGCGCGCGCCGGCGCTGATCGCCTTCGTCAAGGACATCATGATCTATATCGCCGTGATCGCGGCGGTGTCGTTCATTCCCGGCAAGCTCGGCGGCTATGCCGCGGTGTTCGATGCTGCCGATCAGGCCTTCAAGGCCAAGGGCTCCGGCAGCATCCTGCTGGCGCCCGGCCAGTACGTCGCCTACGCCACGCTGGCGCTGGGTTCCGCGCTCGCCGCCTTCATGTATCCGCACACGCTGACCGGCATCTTCGCCAGCAAGAGCGCCACCACGATTCGCAAGAATGCGGTGCTGCTGCCGGCCTATACGCTGATGCTCGGCCTGCTGGCGCTGCTCGGCTATATGGGCCACGCCGCGCATCTGAAACTGGCCAGCAACAATGACGTGGTGCCGGCGCTGTTTCAGACCCTGTTCCCCGGCTGGTTCGCCGGCTTCGCCTTCGCGGCGATCGCGATCGGTGCGCTGGTGCCGGCGGCGGTGATGAGCATTGGCGCGGCCAATCTGTTCACGCGCAACTTCTGGAAAGCCTACGTCAATCCCGACGTCACCAATGCCCAGGAAGCCGGCGTTGCCAAAATCGCTTCGCTGGTGGTGAAGGTCGGCGCCCTGCTGGTGATCATCTACCTGCCGACGCAATTTGCATTGGACCTGCAGTTGCTCGGTGGCCTCTGGATCCTGCAGACGCTGCCGGCGCTGATCTTCGGCCTGTTCACCCGCTGGTTCACTGCGCCGGCGCTGCTGGCCGGCTGGGCAGTCGGCCTGTTCGGCGGAACCTACCTGACCTGGATGGATGGCTTGAAGCCGCTGCACCTGATCTCGATCGGCAGTTTTTCGGCGACGGCCTATGTCGGTCTGATCGCACTGGTCGGGAACGTCGCGGTGGCCGTGCTGCTCAATGTGGTCGTGCGCAAGACCGCGGGCCCGTTTACCTCCGACAGCTGGGTTGGCGCGCCGAAAGCCTGAGCGAATACAAAGGAATATGCTTCGTTTGCATTCCGGCGCGCGCTGGTCTTAATCTCCCCGCGAGAATCGCCGCGATCCTTTCGCGCGGCGCCGGATGGAGCGTGCGTGGTGACAGTTTCGATGCGGATCGGCACGCGCAAGAGCACGATGGCGCTGGCCCAGACGGAGGAAATCGCACGTCGGCTGTCCGTCGTGGCGCCAGACCTGGACGTCGAGATCGTCAAGTTTGAACCGGTCGGCGACCGCGACCAGACCAGCAATCTGCTGCGCCACGGCGGCAAAGGCGGCGCCTTCGTCGGCGAGATCCGCGCCGCGGTGCTTTCCGGCAAGCTGCACGCGGCGATGCATTCGCTGAAGGATATGCCGGGCAACGAGGACACGCCGGGCCTCGTGATCGGCGCCACGCTCGCCCGCGATCCGCCGACGGACGCGCTGGTACTGCGTGCCGGCGTCGCCGTCGACGACCTCAAGCGCACCCGCGGCAAGGGCTTCAAGATCGGCACCAACGCCGTTCGCCGCGCCGCCTATATCAAGCGGCTGTTTCCGGACATCGAGGTGATCCACTTTCGCGGTGCCGCAGATACCCGCGTCCGCAAGCTCGATGAGCGCGAGATGCAGCGGCTGCCCGGCGGCGGCGAAGCCGGTCCGGCTGACGCGCTGATCATGGCTCGCTCGGGGCTCGAGCGCGTCGGGCTGGCAGACCGCATCGCCCATGATTTTTCGCCACTGGACATGCTGCCGGCGGCCGGGCAGGGCATCGTCGCTGTCGAATGCGCAGCGACGGACTGGCAGACCCGGCGCTATCTGTCGCTGATCGACGATCCCGCTGCGCATCTGTCCTGCGACGCGGAGCGCGAAGTGCTGTGGGTGCTGAATGGTCACTGCAATTCGCCGATCGCGGCTTACTCCATCATCAGCGGCAGCGAAATGTCGCTCACCGCGTCGGTGCTGGATGAAACCGGCGGAGATTTTATCGAGGTGACGCGCAATGGTCCTGCGGATCGGCCGCGCGAGCTCGGTCGCGCCGTGGGCCTCGAATTGCTGCACAAGGGTGCGGCCGAGATCATCGAGCGCAGCCGGCCGTAGTCGAAGCGGGTAAGCTTTCCTTCAATGCAGTTTGATGCGTGGCTCGGTGCGCTTGGTCAGCAGCCCGGCCAGAAAGTTCAGCGCGACCCGCCACGGCCCGAACAGTGCCAGCAGATGCATCTTGTGCAATGAGCGATAGGCGAGTGTCGCAAAAAACCCCTCGAGCCGGAATCCGCGAAAGATCACGCCAAAAGTTTTGTACTCGCTGAGCGCCACCAGCGAGCCGCGATCGTGAAACCGGAACGGCGGGATCGGCTTGCCGTCGAGCCGGTTTGCGATCACGCCGACCATGAAGTCGGCCTGCTGCTGCGCGATCTGCGCGCGGGCGGGCAGGGGCGTCGTGCCACCTTCGGGGACACAGTCGGCGCAGTCGCCGAGCACAAAGATATTGTCGTCACGCGTGGTCTGAAGCGTCGGCCTGACCACCAGGCGATTGATGCGGTCGGCCTCGAGCCCATCGAGATCGCGCAGCACATCCGGCGCCTTGATGCCGGCGGCCCAGACGATCAATTCGGCCGGAATGAACTCGCCGCCCTTGAGCGTGACGCCGTCGGCTTCCACCGACATCACCGGCGTACCGGTGCGGACATTGATGCCGAGGCTCTCCAGCAGCTTCGTCGTGTCGGCCGCGAGGTCTTCCGGCAGTGCCAGCAGGATTCGCGGGCCGGCTTCGATCAGTTCGATCTTGATCAGTTTGTCGAAATCGATGTTGTCGAGATTATAGGAAGCGAGGTCGCGCATCGACTTGTGCAGCTCGGCGGCGAGTTCGACGCCGGTGGCGCCGGCGCCGACAACGGCGCAATGCAGTTGTCCGGGCCGCAGCGGTTCGTATTGCGCATTGGCGCGCAGGCAGGCGTCCATCATGCGGCGATTGAAGCGCACCGCCTGGTCCAGCGTGTCGAGGGTGATGGCATGCTCCATCACGCCCGGCGTGCCGAAATCGTTCGACAGGCTGCCGATCGCGATCACCAGCGTGTCATAGCCGAGCACGCGCGGCGGAATGACCCGCGTGCCGTTCTCGTCGTCGGTCGGCGCCACATAGATTTGCCGCTTCGCACGGTTCAACCCGATCATCTCGCCAATCCGGTAGCGATAGTGCCGCAGTTTTGCATGTGCGATCAGTTCGACAGCGTCGGTCTCGCTGTCGAACGAACCGGCGGCAACTTCGTGCAGCAGCGGCTTCCAGACATGGATGCGGGACTTGTCGAGCAGCGTCACGGAGATCTTGCCCTTGCGGCCGTAACGAGCCCCGAGCTTCGACGCCAGATGCAGCCCCGCCGCGCCGGCACCAACGATCAGCACGCGGTGCTGCGTGGGATCGTTGGTCGACGGCGTTTCCGCAATCGAGTCGTAAAGGCTGAGATCCATCGCGGGTCTGCCGATCCGGCTGTGGGATACTCAATCTATGCGGCCTCCGCGGGCGAGACAATGGCGCGGCGACGCTACGCCTGTTCCGCCAGTCCCACCGCCCACAGCGCGAATGCATAGGCGATCGCGATTTCGTCGAGGCGGTTGAAACGGCCGGAGGCGCCGCCATGGCCGGCGCCCATATTGGTGCGCAGCAATACCGGGCCGCCGGATGTCATGGTGGCGCGCAGCCGCGCGATCCATTTCGCCGGCTCCCAATACGTGACACGCGGATCGGTCAGGCCGCCCATCGCGAGTACAGCCGGGTAGTCCTTCGCCGCGACATTGTCATAGGGTGAGTAAGACAAAATGGTCCTGAAGTCGGCCTCGCTTTCGATCGGATTGCCCCATTCCGGCCATTCCGGCGGCGTCAACGGCAGGGTGTCGTCGAGCATGGTGTTGAGCACATCGACGAACGGCACTTCGGCGACGATGCCGGCGAACAATTCGCCGGCGCGGTTGGCGACGGCGCCCATCAGCATGCCGCCGGCGCTGCCGCCATGGCCGACGATGCGTTTGGCAGACGTATACTTCGCATCGATCAGTGCGCGGCCGGAGGCGGCGAAATCGTCGAAGCTGTTGGTCTTCTTGTCGCGCTTGCCGTCGAGATACCAGCTCCAGCCCTTGTCGGCGCCGCCGCGGATATGCGCGATCGCATAGACAAAACCACGATCGACCAGCGACAAACGATTGGCCGAGAACGACGCCGGCATCGCCATTCCGTAAGAGCCGTAACCATAGAGCAGCAACGGCGCGTTGCCGTCACGGACGAGACCCTTGCGATGCAGGATCGACACCGGCACCTGCGCGCCGTCCTGTGCCGTCGCCATGATGCGGGTGGTGACGTAGTCGGCAGGGTTGTGACCGGACGGAATTTCCTGCCGCTTGCGCAGGATACGTTCGCGGCTCGCCATGTCGTAGTCATAGACTTCCGACGGTGTCGTCATCGACGAATAGGAAAACCGCAGGTTCGTCGTTTCGAATTCATAGCCGCCCATGGTATCGAGCGAGTAGGCGGCTTCGTCGAAGGCGATGGCGTGTTCTTCCGCGGTGGTAAGATCACGGATGATGATCGACGGCAGCGCGTTGGCCCGCTCCAGCCGCACCAGATGGCCGGCATAGAGCTCGATGTCGATGAGGTAGATGCCCTCGCGATGTGGAATGAGATCGCGCCAGTTGGCGCGCTCCGGCGCGGCCAGCGGGGCGGTGACGAGCTTGAAGTCGATGGCGCCATCGGCATTGGTGAGGATGAACAGTTCGTCGCCGCGATCGGCCAGCGAATATTGTATGCCTTCTTCGCGTGCAGCGACGAGGCGTGGCGGCGCGCCGTAATCGCTGAGATCGATCAGTTGCTGTTCCGAGGTTTCGTGATCGCCGCCGGCGATGACGCAGAAACGACCGCTGGCGCTTTCGTGGATGTGGGTGAACCAGCCGGAATCCTGTTCTTCATAGACCAGCACGTCGTCGGCCTGCGTGGTGCCGAGCCGATGCCGCCAGACCTGCATCGGGCGATGATTGTCGTCGAGCTTCACATAGAAGAACGCCTTGGAATCCAGCGTCCACACCATGCCGCCGTCGGTCTCCTCGACGAGGTCGGGGCTGTCTTCGCCGGTGGCCCAGTCGCGCACGCGGATCGAAAAATATTCCGAGCCGGCGATATCGGCGCTCCAGGCTTGCAGCGCGTGGTCCGGCGAATGCCGGGCGCCGCCGAACTTGAAGTATTTGTGGTCCGCTGCGAGCCTGTCGCCGTCGAGGATGATCGCGGCGTCGCCGCCGTCGCGCGGTGTGCGGCCAAACATCTCGTGCTGCCCGCCCTCGCGGAATTTTCGCAGGTAGGAATAAGGCCCATCCGGCGCCGGCACGCTGGAATCGTCTTCCTTGATGCGGCCGCGCATCTCGGCCACCAGCGTTTTCTGCAGGGCGGCGGTGCCGCCGAGCAGGCTGTCGCTATAGACGTTCTCGGCCTCGAGATAGCTGCGGATTTCCGGATCGAGCACGCCGGGGTCGCGCAGCACCTCCTGCCATTTCGCGTCCTTCAGCCAGGCGTAGTCGTCATGTACGGTAATGCCGTGCGTGGTGAAGCTGTGCGGATGACGCGGCGCAACCGGAGCCGCAATCGAGGAGGTCTGCTTTGTCATGAACGCTCTTTTCGGGAAGGCTGGATCGGACTATGGCTGGGATACGCCGCGCATTGCCGCATCGCCCCGCAATTGTTGGACATCCCATGGATATAGAGATTCTCGACCGCCTTGCCATCCGCGATCTCATTGAAAACTGGGTGGTCTGGCGCGACGCCGGCGACTGGGAGCGCTTCCGTACCGTCTGGTTCGATGATGGCCGGATGGTGGCGACATGGACTCAGGGGACAGCCGACGAATTCATCGCCATGAGCAAGGCCGGCTGGGACAAGGGCGTCTCGATCATGCATTTCCTCGGCGCCCAGTCGATCGATCTGGCCGGCACCCGCGCGGTCTCGCAGACCAAGATGACCATCGCGCAGCGCGCGCTGGTGCATGGCGTCAATGTCGACGTGATGCTGACCGGGCGGTTCTACGATTTCCTGGAAAAGCGGGAGGGCAAATGGGGCATGGTGCTGCGCCAGCCGATCTATGAAAAGGATCGTATCGATCCGGTGGTGCCGGGGACGCCGCTGAAGCTCGACGCCGAGTTGCTGGCGAGTTTCCCGGAAGGCTATCGCCACCTCGCTTATCTGCAGAGCGAGATCGGCTACAAGATCAAGCCCAACATGCCCGGCCTGCGCGGCGACGCGGTGGAGGCGTTGTACAAGAGCGGCGCGAAGTGGCTGAAGGGCGAAAAGCTGGATCGATAGGGACGAAATGCGCGAAGCTTCTTACCCTCCCCCTCCAGGGGAGGGGTGACAGGGACCTTCGCTCAATACCAAGAAAAAGGGGGAGAAACCACTATGCCCGACTTCATCACGCTCGATGCGCTGGTGCGCAACACCGCGGCCGATGCGCCGATGCGCACCGCCATTCTCGATGACCGGCAAAGTCTCACCTACGTTGAGTTCGACGACCTGATTGATCGCGTCGCTGCCGCGCTGCAGGCCGATGGGCTGCAGCCGCAGGACGTCATTTCGATCTGTGCCTACAGCTCGGTGCAATACGCCGCCACGTTCCTCGGCGCGCTGCGGGCCGGGATAGCTGTGGCACCACTGGCGCCGTCGTCCACGCCGGATGACTTCGCGGCGATGCTTCGGGATTGCGGCGCGAAGGTGCTGTTCATGGACGCCGCCGCGGCGGCGTCTATGGGCGCAGCGGCAACAGGGCCTGCGGTATTGCGCGTCGCGCTCGATGACAGCGATTTCGGCCGAGCCTTCAGCACCTGGAGCGGCGCGCCGGGCACCAAGTCCGCACCGGTCACGATCGATCCGGAATGGGTGTTTAACATCATCTATTCCTCCGGCACCACCGGCACGCCGAAAGGCATCATTCACACCCACCTGATGCGCTGGCGGCAATATGGTCAGACCGATCCGCTCGGCTATGGACCGGATGCGATCACTGTGCTGTCCACGCCGCTTTATTCCAACACCACGCTGGTCGCCTTCAATCCGACATTTGCTGGCGGCGGCACCGCGGTGCTGATGAAGAAATTCGACGCGCGGGGATTCCTCGAACTGAGCGAGAAGCACCGCGCCACCCACGCGATGCTTGTGCCGGTGCAATATCGCCGCATCATGAACGTCGCGGATTTCGACAGCTTCGACCTGTCGTCCTTTGTCATGAAGTTCAGCACCTCGGCGCCGTTTGCCGCGGCGCTGAAGGCCGACGTGCTGAAGCGCTGGCCCGGCGGCCTGACCGAAGTCTACGGCATGACCGAAGGCGGCGGCACCTGCCGGTTGCTGGCGCATGAGCATCCGGACAAGCTGCACACGGTGGGCCGCCCGATGCCCGATCATGATATCCGCCTGCTCGACGAGAACGGCGTGGAAGTCGCTGCCGGCGAGATTGGCGAAGTGGTCGGTCACTCGCTGAACATCATGCGGGGCTATCTCAACCAGCCCGCCAAGACCGCCGAGACGTTCTGGCGCGACGCCACCGGCAAGCTTTTCGTCCGCACCGGCGATGTCGGCCGCTTCGACGAAGACGGCTTTCTCACCTTGATGGACCGCAAGAAGGACATGATCATTTCCGGCGGCTTCAATATCTATCCCAGCGATCTCGAGGCGGTGTTGACCGGCCATGACGATGTCGTGGAAGCCGCCGTGGTCGCGATGCCATCGGAGGAATGGGGCGAAACCCCGGTGGGATTCGTGGTGCTGAGGCCGGACGCAACGGCGGATGCGGCGGCGCTGAAGGCGTGGGTGAATGGCCGGGTCGGCAAATTCCAGCGCGTCGCCGATATCGTCATTGTCGATACGCTGCCGCGCAGCGCCATCGGCAAGGTGCTGAAGCGGGAATTGCGGGATCGGAGATTGGCGGCGGGGTGAGGCGCCGGCCTCTCAACAGTCGTCCCCGCGAAGGCGGGGACGACACCGGAGGATGATTTAATAATGCGGCGGCGGTTCGTTGGTGATGCCGCCGGTGTTGCTCTCGGCCTCCTGCAGCCGCTCGCCGAGCTGCGCGACCTGGCGCATCAGCTTGTCGATCTGCCTCCACTGTTCCGTGATGGTATTGTTCAGGGTCTCGATGGTGAGATCCTGATAGGTCAGCCGCGTCTCAAGCGCATCGATGCGCTCGCCGAGAGTTTTGATGTCAGTCATCGGAGGTTGTCTCTCGCAGCAAGGCAAAGTCTTCGGAATTGATCGGCAGATCCGGCTTGATGGAGGTGCTCTCGACCAGTCCATGTCCGAGCGCGATGCGGCCGTCGAACACGAAGCATTCGCCGCGCCAGCGGCTGTCGGCTTCCGGCACGGCTTCGAGATATTTCAGGATGCCGCCCTTGAGGTGATAGACGTCCGTGAAACCGCGCGACAGCAAATATGAACTGGCTTTTTCGCAGCGGATGCCGCCGGTGCAGAACATTGCGATCTTCGTGTGCTTGGCCGGATCGAGCGCACGGGCGACGAAATCCTTGAACTGGCCGAAGCTCCTGATCCCGGGATCGACCGCGCCCTCAAAGCTGCCCATCGCCACCTCGAAGGCATTGCGGGTGTCGATGACAAGCGTATCGGGCGTGGTGATCAGTGCATTCCACTCGGCCGGATCGACGTAGATGCCGACCTGCTTGGTCGGGTCGGTGCTGATATCGCCAAGAGTGACGATTTCCTTTTTCAGCCGGATCTTCAGATGCAGGAACGGCATCGAGGTTGCGGTGGAGCATTTCAGTTCGAGATGATCGAGCCTGCCGCCGAACAGCGCGCCGTTCCGCAATTCATCGATCAGCGCGTCGATCGCCTCATCCGCGCCGGCCAGCGTGCCGTTGATGCCTTCTTCGGCGAGCAGCACGCTGCCCTTCAGCCCGAGATCGGCGCAGAGCGCGCGTAAGGGCTCGCGCAGGTCGGAAAAATCCGGCAGCGCGGCGAATTGATAAAAGGCGGCGACCTTGAGCGGCATGGCGGGGGTTTACCAGCCGGGCGGGCGAGGGGAAAGAGCGGGAAACCCTACGCTAATAGCAACCCAGCGTTGCTCCCTCGCGCCCAGCATTGCCCTGTGGCGTTCAATATGCCAAGAAATCGCCGCCGTCGCCCGCGGCTTCAATCCTTAAATCAGCGACAGAAGTGAGCACTTTGGCATGAGGAATTTCCATCTCGCCGGCCGTTCCACGGTCCACGCCCAGAACGGCATGGCGGCGACGTCGCATCCGCTGGCAACGCTGACCGCCATCGAGGTGCTAAAGGCCGGCGGCACCGCCGCCGACGCCGCCGTGGCCGCCTGCGCGCTGCAGGGCGTGATCGAGCCGCAGTCCACCGGAATCGGCGGCGATTGCTTCGCGCTGATCCAGCCCAAGGGCGAGGGCAAGATTACCTCATACAACGGCTCCGGCCGGGCGCCGAAGGCCGCCACCGTGGAGTGGTACCTCGAGCACAAGATGCATGCGATTCCTGCCACGGGCCCGCATTCGGTCACTGTACCCGGCTCGATCCATGCCTGGGCGACCATCCTGCGCGACCATGGCAAGTTCGGTCTCGATACGCTGCTGCAGCCGGCGATCAAGGCTGCGGAAGAGGGCTATGTCGTTGCCCCCCGCATCGCGTTCGACTGGAAGAACAATCTGGAAAAAGTGCGCGGTGGCATCAATGCACCGCGCTACCTGCTGAAGAACGGTGAGCCGCCGGTCGCCGGCGACGTGATCCACCAGCCCGAACTGGGCAAGACCCTGCGAACCATTGCCAAGGAAGGGCCGGACGGCTTCTACAAAGGCTATGTCGCCGAAGACATGGTGGAGACGCTGCGCAGCAATGGCGGCCTCCATACGCTGGAGGACTTCGCCGCCCACACCACCGAAACGACCACGCCGATCGGCACCACCTACAAGAATTATGATGTCTGGCAGTGCCCGCCGAACGGTCCAGGCATCACCATGCTGGTGATGCTGAACATCCTCAGCCATTTCGACCTCACCAAATATCCGGCGATGAGCATCGAGCGCTTCCACCTCGAAGCCGAGGCCGCGCGCATCGCCTATCTGATGCGCGAGCAGAACATCGGCGATCCCGCCTATGTCGGAATCGATATCGAGCGCATCCTGTCGAAGGAATTCGCTGCCGACTGGGCCAAGAAGATTCGGATGGACGCACTGGTCGAACTGCCGAGCGTGTCGCCGCCGATCAATCCGGAGACGGTCTACATCACCGTGGTCGACAAGGATCGCAACGTCTGCTCGTTCATCAATTCGGTGGCGCATTCGTTCGGCTCGGCGGTGATCTCCAACAAGACCGGCGTGCTGATGCAGAATCGCGGCGCCGGCTTCCGGGTGCAGCCCGGCCATCCCAATTGCATCGCGCCGGGCAAGCGGCCGCTGCACACCATCATCCCCTCGCTGACCACGCAGAACGGTCGCGCCAGGATGTCGTTCGCGGTGATGGGCGGCCAGTACCAGCCGGTCGGCCAGACCCGCGTGCTGACCAACATGCTCGATTATGGCATGGACGTGCAGGAGGCGATCGACCAGCCGCGCGGCCTGCACTATGAGGGCGTGTACACGCTCGAAGATGGCGTGCCGGCTTCGATCGTCGAAGGCCTGAAGAAGATCGGCCACAAGACCGCGCCCTGCGTGGCCCCGTTCGGTGGCGCTCAGGCGATTGTGATCGACTGGGACAAGGGTACGCTCACCGGTGGCTCCGAACCCCGCAAGGATGGCTGCGCGCTGGGATATTGAGGACAAGGCAGCGCCCCTCACTACGCCCGACAGCGTCGTAGGAGGGGCGACGCGGGGATTTCGTCCTGGACGATAGATTGGCCGAGACAGGACCGCGCTTACGCGGTTTTGCCATATGGCCAGTTCATCACCTGGCCAGACATCACCAGCCGGTCACGTCCGCTGTCCTTGGCCGCATATAACGCGCGGTCTGCGGCTTCGATCAACGCCTCAGTCGAACCTCCCGTGCCCGGGAAGTTGACAGCACCGCCGAGACTCACAGTCACGCGCCTTGAAGGAGGGTTTGAGGCGTGAAGCATGCCGAGTTCAAAAACCGTCGTTCGAATTCGTTCACCAACCTGCGCGCAGCCGTCCGCATCGGTGTTCGGCAGCAACAGAACGAACTCTTCCCCGCCATATCTGGCTGCCAGGTCGGCAGGCCGCCGCGCCTCTGACGCCAAAGTCTTTGCGAGCGAGCGCAGGCAGCCGTCGCCGGCCTGATGGCCGTATTGATCGTTGAACTTCTTGAACTGATCGACGTCGATCAGCAGGAGCGAAAGCGGTGTGCCGTCGCGCTTCGCTCTCGCCCATTCCTCCAGCAACCGGTCGTCGAAGTGACGGCGATTGGCGAGACCCGTCAAACCATCGGAGGTGGCAAGAGCCGCAAGCTTTTCTTCCAGATCCTTGTGTTCTGTCATGTCGCGCGATATCGCGACCACGCCGTCGATCTCGCCGGTGTCGGGTTTCCGGGTCGCGCGCATGGCCGTCTCGATCCAGATATCATCCTTGCCGCGGTGACGCGTGCGGTAGATCAACCTCGCCTCTTCAATCTCGCCGCGCTTCAGCGCCGCGACGGTCTGCTCAACCCGCGGCAAATCGTCGGCATCGACGCCGGCCAGAGCCGGCGTTCCGATGAGTTGATCAGGCGTCCAGCCCAGGATGCGGGAAGATGACGGTGAGACATAGAGAATCCGCTCGTCGGTGCCGATCCGCATCACGATGTCGCTGGACTCTTCGGCGAGCAGGCGGAAATCGGCTTCTTTGGCCACCAGTGCCGCGGCCATGCGCTGACGCTCAAGCAGCTGACGGACGAGATAGAAGCCGAAGATGGCAATCACCAGTGTCAGGCCGAGGACGAAGGCCATGCGAGTCCAGGCTTCCTGGCGCCATTGCGCCAACACATCTTCCTGCGCTTTGGTGGCCAGCACCATGAGTGGATATCGGTCGCTCCGTTTGTAGAAGCTCAATCGCTGCACGCCATCCAGCGGCGATTTGAAATAATACGTGCCGGCGGAGGGGCGGGAGTGAAAATCGCGGAACAAAGGCGCGCCTGACATGTCGCGGCCGACAAAATTGCCATCGTCGGGGCTGCGTGCCAGCATGATACCATCGGCGCTCAAGAGTGAGATGGCGCCGTTCGCGCCGATGTCGAATTTTTCGTAGAACTGCGTGAAGTATGCGGCGTCGATGGTCGCCAGCGCGACGCCAGCGAAGCTACCGTCCGGATGGTTGAACCGCCGCGATGCGGTGACGATCCACTGACCGCCAGACCGGCTTTTGACCGGTTTGCCGATCAGGACATGGGGATCCGAGGATTCCCGATGGCGCCGGAAGTAATCGCGATCGCTGTTGTTGAGGCCTGTGAGGTTCAGTTTTTCCGAAGTGGCGAGCCAGCGCCCGGTTTCGTCGTAGACAAACAGACCCCGAATCCGTCCCAGGTTCGATTTGCGGAATTCGAGGAATGTCTGAAGTCTTGCAATCGCCGCGGGAGCCGATCCGTCTGTCTCCAATCGGTTAACCATTCCTGAGAGGACCGTGTCGGCCAGTTCCAGGGTGTCCTCGGCATGCTGGGTCAGCGAGCGTGCGAGATTGGCCATCTCCACCTCGGCATTTTTCAGATCGATTTCCCGGGACGCCCATTCTCGCCAGCCGCTCAGCGCGAGAATGGCAACGCAAACCAACGCCACAAAAGCGCCTGCACGGAACGGCAACCGGGTCAGGCTAGATTCGCGATGGGCAGGGGTCATTTTGGGCGCTCCAAAACGACGCTTACACACAGGTGTTAATTCGGCGTTCCCGGAACGCTTAATAATTTTCGCGCCTTGGTTGCATGGAAAGCCCCCATCCAATTCGGTTCTACCCGGTATTCACTGCGGCGATCGCATCGCGACGCGAAACATGAGTTCCGCCTAAACGCAAAAAGACCGGCCCCAAGGGGCCTGTCTGGCGCACGGCAACTTTCATCGAATTTGGTCAGAACTTCTTGTGTGCGAAATCCGAAGCCTTGTCGACGGCGTCCTTGGCCGCCTGCTTGGCGTCGCCAACGACCTTCTGGGCGTGACCCTTGCCTTCCTGGATCAGGCCTTCGCCCTGCAGGCGGTCAGAGCCGACGGCTTCGCCGATACCCTGCTTGGCCTTGCCGATGGCTTCGTTGGCGGTGCCCTTGATCTTGTCTGTGGTACTGCTCATGGGATACTCCTGTCGGGTAGAGGCTGGGATCAATTCCATGCCCCGGTTGAGCTCCGCCGAGACAATTGCCAGCTCAATTGAATGTTCCTCGCTCTCCGGGCCGTGATGCCGCAGCCACTGCCGCATTGACGCTACGGAAACTAAGAAAGCAACGCGATGTCCGGTCACGACCACAACCATCCGCACGACCACGCCCACGATCATTCGCATGATCACAGCCACGATCACGATGGCGCCGATCGCTGGAAGCATGACGGCGTTCGCGTGATCCCCGGGGATCAGCTTGATCCCAATGTGCCGTCAACGGCTGGCATGGACCGCAAGGCCGCGATCAATTTCGCCCGCGTCGGCGCGCAGAAACTGTGGGCCGGCACGGTGACGATCAAGCCGGACGCCAAGACCGGCGCGCATCATCACGGCCATCTCGAAAGCATCATCTATGTGGTGAAGGGCAAGGCGCGGATGCGCTGGGGCGAGAAGCTGCAATTCACCGCGGAGGCCAATCCCGGCGATTTCATTTTCATTCCGCCCTACGTGCCGCATCAGGAAATCAACGCCAGCCCCGACGAGGCGCTGGAATGTGTGCTGGTGCGCAGCGACGGCCAGGCGGTGGCGATCAATCTCGACATCGCGCCGGTGGAAAAGCCGGAGACCGTGCTGTGGGTCGATCCGGTGCATCCCGATCCCGCGGAAAAGAAATAGGATCGTCACAGGCGGCACGATAAGACAGAACAAAGGCGGCCGACGTGGCCGCCTTTGTTATTTCAGTTTTCGCGTTTCAGAGAGAAACGTTACTGACAGATATGGCGCCGGCCATCTTCGCCGCGGAAGAAGCTGCCGGGCTGGCACGAGAAGTTGTTGCGGGATGCGTAACCGGGGCTGAAGCGACCGCCGTTGTAGCCGGCGCCGTAGTAATTGTCGCCATAGTAGCCGCCACTATTTGCATAGGCGTCACCTTGGAACGGAGCGCTGGCGATCGCGCCTGCGGTCCCGATTGCGCCGCCGACGATGCCCGCCGCCGTGTCGGCCGGCCAGAAACCGCTATCGCTACGATTATAGGCGGCGTTGGCGTTGTATGCATTTCGGTCATTGACGTTGACGTGGTGTCGCTGATGCTGCGCCTTGGCCGGACGCTGCGTCATATCCTGTGCCAGCAACGGCGTGGCCATTGCCGAGGACAGCACGGCGGCAACAGCAATAATCTTCATCTTCGTCATGGGAGTACTCCATTGTAATGTAATTCGGACATGGGGCAATTGTCCGAAGCCGGAGTAATGTCCAATGGCGGGTGGCGTTCCCTACGATTGCCGTTTCTGATTTCAAAGGAACGTGAAGTTTCGGCCTTATTTGAAGCCTTTTTAATTGATGTCTAATTGATAGCCTGGCCTGGTGGGCCGTGATGGCCCGCCGCATCTCGCGTTGCCGGTTCACAAGATGAAATCGCTCGCTTTCAGCGTGGCGGTATGGATCTGAATCGCGAAGTCGGCATTGCCGTTGCCGTCGATATCGCCCTCGAGAAGGTGATCGGCGAATCGCAGTTCGCCGGCGGTGTGGGTGAAGGCAGCGGCGCCGACATAGGCAAAGGCTTGATTGCCGGTTAGCTTGCTGTTGGCGTCGATCGTCGACAGGTCGATTCGATCCGCCTCGGTTGAAGAAAAGTCGACGATCTGATCTGCAGCATTGGGCAGGCTGTCCTGGATCGTCTTGAATACGAAGTTGTCGGCTCCTGCGCCGCCGATGAGGATGTCCGCGCCGGGTCCTCCGGTCAGCGTGTCGTTGCCAGTCCCGCCGTCGAGGACATCGTTGCCGCTGCCGCCGTCGATCAGGTCATCACCGCCGCCGCCGGAAATATGATTGTCGCCTGAATTGCCGGTGAGCAGGTCGATGGTGGCGCTGCCAATCAGTTTTTCGATCGAATTGAGCGTATCGCCCTCGGCATCGCCGCCATGTCCCGTGCCGGCGATGAGGTTGACGGTGACGCCGGCGGATGAGGTGCTGTAGTCAGCGGTGTCGATGCCGGCGCCGCCCGCCAGCGCATCGGCGCCGGGGCCGCCCTGCAGCGTATCGTCGCCGGTATTGCCCCAGAGCAGATCGTTCCCCGCGCCGCCGTGCAGGATGTCGTTTCCATTGCCGCCGGTCAGGGCATCGTTACCTTCGCCGCCATCGAGGGCGTCGTTGCCGTCACGGCCGTCGAGGGCGTCCTTGCCGCTGCCGCCGGAGAAATTGTTGGCGCCGGCGTCACCGGTCATGGTGTCGTCGAAACGGCTGCCGATGATAGTCTCGATCGAATTGAACGTATCGCCGGTGGCATCGCCGCCGACAGCCGTGTTGAGCGTGAGATCGATGTGGATGCCGGTCGACAGGTCCTCGTAGCGCACGGTGTCGATGCCGGCGCCGCCAGCGAACGCATCGGCGCCGCGGCCGCCGACAAAAGTATCGTTGCCATCGCCGCCCCACATTCGGTCGTCGCCGTCGCCGCCGAACAGGAAATCATTGCCGGCATCGCCGTGCAGGAAATCGTTGCCGGCGTCGCCATGCAGGACGTCGTTACCAAGTGAGCCCTGGATGTCGTCGGTGCCGGCAAGGCCGTGAATGATGTCATTGTCCGTGGTGCCGATGAGGTGGTCGTTGCCCGACGTGCCGTTGGTGATGGTGTCGAACGACAGGATGCGGGCGTGGATGTCGTCGGAATTCACCGGAGCCGGAACGAACGCGGTCCATGTTGCCAGCACGTCGCCGTCGGCCTGCGTGATAAGGTGCGCCAGACTGTCGACCGGCCCCTTTATCGAGTTGACGACGAAATCGGGACCGGAGATCGAACCGTCCGCGTTGACGATGTGGCCGTGGATGTCGTTCGTGCTGCCCGGGGTGAAATCGGTGGCCTCCCAGACCACGAGCGCCCGCCCGTCCGCCAATGCGGTGACCGAAGGCGAGTTCGCGTACGTCGCGTTCGACGCATTGAGGATGACGTCGGAAACGCTGACGGTGCCGTCGGCGTTGAGGATGCGGCCGTGGACATCGTTGAGGAATGTGCCGGCTTCCTGCTCGGTCCAGGTCACGAAAATCCGTCCATCGGCGAGAACGGCGGCCGAGACCCCGTTCTGGCCCTGGGTGGAGTCGGGCAGGACATGGAAATCCGCCGCGCCCGATGTGCCGTCGCTGTTGACGAAGCGGCCCATGATTCCGGAGACGCCGACATCCGGCGAGATCGCGGTCCAGATCACCAGCGCGCGGTCGTCCGGCAACGCGGTGACGGTGGCGCCGAGCTGATCGCCGGCACGATCGGCATTGACGATGAAGTCGGGGCCGATCGGCGTGCCATGCGAATCGAGGATGCGGCCACGCACGTCTTCGGGATAGGGATCGGTGCCGCTGCCGTCGCTCTCGTCGGAACTCCAGGTGATGAGGACGTGGCCATCGGCGAGCGTTGCTGCCGCGGGTCCGACCTGCGCGTTGGCGGTGGTGGTGTTGACGATGAAATCAGGGCCGCCGGTGCCGTCGGCATGGATGACACGGCCGCGAATATCGAATTCGTCGGTGCCTGGGGTGTGCCAAACCCACGAGACGAAGGCGCTGCCGTCGGCCAGCGCCGTGACGCTCGGCAGATTCGAATCCGGGTCCGGCGTGGTGTTGATGACGAAATCGGAACCGATGGGCGTGCCGTCCGCGTCGAGAAACCGGGCGCGAACTTCGAAGCTCTCACCGTCCGGCGACTCCAGCGCCGACGACCACGCTACCATTACGCGGCCGTCCGAGAGGACGGTCTGATTGGAATAGGCCTGACCGTTCTCGGTCGTGGTGTTGACGACGAATTCGGGTCCAGCAAATGCCATGGCGATGATGCTCCCGGCAATCGTCACAAATGGAAATCGGTGACGGCCAGCGTTCTGGCGTTGACGTGAATGCTGAAATCCGCAGTTCCGTTGCCATCGACGTCGCCCTGCAGGAGATGGTCGGCGTAACGCAGCTCGCCCGCGGTGTGGGTGAAGGCGGCGGCGCCGACGAAGGCGAAAGCCTGATCGCCGGCCGCCGTGTTGTTGGCGTCGATCGCCGACAGGTCGATCTGATCCGCCTCAGCCGCGGAGAAGTCGACGATCTGATCCGGCGCGGCTGGCAGGCTGTCCTGGATGGTCTTGAACACGAACTGGTCGGCGCCCGCGTTGCCGATGAGGATGTCGGCGCCGGGGCCGCCGGTCAGCACATCGTCGCCAAAGCCGCCTTCCAGGGTGTCGTGGCCGGCGCCGCCATCGAGCCAGTCCTGGCTGGCACCGCCGATCAGATGATTATCGCCGGCATCGCCAGTCAGGAGATCGCTGGAAGCACTTCCCGTCAGGTTCTCGATCGAGTTGAGCGTGTCACCTTCGGCGTCGCCCCATTGCGCGGTGCCGAGCGCCAGGTTGATATTCACCCCGCTCGACGAGTTGCTGTAATCGGCGGTGTCGCTGCCGGCACCGCCGGCAAGCGCATCGGCGCCGGCACCGCCTTGCAGCGTGTCGTCGCCGTCGTTGCCCCACAATTGGTCGTTCCCGGCGTCGCCGTGCAGAACGTCGTTGCCGGTCCCGCCGGTCAGGGCATCGTTGCCGTCGCCGCCTTGCAGTGTGTCGTTACCATCGCGGCCATCGAGCGCATCCTTGCCGCTGCCGCCGGACAGAGTGTTGGCGGCGCCGTCGCCGATCAGCGTATCGTCGAAGCGGGTGCCGATCACGCCCTCGATCGAGCTGAAGCTGTCGCCGTTGGCGTCGCCGCCGGTCGCCGTGTTGAGCGTCAGGTCGATGTGGATGCCGGCAGGCGACGCCTCGTAGCGCACGAAGTCGATACCTCTGCCGCCTGCAAATGCGTCGGCGCCGCTGCCGCCGACGAAGATGTCGTTGCCATCCCCGCCCCATAGCCGGTCGTTGCCATCGCCGCCGTACAGGAAGTCGTTGCCGGCATCGCCGATCAGTTGATCGTTGCCGGCGTCGCCGTACAGGGCGTCGTTGCCGTCCGCGCCATGGATGATGTCGCGCCCATTGCCGCCGTGAATGACGTCGTTGTCCGGGGTGCCGGCGATTTGGTCGTCGCCCGGCGTGCCATCGGTGATCGTGTTGAACGACATAATACGGCCGTGGATGTCGTCGGAATTGGTGGTGGGATCAAACGATGTCCAGGTTGCGAGGACCTGACCGTCGGGCATCGTCAACAGATGTGGCGCTGTTTCGGTTAGCCCGTTGGGTGAGTTGATGAGGAAGTCGTTGCCGAGCGGGAACGCCCCGAGACCGACGATGTGTCCATAGAGGTCGCTCGCGCCGGTGTTGGGGTCGGTGGAATGCCAGACGATGACGGCGCGTCCATCCGGGAGCGCCGTGATCGACGGGGAATCCTGATTGCCCTCAAGCGTCGAATTGATGATGGCGTCGGAGACGACAACCGAGCCGTCGGGATTGAGAAGGCGAGCATGAATGTTGTTGTCGCCGTCCGGCTCCTGCGCAACCCACGCAACCAGGATATGCCCGTCGGCGAGAACCGCGACCGAGGCTCCGCTCTGGCTGAATTGCGACTGCGGTGCCAGACGAAAATCCGGCGTGCTGGCGCTGCCGTCCGGGTTCACGAATTGACCGGAGATATTGTACCGGCCTTCATCCGGATCGTAGGAAGTCCAACTCACGAGCGCGCGTCCGTCAGGCAGCGCCGCTGCCTGCGAACCGTATTGCGTGCCCCAGGTGGTGGTATTCACTGCGAAATCGTCGACTGCCACGCTGCCGTCGTCGTTCAGGATGCGGCCGCGGATGTCGCCGAGGTATTTCGGGTCGCCGCCATCCTCCGATGTATAGGTGAGCAGGATATGACCGTCGGCGAGCGTCGTTGCCGACGGCATGAACGGCGAAATCGACGCGGCCGAATTGAGGACGACGTCAGGACTCGCGTGTCCGTTCGTGTCGACGATGCTGCCGCGGACTTCGTAAACATTGTCGCCCGGCACGTAGGATTGCCACGCGACGAAGGCGCGGCCATCGGACAAGGCGGTGACCGTGGGCGCACCCTGATCGCCGAGGCCAGTTGTGTTGATCAGAAAATCGGAGCCTTCAGGCGTGCCGTCGTCGTTCAGGATGCGGCCGCGAATGTCGTAAGGTTCGGGGCCGGTAGTGTCGGTGGAAACCCAGGTGACGAGAATGCGTCCGTCCGTCAAGACGGTCTGACTGGCCCAGGCCTGATCATTAGCCGTGGTGGAATTGATGAGGAACTCGGGTCCGACAAACGCCATGGCTGCAATCCCCCCGACGGTTCACCACAGCGTGAATCTCCAATCGGCCGAATCTGGGGCTGATGTTTGTCGGGCTGAGGTCGTACTGAGGCAGCGATGGCATGAAGAAGGCGTATGAGCGGCAGCCCGTCGCCGAGCGCCAGCGCGCGTTCGATCCATTTCGCCACGCGTAGCATGCGCAATCCTGCTTGAAGACGGTGCCGGCCGCTGGCCCGAGTCTTGAATGGCAAATGCCAGTGCGGTGTGCTGTGGGGGACGTGCGGGTGGATATGCCATCGAGTGCTCCGGTTGGGCCGGGCCGGCTGGTCGCGCCGTCCGGCGCGGTGCATGCGGCCGCCGAGCAGCCGCCTTATCTTCATCATGCCGGCAGCCCGTTGTTTCTGGCGCTGACCGCGCTCGGCGTGGTGTTCGGCGATATCGGTACCAGCCCGCTCTACGCTTTCCAGGTTGCCCTGTCGGGCCTCGGCCACCCCGCCCCCACCGCCACTGAGGTAACCGGCATCGTCTCGCTGATCCTGTGGGCGCTGATGGCGATGGTGTCGCTGAAATATGTCGTGTTCGTCCTGCGCGCCGACAATGACGGCGAGGGCGGCATTCTGGCGCTGCTGGCGCTGGTGGCCTCCGGCAAGGTCGCCAATGGCGGCAGGCTTCCGGCGCTGGTTCTGCTGGGCGTGGTCGGCGCGTCGCTGCTGTATGGCGACGGCGTCATCACGCCGGCGATTTCGGTGCTGTCGGCCATGGAAGGGCTGAAGTTGGTGGCGCCCGGCTTCGAACATTTCATCGTCCCGGCCACGCTGGCGATCCTGATCGGGCTGTTCGTGATCCAGCGCTACGGCACCGAGCGCATCGGCAAGCTGTTCGGTCCGGTCATGGTGGTGTGGTTCGCCGTCATCGCGGTGCTCGGCATTTCCAACATCTGGACGGCGCCGGCGATCCTGCTCGCGGTCAATCCGGTGGAGGCGGTGCGTTTTCTGATCGCCGACCCGCAGGTGGCCTTCGTGGTGATCGGCGCGGTGTTTCTGGCGCTGACCGGCGGCGAGGCGCTCTATGCCGACATGGGGCATGTCGGGGCGACGGCGATCCGCCGCGCCTGGTTCGGGCTGGTGCTGCCGGCGCTGGTGCTGAACTATTTCGGCCAAGGTGCGCTGATCCTGACGAATCCCTCCGCCATCGACAGTCCGTTCTACAAGCTGGCGCCAGGCTGGGCGCTGATCCCGCTGGTGGCGCTGGCGACGCTCGCCACCATCATCGCCTCGCAGGCCCTGATATCAGGCGTGTTCTCGCTGACGCGGCAGGCCATGCAGCTCGGCCTGTGTCCTCGCGCCAATATCATTTCGACCTCCGGTGAGGAGGCCGGCCAGATCTACATCCCCGCCGCCAACTGGCTGCTGATGGCCGGCACGCTGTGCACCGTGCTGCTGTTCAGGTCGTCGGAAAATCTGGCGGCGGCCTATGGCATCGCGGTGTCCGGCACCATGTTGATCACCACCATCCTGCTGTACCGGATCGCGGTGGCACGCTGGCACTGGCCGCCAGCGGTGGCCATTCCGATCATCGCGGTGTTCGGCCTGATCGACACCACCTTCCTGGTCTCGAACTCGATCAAGATCGTGGAGGGAGGATGGTTTCCGCTCGTCGTCGGCGCGGCGATTGCGGTACTGATGCTGTCCTGGCGCAAGGGCTCGTCAGAGGTGAAGCGGCAGCTCCAGGCGATGTCGATGCCGCTCGACAAATTCCTGCCCTATGCCGACAAAGCGGTGATCGGCCGCGCTCCTGGCCTCGGCGTCTGGCTGACCAAGGTCGAGCATGGTGCATCGCCGATGCTGCTCCGCCACATCGAGCACAATCGCGTGCTGCATGAAAAGGTGGCGCTGCTGACCTTCGTCTCCGATCGGCGTCCGCGGGTGCCATTCGCGGAGCGCCATTCGGTGTACCGCCTCGGCCACGGCTTCTACCGCATCCAGGTCAAGCTCGGTTTCATGCAGACCCCCGACATTCCGCTGACGCTGCTCAATTGCAACCGGCTCGGTTTCGACGCCGACCTCGAGCACAGGAACTACTACGTCGCCCACGAGACCATCGTGCGACGCGAGACCGATAGTTCGATGGGGCCGATCTCGTTTTCGATTTTCTCGTTTCTCAACCGGATTTCGAGCCGTGCGCCGGACTTCTTCAAAATCCCGCAGGACGCCATCATCGAGGTCGGATTTCGCGTCGAGATTTGATGTGATCGCTCAGTTAGACAGCGCAGGCAGCCCGGGCGCGAACGCCAGCGTGGTCTCGATCCATTTCGCCACGCGCAGCATGTGCAAATCCTGGCGATAGGGGCCGACGATCTGCAGGCCGAGCGGCAGGTGGTTTTTTCCGAAGCCGGCCGGCAGTGACAGAGCGGGCACGCCGAGCAGCGTCCACGGCGCGCAATATTCGGCGTCGCCGGTGTAAGCGAGGCCCTCCGGCGCTTCGCCGAAGGCGGGCAGCGTCAGCACGGCGTCGAAGTTGGCCATCTGAGCCGTAAAGCCCGAGCGCAATTTTTCCTGTAGTGCTTTTGCGGCAAGATAGTCAGTGGCGCTGTGGGCCTTGCCGGTTTCCACCAGTTTCTTCAGATGATCGCTGGTGCGGTCCGGATAACGCGCGACGAGATCGCCGAAGATCACCGCGCCTTCGCTCGCGAGAATGATGTTGACGGCGTCCCAGTTGCTGCGATCGAGTTCGGGTAGCTCCAGCTCTTCGATCATGGCGCCGGCGCCGCGCAGTCTGGCGATCGATGCGTCGAACAGTTGTTGTTGCTCCGGCTCAGCTTTTGCCCACTTGGCAAAACGCACCACAGCGAGGCGAGGCGCAGCCTGAGGCTGCAGGCCCTGATCGATGGAAATCTCGAACGCCGGCACTGGTTGGCCATGGCGATCGCGATCGCTCGTCTCTGCCAGCAGCGACAGTGCGAAGGCGACGTCATCGACCCGCCGCGCGAAAAAGCCGACATGGTCGAGCGACTGGCTCAGGTGATGCACGCCGCTGCGCGGGATCGCGCCAAAACTTGGCTTGAAGCCGACGACGCCGTTGAACGCCGCGGGGCGCACGATCGAGCCCAAGGTCTGCGTGCCCAGCGCCAGCGGCACGAGGCCGGCGGCGACCGCGGCCGCGGAGCCGGACGATGAGCCGCCCGGCGTGTGTTTGCTGTTCCATGGATTGGTGGTGGGGCCGGGATGTCGCCAGGCGAATTCGGTAGAGACGGTCTTGCCGAAGATGGTGGCGCCGAGATTTCTGAGCCGCTCGACCACCCAGGCGTCGGCAGCGGGGATGTGATCCTTGTAGACCGGCGAGCCGTTGGTGGTCGGCATGTCCGCGGTGGCGATGATGTCCTTGATGCCGACGGGAATGCCGGACAGCGGTCCGGGTTTTCGTGAGGTGTCGACGGGTAGAACTTCGAATGCCTTCAGGACCGGTTCGATGGTTTTCGCGCGTTCGAGTTGCGCAGCGGCGTAACGGTCCGCGGCGGCGGCATTGCCCTTGAACAGCCGCAGCAATTCGAGAACCCCCGCACCAGAGGCGGTGGCGTGTGCGGTCGGATCGGTCATGTGTGCTGTCCTGCAAGGATATTGCGTCGAGTTCGGAGAGGCGCGCGGCCTTTCGACCGCACGCGTCCGATCTTACTTCATCGCCAGTGCGGGCTCGATGTATTTCTTCACCACGAACTTGTCGTAATCCGGCTGGGCGGCGAGGTTGCCGAGCGCGATCTGGGTGTCCATCGAGACTTTCAGCGACGGCGCGCTGATATCGACGCTATCAGGATAGACGCCGTCGGCGAGCATGCGCTTGACCGCGGATTCCACCACCGCCGGCTCCAGCGTCGGGAATTCCTTCTTGGCGATCTCGGCGGTCCTGGCCTCGTTCTTGGCCATGAAGCGCATCGCCATTTCCATGCCGTTGGTGACGCGCTGGGCGAGGTCGGGATCGACGTCGTTGCGTGCGGTGACGGCGGAGAACGCGTAGGCGCCGTAGGTCTTCGGGAAACCGAACACCACCTTCATGCCCTTGGCGACGACCTGATCGAGGCCGGGCTCATACATCACGGCGACATCGGCCTGCTTGGCGAGGAAAGGGCCGGGTTCGGTGCCGATCGCGACCTGGATCATGTCGACGTCGGTCTTGGCGTCCAGCCCGTTTTCCTTCAGCAGCTTGATGAACAGCGAGGTGCTGGTGGTCGGCATGGTACCGGTGACGATCTTCTGGCCCTTGAGGCCCTTGATGTCGGTGAACTTGAAGTCCGGCGAGGTGGCGATCCACACCGCGGCGCCGTTGACGACGTTGGCGATGATGCCGACCGGCGCGCCTTTGGAGGCGGCGATCGCGGTCCATTCCGGGCCGTGGATCGAGAACTGTGCGCTGCCGGAAATCACGGCCGAAAGTGCGACGGTCGGCGAGCCCGCGGTTTCCTTGGTGAGGTCGAGACCCTGCTGGGTGAAGAAGCCCTCATTGATGGCGACGTAGAGCGGCAGATACAGCATCGACTGGAACGCCTGCGACAGAACCACTTTCTTGTTCTGCGCCATCGCAGGCGTAGCGAGCAGGGTTCCGGCCAGCGCGGTGGCGCAGGCGATACGCTTAAACAACGACATGGGACGTCTCCGTGGGTGGGATAAGGAAATTCAAACCTGGACCTGGTGCGAGGTGCTGGCCTGCTTCCAGGGCAGCGATGTGCGCTCGATGATGTCGATCACGTAATAGAGGACAAAACCCATGATCATCAGCGTGAATAGCCCGACCCACACCGAGTTGAGGTCGTAGAGGCTGGATGCGGTGAAGATCATGTGGCCGAGGCCACGCTGCGACGAGATGAATTCGCCGACCACCGCGCCGACCAGGCCGAAGCCGATATTGATGCGGAAGGTGGCGATGATCGACGGCAGCGTCGAGGGCACCACGGCCTGCCAGAACACCTGGTGCTTGTCGGCGCCCATCGAAATCATCAGCGACTGCAGGTCGGTGTCGGCATCTTTCGCGGCCTGATAAGCGGCGATCAGCGCCACCAGCGCGGTCAGCGACACCGCCAGAGCAACCTTGGAAATCAGGCCGGTGCCGAACCACAGCACGACGATCGGCGCCAGTGCGATCTTCGGCACGCTGTTGATGGCGACGATGAAGGGCTCGACCAGTTTGGCGACGAACACCGAATACCAGAGCGCGAGGCCGAGCAGCGATCCAAAGATCGTGCCGATGATGAAGCCCAGAATCGCTTCGAACAACGTGTACCAGGAGTCCGACAATAACTCGCCGCTCAGGATCAGCTTCCAGAACATGCTGAAAATGCCGGATGGCGATCCCATCAGGAAGGCCGAGATATAGCCGACGCGGACGCCGATCTCCCACAGCGCGAAGAAGATCGCGACCGCGAGCAGTTGCAGCACCGCGCGGCCGAGCATGGTGTCGAACGGCGAGCGCTTGCGATTGCGGCGCGGTCTGGCTTTTTTCAACGGAACGGTGTCGGGCATCACGAGGGTCATGATGTTTTCTCGGTCTGGATGTCGAGTTCGGCGCACAGCGTCTTGAAGTAGGTGGAAAACTTGGTGTCGTTGCGCGCGGTGATCGGCGAGGTGGCGTCGATATCGATGTTGTGTACGACTTTCACGCGGGCGGGGCGGCCTGACAGCACGACGACGCGCTTCGACAAAGCGACGGCCTCGTCGATGTCATGGGTCACCAGGATCACGGTCTTGTTGTAAGTCTGCACCGCGTCCTTCAGCACGCCTTCGAGATAGAGCCGGGTCTGGTAATCCAGCGCAGAAAAGGGTTCGTCGAGCAGCAGGATGTCAGGGTCCATGATCAGAGTGCGGATCAACGCCACGCGCTGCCGCATTCCGCCGGAAAGTGTTTTGGGGTAGGCATTCTCGAAGCCGGCGAGACCAAAACCCTTGAGATATTCGCGGGCCTTGGCTTCGGCCTCCACGCGATCGACGCCGCGCGTTTCCAGTCCGAGCAGCACATTGCCGAGCACCGTGCGCCAGGGAAACAGCAGATCCTTCTGCATCATATAGCCGACGCGGCCGCGCAGACTTTCGATCTCCTCGCCGCGGTAGGTGATGGTGCCGGCGTCCGGCTCCAGCAGGCCGGCGATGATGTTGAAGATGGTCGTCTTGCCGCAGCCGCTGGGGCCGATGATGCTGACGAAGTCGCGCTCGTTGATGCTGAAGGACAGATCGTCGAGCACGTTGACGTCGCCGCCCTTGCCGGCAAACGACTTGCTGATGTTGTGGACGGTAAGCTGAACTTGTGTCGGCGGCATGATGCGGATCCTCGATGCCGCCTATACGCAAGCCGCGTGCCACTTTCTGGCATTGCGAATGCCAAGAAAACATGACGCTTGAAATCACAATGCTTGATGCTTCAACAATGTTGCCGCTGCATTGGGCAGGCGGTGCAATTCCGGCGCGGAATTGTGCAGGGCTTTGCAGTGTATTTTTTGCGAACACTTTGCGAATACTTGGCATCGTGGCGCGAGTACGAATACACACGGCGTTCTTAGTTTCTCCCAGCGCTAACAGGCGAAGGGGCGCCGCGCGTGTTGCTGCTGCTGTCTGCAACACGCGCATGGAATGCCTTATCCCGTGACAGCCATCACAGCTTCCTTGATCTTCGCCAGCGCGTAGTTGCCGACCATCGCGGCTTCGACATGCGGCAGGTTAGGCATCTCGTCGGCGGCGATGACGCAATCGACGATCGCCGGGAACCCGTTTTGATTCACGCCTCCGGGATGGTCCCGACAGGAGCCGCGGGAGGTTGTGTCCGCCGGCTGAACAGGATGCGCTGGTATAGCCAGCCGATCGCCACCAACACCAGGCCGAGGCACATGAACGACAATGCGCGGTAGATACCTGTGAGCGCCGACATGTCGATCAGGAACGCCTTCAGGATGGTCAGCGCGATCACGATCGCCGAGGCCAGCCGGGCCCGCTGCGAGTTGAAGATCACGCCAATGCCGAGCAGGATCACGCCGAACGCCAGCCACGTGACCGAGTAAGTATATTGTTCGGCATCGCTGGTGATGCCGCGGGCCAGGATCGGGCCGTGATAAAACCGCCGGACCTGCAGCGCTACGTACATCAGCGCCAGCACGAGCGCGAAGCCGGCGATGGTGTTGGCATAGGCGACGGCGCGCCGTCCGGCTACCGCATAGGACAGCAGCAGCGCCAGCACCGCCGGCAGGGCATAGCCGAGCAGAATCTCGTTGAAGATCAGGCCGCCGACATCATGCGGCCAGAACATCGGCATCTCCCACAGCAGCAATCCGCCGATGGTGGCGACGCCGGCATAGAGTGTCAGCAACACCGCACCGATATTGTGAACGATGCTGCCGGTGCGAATCCGCAGCCACTCCAGTCCGATCGCCATCGCCAGCGTGACGCAGACCTGCAGTGCTACTTCGACCAGCCCCGCGGAATTCCTGTAGACATCGCCGCCGTTGATGGCGTGGCGGATTTCCATGAAGGCCAGCAGCACCGTGAACAGGATCGCGGCAGATTCCACCATGCGCAGCGGCGCATCGTCGCCGCGGCGGCGCATCAGGATGCTGGCGCCCCAGAACGACGCGGCCGGCACGCCATAGCCCCACAGCAGCCAGTTGAAGATCGGCGTGGTGCCGACGAGATCGCCGACGACGCGCGGCTCGTAGCCCATCCGCGCCACCACGATGCCGGCGAGAATGGCGGCGAGCCAGCGCAGGAACGGGATCGGCCGCTGCATCGAGATCCACGCGGTGCCGAGCGCCATCAGTGACAGCGCGATGGTCAGCCAGCCCTTCTCCAGGGCGAAGGTCAGCGCCAGCGCCAGCGCGCCGAGCGTGCCGGTGGCGAACAGCGCGATCGAGATCGCCTGCCCGGGCCGGGCTTCGCGCTTGCTGAGCCATTCGGTTGCCGCGGCAAAGCCGGCAGCGACGATAACGGCGAGGATCGCAAACGGAATCGAGCGATCAAGGTGCGCGATGCGGGCGTAGAGCGCGATCAAGAGCGCCAGCGGCGTGAACACCGCGGTGCCTGACCAGATCACCGGCACGATGGCGCTGATCGAGCGGCCTTGCGCGAGGAATCCCACGACGCCGAATCCGACCGCGAAGATCGCGGCGGAGATCAGATGCAGCGACACCGAGCCGTCGGTGGCATTGGGGCCGATGCCGGCCAGCGGTCCGCCGGGCAGCACCAGCATATCGGGATTGCCGCGCACCGCCCATTCCAGAAATACCAGGGCGACGAAGCCCGCGGCGACAGCAACAGCGGCGGTGGCCGCTTGCGCGTACCAGGCGACGAACAGCGTGGCTGCGACCAGCAGCCCAAAGGTCACCATCGCGGTGTCGGCATGAAAACTGTTCAACACGATCAGCGTGGCGCCGAATAGATAAGCGGATAGCGCGCCGGAGGAGATCGATTCGATTTTGCCTTCCTCTGCGGGCGGACCGTACATAAAGCCGCAGACCACCAGCAGCGATGCCAGCAGAAATCCGGCGAGCACATGGAAGGCGTGCGGGCCGACCATCGAAGGGCCGGATTCCAGGCCGGGCAGCGTCCACAGCGTCGCGAACACGATGGTGGTGACCGCGAGCCAGCGCCACAGCCGGATCCGCGCGAGACCGAAGGCCGCGGCGGCGACGACGGAGAGATAGAGATACAGCGCCCAGTAGTCGGGCTTGCTCGACGACACCAGAATCGGCGTGACGAAGGCGGCAGCGATGCCGAGCCCGGCCAGCGCCGGGCCGTGCAGCAATGCAGCGGCCATCGTCGCCATGGCGACGATGCCGAGCAGGATGAAGGCGGTGGCCGGCACCAGGAAGTCGTACAGCGCGTAGGCGGCATAGACGGTGGCGAAGGCGACAGCGGTGCCGGCGGCGGTGAGGATCGCCGGGATGTTGGCGATCGGCAGCGGCGCGATGGCGGACAGGTTTTCCTGGCGGCGGCTCCATTCGCCGACGACGAGCAGCGCCAGCGCGAACAGGCCGCCGAGCAGCACGCGGACGCCGGGGCCGAGCAGGCCAGCCTCAATGGAATAGCGCACCATGAAGAAACCGCCGAGCGCCAGCGTCAGACCGCCGACCCAGACCACCCAGCGGGTGCCGATGCGTTCCTCGAAGCCGGGGCCGGGTTGTGATGCAGCGGCGGGGGCTGCGGTTTCCGGTATGGGCTGCGACGATATGTCAGGCTGGTTTGTCGGCGCGCGTTCTTCGGTGATCTCGGAGGATGTCTCGACGGTCGAGCTGACTGGCGCGCCAGATACGTCCGTTAGTGGCGTTGCCGTAGTCGCGGCCGGCACGCTCGCCGACGATGTCGCCGCGGCCTCGAACGCATCAAGCCGTGCGCTCAACACCTTCACCTCATTGCGCGCCTTGCGCGCGAAGATGAACGCGACGATGGCAATCAGCGTCGTCACAAACCCGAAATCATCGAACATCGAAGTCAACCTTGTGGGAGATCAGGCGCACGCGCCAACAATGCCCCGGAATCGTTTCCGGGGACATGGCACCAGTGTGTGTCATGGTGGAGAACTTTAGTTCACGCGCCGCAAAATATTTAGCGGCTTACTCCAGATCAATTCGAAACGGCCGGCCGACCACCATCATGCTGCCGGGGCCCATCTCGTCCAGCGCCCGGATCATCCGGCCATCGCGGCCCAGCGCCTTGTCGGCCAGGGTGACGAACAGCCGGTTCGGCGACGCAATCGGCGAGGCTGCGCGGATTTGCCGAGCGATGACGCGTTCGTCGCGCTGCGGGTTGAGCATGCAGGCGGCGGCAAAGGCGCTGGCGGTGGAGCGACTGATGCCGGCATAGCAATGCACCACCAGCGGTGCGTTGCGGTCCCAGCCGCGGACGAAGTCCAGCACCTGCGCGATGTGCGCGTC
Organism: Nitrobacteraceae bacterium AZCC 2146; assembly: GCA_036924855.1. Lineage (NCBI taxonomy): Bacteria > Pseudomonadati > Pseudomonadota > Alphaproteobacteria > Hyphomicrobiales > Nitrobacteraceae > Nitrobacteraceae bacterium AZCC 2146. The sequence goes on from JBAGRP010000001.1 coordinate 5,482,879, forward strand.
GTTCGGCGCCACAAAACCTTCGGTCTGCTCGGTGATGTCGTCCATCGACACCCTCAGATGATTGGCCTCGAGAATAGACTCCGGCCGCTGCACCTGCGCGACATTGGCCATCACTGTCAGCACATGGCTGGCGCCGGTATCCTTGACGGTGGCATGCAGATCGGCGAGCGAACAGACGTGAATCATGACGGTCCCTTGGTTGTGGATATTATAGGCCTGCTGGAAGGTCGGCGGAAGTATTCAACCCTGCACCGTCTCAAACCGTGCCAGAAACCGCTTCTCGGCCTTGCCAGCCGACCACGGCGTCAGGAAGTCCTCCTCGGCCGACTGCGGCAGGCCGGGGTCCTTGCCGAACAGGCGTTTCGCCTCGGCCTCCTTGAAACCCGCCAGCCGCGTTGCCTCGAGATAGGCCGCGCCCATGTCGGCGGCCTTGATCTGCTTCGTCACCTCTGCGGCGAGCACCGGTGGCAGGCCGAAGCGGATGTGGATGGCGGCGAGCAGGCGATGTTCCACCACCTTGTAGGCGCCGCCGATCACCGCCTTGAACGGCGAGATCATGTCGCCGATGACATATTCCGGCGCGTCGTGCAGCAAGGCGGCGAGCCGCACGGTGTGATCGGCGCGCGGCAGTTGCTCGCGGAGTACCGCTTCGACCAGCAGCGTGTGTTGTGCCACCGAGAAAATATGCGCGCCGTGGGTCTGGCCGTTCCAGCGCGCCACGCGGGCGAGACCATGGGCGATGTCGGCGACTTCGATGTCGAGCGGCGAGGGATCGAGCAGATCGAGACGGCGGCCGGACAGCATGCGCTGCCAGGCCCGGGTCGCGACATCCGTGGAAAACTTCGACTTGGCCATCAGGTCCCGGCCATCACTTCACTTTGAGGCGTGGCGCGCGCTTCTTGCCGGCGCAGGCCTCGTGGCAGAAGCAGGTGACGAGGTGATCGTTGACCATGCCGGTGGCCTGCATGAAGGCATAGACGATGGTCGGGCCGACGAACTTGAAATTGCGCGATGCCAGTTCCTTCGACAGCTTGATCGAGATCGGCGTCGAGGCCGGCACGCTGGCGGTGGTCTTGAAATGGTTGACCTTGGGTTTGCCGTCGACGAAATCCCAGAGGAATTTCGAGAAGCCGGGGCCCTCTTCCATGATCTTCAGATAGCCCTTGGCGCTGTTGATCGCACCGACAATCTTGGCGCGGTTACGGACGATGCCGGCATCGTTCATCAGCGCGTGAACTTTTTTCTCGTCGTAGCGTGCGATTTTCTCGGGCTGGAAATCATCGAACGCGGCGCGAAAATTGTCGCGCTTGCGCAGGATGGTAATCCAGGACAATCCGGCCTGAAAGCCGTCGAGGATCAGCTTCTCATACAGCGCGCGGTCGTCATATTCCGGCACGCCCCATTCGGTGTCGTGATAGGCCATGTAGAACGGGTCTTCGCCCGGCCACGGGCAGCGCGTCTTTCCATCGGCATGCAGGCGGGCCGCGCGCGTCATGCGACGTTCTTCTTCGGCGCGGAAGCGCGAACGGCGTCGGGATCGGCGAGATGGATCGGCAGGCCGCCGGCAAGAAACGGCGCAGCGGCGTCAAGCGCATCGGTGGCGCGGTCGGTTCGGATCAGTGCGAGGCCATGGCCGTCGGCGGACGAGCCCATGGTGCCGATCGGCTTGTCGCCGGCGCGGATTTCGCTGCCGGGCTCGGGCGGTGCGCCATCCAGCCCGACGCGGACGATGCGGGTGCGCGCGGTGCCGCGATGCTGCATCCGCGACACCACTTCCTGGCCGATATAGCAGCCCTTGTCGAAATCGACGCCGGACAAGCGGTCCATGTTGCTCTCATGCGGAAACGCGTCGCCATAGGCGAAGTCGATACCGCCGCGCGGTACGCCGGTCTTGATGCGATGCGCCTCATAGGCGATTTCATCGACAAGCTCGGCGCCGACCAGCGCGGCGGTCTTCGCCGCTAACTCGGCCGGCACCAGAATGCGAAAGCCCAGCGCGGCGTTGCGCGGGTCGGCGAAGGTGAGGTCGGGTTTCAGGCCGGGCTCGCCGTCCCACACCGCCAGCACGCCGAGCGAATCGGAGAGATTTTCCACCTTCACCTTGGCGCGCAATTTGTAGAAGCCGAGCTTGTCGGCGAGCGGTTGCGCCAGCGTGCGCGGGCAATCGATCAGCAGCCCGCCGCCATGGCCGGCGGGGGCTTCGGTGACGAGAAAATCCGCAATGATCTTGCCCTGCGGGGTCAGCAGCGCGCCGAAGCGCGCGGTGCCCGGCGTCACCACCTCGATCTCGGAGGTCACGAGATTGTTGAGGAAGCCGCGCGCATCATCGCCTGATATCTTGACCACGCCCCGATCGGGAAGAAACGCTGCTTTCATGGGGAAATTCTCAAAATTTTGCCTGGAAGTTCTTCGGAAATGCCGGTGCTGGATATCACATCCAAAGCTAAGCCGCTAAGATGCCGACAACAAGGCCCGCGCACGTCCCGCTGCCGCTTCTGCAGACCGAAAACGAGATGGAATGACCCAGACATTTGACACCATTCTAAAGGCCGGCACTGTCGTCAACCAGGACGGTGAGGGTGTCCGCGACATCGGCATTTCCAACGGGCGAATTGCCGCCATCGGGGCGCTGGGATCGGCCTCCGCCGCAGAGACGATCGATTGCAAGGGGCTGCATATCCTGCCCGGCGTGATCGACACCCAGGTGCATTTTCGCGAGCCCGGCCTGACGCAGAAGGAAGACCTCGAGGCCGGATCGCGCAGTGCCGTGATGGGCGGCGTCACCGCGGTGTTCGAGATGCCGAACACCGATCCCTTGACCGTCACAGAAACCACCTTCACCGACAAGGTGAAGCGCGGCCATCACCGCATGCACTGCGATTTTGCCTTCTTCATCGGCGGCACGCGCGACAACGTCGCCGATCTTCCGGAACTGGAGCGCGCCCCAGGCTGCGCCGGTGTGAAAGTGTTCATCGGCTCATCGACCGGCGCGCTGCTGGTGGAGGATGACGACAGCCTGCGCCGCATCTTCAAGGTGATCAAGCGCCGCGCCGCGTTCCACGCCGAGGATGAGTATCGGTTGAATGATCGCAAACATCTGCGCATCGAGGGCGATCCGCGCTCGCATCCGGTGTGGCGCGACGAGACCGCGGCGCTGCTGGCGACGCAGCGGCTCGTTGCACTGGCGCGCGAGACCGGCAAGCGGATCCATGTGCTGCATATCTCGACGAAAGAAGAGATCGCATTTCTGCGCGACCACAAGGATGTCGCCTCCTGCGAGGCGACGCCGCATCATCTGACGCTGGCGGCGCCCGAATGCTACGAGCGGCTCGGCACCCGCGCCCAGATGAATCCGCCGGTGCGCGACGCCAGCCATCGCGACGGCATCTGGAACGGCATCGCGCAGGGCATCATCGACGTGCTCGGCTCCGACCACGCGCCGCATACGGCGGCTGAGAAGGACAAGGTCTATCCGGCATCGCCGTCGGGGATGACGGGGGTGCAGACCCTGGTGCCGATCATGCTGGATCACGTCAATGCCGGCCGGCTGTCGCTGCAGCGCTTCGTCGATCTCTCCAGCGCCGGGCCGGCGCGGCTCTACAACATCGCCACCAAGGGCCGCATCGCGGCGGGCTACGACGCCGATTTCACGATCGTCGATCTGAAGCGCAGCGAGACCATCACCAACGACTGGGTCGCCTCGAAAGCCGGCTGGACGCCCTATGACGGCGTGAAAGTCACCGGCTGGCCTGTCGGCACCTTCGTGCGCGGGCGGCGAGTGATGTGGCAGGGCGAGCTGGTGACGCCGTCGCAGGGCGAGACGGTGCGGTTTCTGGAGACGCTGAGGGGATAGTGATTCGTCTTTGCGAGCGAAGCGAAGCAATCCAGAAGGCAGCAAGCGACTGGATTGCTTCGCCGCTGCGCTCCTCGCAACGACGACAGCGAATGTTGCGTCGCGTCGGCTAAAACTTATTGCTTCGCTAGCGTCAGCGAAAATTCGCCGTTGCGCACCCGGCCCGGCAGGCCTTCGACGAATTTCGCCACGGCGTCTTCGCCATAGGTGCCGACCAGTTCGGCGAAGGCTGCGAACAGGCTGGCCTGCGCCAGGCAGTCGCCATCGACGCCGTCGTGCCGCGCTTCCGCCCAGGCTTCGTTGAGATAGCTCAGAGCGGCCTGTTTCTGTTCCTGATCGGGGAGAGGATCGCGGGCGGGGCGGTACGACAATGACTGGCTCATGAAATTCCCAACAATCTCTGACGGCGCACCGAATCGGGGCGCGTTCCTTTCAAACACGGTTTGAGATTTAGCATGCGTAGCGGGGTAGGCGAGGCACATCTTTAAGAAAGGTTAACGGCGGCGAATCACATTGTCCGAGATTGCGCCGCAACGGGAACCACGCGATCCTGATGTGCAAAGGAAACCCATGGCCAGCAGCACCTTCTCCTCTTTCGCCAGTCCCGGCGACGCCGCCCGCGCCGCGGAACTGCGTCGCGTCAAGGCGGTGGCGGCCTCGGTGCTGGCGGGCTGCCTTGCCGTGTTTATTGCCGCTAAAATGCTGCTGCACACCCATCCTGCATTTGGCTTCGTCGCCGCCTTCGCCGAGGCCGCCACCATCGGCGGGCTGGCGGACTGGTACGCCGTGGTGGCGCTGTTCCGCCGGCCGCTCGGCCTGCCGATCCCGCACACCGCGATCATCCAGGCGAATCAAAATCGCATTGCCGACAAGCTCGGCGAATTCATCGAGGTGCATTTTCTCGACGCCGGCCCGGTCGAGGCCAAATTGCGCCAGGTCGATTTCGCCTCCTTCGTTGCGGACTGGCTCAGCGACCGCAAGCGCAGCGCCGATCTGGCGCGTTTCGTGCTGCGGCTGCTGCCGGAGGCGATGGCGGCCACGGAAACATCGGGTCTCAAGACCTTCATCACCCGCCGCGTCATGACGCAGCTGCAGTCGGTTGATCTGGCGCCGCTTGCCGCCGGCACGCTGCGCGGTTTCATCCGCGACGGCCGGCATCAGGGCCTGCTCGACGACCTGCTGCGCGCGCTGCATGGCGCGCTGACCGAGCCCGACACGCTCGCTGTGATCAAGGACAAGATCCGCAACGAATTGCCGACGCTGCTGAAGCTTTATCGCGCCGATGCGTTTCTGGTGAAACGCATCGTGAAGTCGGCGACATCGTTTTTCGAGGATGTCCGCAACGATCCCGAGCATCCGTTCCGCGGCGAGTTCGACCGCATGCTGCTCACCTTCGTCGATCGGCTGGAGAACGAGCCCGGCTTCATCGGCCGCATCGACGGCCTGAAGCGCGATTTTTTGGCGCGGCCCGAACTCACCGAGCTGGCTCGAAATTTGTGGGAGAACGCAACGTCCTTCATCGAGCGCAGCGCGTCCGGCGAAAGCAACGTACTGCAACATCACCTCGCCAATGTGTTCGTGGAGGTCGGCTCTGCACTTGCGGCCGACGCCGAGATGCGCGGCGAGATCAACCAGGGTGTTGTGGCGGTGCTGCGCTCCTTCATCGCCGACCAGAAGAGCGGCGTCTCCGGCTTCATCGCCGATCAGGTCAAGGCGTGGGACATGGGCCAGCTGATATCGGTGATCGAGGTCAATATCGGCAAGGACTTGCAATACATCCGCTTCAACGGCTCGCTGATCGGCGGCCTCGCCGGGCTGGCGCTGTATACCGCCGAGTTTCTGTTCCGGATGTTGTGAGAAAACCCCTGCCAGAAAGGGCGGGAGAGGGCTGGTCCAGGTAACCGGCTGTGCTTGAAATCCCGCAAACCCGACCTTAGCTTGATGGCACGGATAGTTGTTTGAAGCGTTGTGTGACGAGCCTTTTTCAGATCAATCGATTCGACCGGCCAAAGAGCCGGCAGCGAGAGGAAATCAGATGTCCGCAACCGCTCGGGCACCGCGCCCACCTTCCAAGACCTTGCTGCTGCTGGAAGGCCGCGCGCTGCACGAATTCGGTGCCTTTCTCGGTGCGCTGCCGCTGCTGAGCTTTGCGCCCAGGGGTGATGGCCATCCCGTGCTGGTGCTGCCCGGCCTTGTCGCTTCCGACATCTCGACGCGACCGCTTCGTAGCTTCCTGAAGGGCCGCGGCTATGCGGTGAGCGGCTGGAAGCAGGGCCGCAATCTCGGCCTGCGCGATGGCGTGCAGGACAGCATGCTCGATCTGCTGCGCGAGATGAACGAAACCCACGGTCGCAAGGTCAGCCTGGTCGGCTGGAGCCTCGGCGGGATCTATGCACGGCAACTCGCCAAGCTGATGCCGGACCGCGTCCGCTCGGTGATCACGCTTGGCAGCCCGTTCGCCGGCAGCCCGAAGGCGACCAACGCCTGGCAGGTCTACGAGATGGCCAGCGGCAAGCGCGCCGACGACGCCGATCCGCAATTCGGCGGCTCGCTGGCGGAGACGCCGCCGGTGCCGACCACCGCGATCTACAGCCGCACCGACGGCATCTGCGCCTGGCAGGGCTGCATGGAGAAACCCTCGGCGCACTCGGAAAACATCGAGGTCGAAAGCAGTCACTGCGGCATGGGCCATCACCCTGCAGTGGTCTATGCGGTGGCCGATCGCCTCGCACAGCCGGAGGGCGCCTGGGCGCCGTTTGACCGGTCGGGCTGGCGCAGCATGGTCTATCCGGATCCGAACCGGTAACTTCGCAAGATCAAATAAATCTGTCAGTACGACGCGCGCGGGTCACCGACGCGCGTTTATTTTGAAAGCTGTTCCACATGACTCATGTGCCTGAAATCTCTGTCAATGCGCGCTGCCTGCGCCTTTTGGCGAAAGCGGCCGAGGCCGCGTCCGTCGCGCCGGTGGTGGAACGCCACACGCTGACCCGTGCTGCCAACGAAGTGTTGGTCGAGGTGAGGGCCGCGGCAGTCAATCCGTCCGATATCAAGGCCGCTACCGGCCTGATGCCCTATGCGATCTTCCCCCGCACGCCGGGCCGCGATTTCGCCGGCGTGGTGATCGACGGTCCTGCCGCATGGATCGGTCGCGAGGTATTCGGCTCGTCCGGCGATCTCGGCATCCGCCGCGACGGCACCCACGCCACGCATCTCAGCGTCGAGGCCGAGGCATTGGTGGAGAAGCCCAGGAATCTTTCCTGGGAGGAGACCGCAGGGATCGGTGTGCCCTTCGTCACCGCGATGGAAGGCTTTCGCCGCGCCGGCATGCCGAAACCTGATGAGACCGTGCTGGTGATGGGCGTCAACGGCAAGGTCGGCCAGGCCGCGGTGCAGATCGCGACGTGGCAGGGCGCACGGGTGATCGGCGTGGTGCGCAAGGATGAACCCTATGAGGGCCATGCCAATGGCCCGGTCGAGGTCGTCAATTCATCCGCGGTGGATGTCGCCGCGCAAGTACGCGAGATGACGAACGGCAAGGGCGCAGACATCATCTTCAACACTGTCGGCGATCCGTATTTCCAGGCCGCGCATAAATCGATGGCGCTGAAGGGCCGCCAGATCCTGATCGCCGCAGTCGATCGTATCGTGCAGTTCAACATTCTCGAATTCTATCGCGGCCAGCATACGTATTACGGCATCGATACGCTCGGCCTATCGTCAGTCGCATCCGGCGCGGTGCTGAAAGACCTCGTTCCCGGTTTTGCCGGCGGGCATCTCAAGCCATTCCCGATCCGGCCGGAAGCTGTCTACGCGCTGGAAGATGCTACGCGAGCGTACAAGGCCGTGGCCGGCTCGTCGCGTGACCGGGTGATCTTGAAGCCGGTCTAACTTCGTCATTGCGAGCCAACGGGTCGGCGCAAAGCGCCTTCCGATGACAGGCTCCGCGAAGCAATTCAGTCCTTGCTTGCGGCCTCTGGATTGCTTCGTCGCAAGGGCTCCTCGCAATGACGACAAGGGTGGCCAGCCGTCCTTACTCCGCCGCCTGCGTCACGATATGAATCTCCGACGTCAGCGTCCTGTGCACCGGGCACTTGTCGGCGATCTCCATCAGCTTCTGGCGCTGTTCGGCATCGAGCGCGCCTTCGATTCCGATGACGCGCTCGATCTGGTCGAGCATCCCTTCGGTGGTCTCGCACGCCTCGCAATCCCTGGCGTAAATCTTCTTGTGCTTCAGCGTCACCGTGACGCGGTCCATCGGCAGCGTCTTGCGGTCGGCGTAGAGCCGCATTGTCATGGCAGTGCAGGCGCCGAGCGCGCTGAGCAGCAAGTCATAGGGCCCGGGGCCAGTGTCAGTGCCCCCGGCCGAGACCGGCTCGTCAGCGAGCAGGCGATGCGGTCCGACCGTAATCTGCTGCTGGAATTTGGTGGCGCGGGTTTCGCGCACGACGACCTTGCGCGGCTCTTCAGGCAAGCTAACGCCCGGTTCGGCCACCACCGGATCGAGATAGCGCGTCGCCCAGGCCGCGATGACGTCGGCGACATAGATCGCGTCGTGCTTCTGCGTCAGCAGGTGGTCGGCGCCGGCCAGCGAAACAAAGCTCTTCGGATGCCTGGCGGCGAGGAAGATATGCGTGGCATTGTCGATGCCGACGGTGTCGTCGGTCGGTGCATGCATGATCAGCAGCGCCTTGTGCATCGTGGACACGTGCGCCATCAGATTGTGCTCGGCGATGTCGTCGAGGAATTCACGCTTGATGTGGAACGGCCGGCCGGCGAGCTTCACCTCGACGTCGCCATGCTCCCGGATGGCGTCGACATGCTCGGCGAACATGTTGGTGACATGGGCGGGATCGGAGGGGGCGGCGATAGTGACCACCGCCTTGGCCTCCGGAATCTGTCCGGCGGCGGCGAGGATCGCCGCGCCGCCGAGGCTGTGGCCGATCAGGATCGTCGGCGCCTTGTGAAGCTCGCGCAGATGGTTGGCGGCTCTCACAAGGTCGGCGACATTGGACGAAAACGTGCTGTTGGCGAAATCGCCTTCGCTGGAGCCAAGTCCGGTGAAATCGAACCGCAGCACCGCGATACCCTTGGCAGTCAGGGCGGTGGCGATGCGCTTGGCCGCCAGCACGTCCTTGCCGCAAGTAAAACAATGCGCGAACAGTGCATAAGCGAGCGGCTCGCTATCCGGAAGGTCCAGCGCCGCGGCCAGCAAATGGCCTTCCGCGCCGGCAAATTGAAAGCGTTCAGTCGGCACGGGCGTTCTCCTGTTGGGCGTCAGTCTTCCGAGTAACGCTGTTCTTGCCACGGATCGCCGCGGTTATGATAGCCGCGGACTTCCCAGTAGCCCGGTTTGTCGTCGGTGACGAATTCGATGCTCTGCAGCCACTTCGCACTTTTCCAGAAGTACAGATGCGGCACGATCAGCCTGACAGGGCCGCCATGGTCGCGCTCGATCGGCTGGCCGGACCATGAATGCGCCAGCAGCGCGTCCTCGGCGGCGAAATCCTCCAGCGCGAGGTTGGTGGTGTAGCCGTCATGGGAATGCAGCACGACGAAATGCGCATCGTCCTTCGGCTTGCAGGCAGCCAGCAACTCGCGGGTGGACAGGCCCTCCCACGTATTGTCATAGCGCGACCAGGTGGTGACGCAGTGGATGTCGGAGATGAATTTTTGCTGCGGCTGCGCGGTGAACTGCGCAAAATCCCAGAACAGCGGCGTCTCCACCGCGCCATAGACGTCGAGCCGCCAGCGCTCGCGGGAAATGTCGGGCGTCAGGCCGAGGTCGAGCACCGGCCAGTCCTTGGTCAGGTGCTGGCCGGGCGGTAACCGTTGGTCTTCCGGGCGCGCGATCCTGCCGGTGAGAAACCGGCCTTCGCGCGCCCAGCGCTCCTTGCTGCGCGTCAGTTTCGAGTCCGGCGGCGGTGTGCTGTCGTCGGTCATCGCTGTCGCTCCGGTCAGGCGATCGCCGTCACTCGTGACGGTGCATCGCCGAGTTATGCTTGGTGTCGCGCATGGTGGTGTAGATCAGCAGCGAAAGGAAGATCATGCCCGACAGATAATAGTAGAACCATTCTTCGTGGCCGAGGCTCTTGAAATACAGCGCGATCGCCGGCGCGGTGCCGCCGAAGATCGATACTGTGAGTGCGTAGGGCAGGCCGACGCCGAGCGCGCGGATGTTGGTCGGGAACAGCTCGGCCTTCACGATGGCGTTGATCGAGGTGTAGCCGGCGACGAAGATCCATGCGGCGCAGATCAGCAGGAACGCCATGAACGGCGACTTGGTGGTCTGCAGCGTGGTCAGGATCGGGATCGTGCCGAGCGTGCCTGCGACGCCGAAGAAGATCAGCAGCGGTTTGCGGCCGATGCGGTCCGACAGCGCGCCGTAAAGCGGCTGCAGGAAGGTCGCGAAGATCAGCGAGCCGAAGATCACGGTGGTGGTCTGGTCGGTGGTGAGGCCGACCGAGAGTTTCACGAAGGTCTGCATATAGGTGGTGAAGGTGTAGAACGCTGCGGTGCCGCCCGCGGTGAGGCCGACCACCAGCAGCAATTCACGGGGATACTTCAGCAGGCCGCGGATCGAGCCCATCGGCTTGGCCAGCTTCTTGGCTTCGAGGAAGGCCGGCGTCTCGTGCAGGTCGCGCCGCATCACCGCCGCGAAGATCGCGAGCATGGCGCCGATCACGAACGGAATCCGCCAGCCCCAGTCCTTCAGCTCTTGTTCCGTGAGGAAGACCTTCTGCAGCAACAGCAGCACGATGATGGCGGTGAGCTGGCCGCCGATCAGCGTGACGTACTGGAAGCTGGAATAGAAGCCGCGGTGCTTGGCGTCGGCGACTTCACTGAGATAGGTGGCGCTGGCGCCGTATTCGCCGCCGAGGCTGAGGCCTTCGATGATGCGGGCGAAGGCCAGAATCATCGGGGCGGCGAAGCCGATCGTCGCATAGGTCGGGGTGCAGGCGATGATCAGCGAGCCGAAGCACATGCAGAGCACCGACAGCATCAGCGACATCCGTCGACCGTAGCGATCGGCAAGGTAGCCGAACAGCCAGCCACCGAGCGGTCGCATCAGGAAGGTCGCGGAGAACAAAACGGCTGCATTGAGCTGCTGCACCACGGGGTCGCTGGCCGGGAAGAATGCCGGCGCGAAATAGAGCGCGAAGGCTGTATAGGCGTAGAAGTCATACCATTCGACGAGGTTGCCCATCGAACCGATGAAGATCGCCTTCACCCGTTTTTCGACATCGACCAGATGAAGCTTGTCGTCCACCGGTACTGCAATTTGTTCCGCCACGTGTCAGGCCCTCGAATTCCGTGAAATGAAATGCTCCGTTGCCACGGTCCGAATAAAAAGCCAATGCCGCCGAATGCAATGCAGCCGGTAACAGGTCGATTTGTTGCTTAGATGTCTGGCAATTGGTGCAGTGCAATATCATCGGAGCCATGGAACCAGGCGATGACTTCAGACGAAAGTCGTAGGCGCGGACGACACTCACGTTCGTCGTGGCCGGGCGAAAGCGCGAAGCGCGTCTTCGCGCTGGATGTCCCCGCCATCCACGTCCTGAGCTTCGATGAAAACGTGGATGCCCGGCACAAGGCCGGGCACGACGCGGAGAGTTGATCTAATGGTCTCGGACGACTTCTTCGCCGGCTCTTAAGCCGCCGCCCGCGGATCGATCGGCGTCGAGCCGCGGATGCCGAGGATATCTTCGAGTACGCGCGAACCGGCGAGCAGTTGTGCTTCGCCGCGCGGTGGGCCGACGATCTGCAAACCGACCGGGAGGCCTTTCGAGGTGAAGCCGCAGGGCAGCGATAGTGCCGGACAACAGATCAACGTGATCGCATAGACGATCGCCAGCCACTGCACGTAGTTCTCAAATGTGGTGCCATTGCATTCGGCGAGGTAGCGCTGCTCGACCGGGAACGGCGGCACGATGGTGGCGGGCGCCAGCAACAGATCGTAGGTCTGGAAGAATTCATAGGCGCGCGCGGTCATGGCGACGCGCTGCGCCTCGGCGCGCTCGATATCCTCGACGCGGAGCTTGAGGCCTTCCTCGATATTCCAGATCACCTCCGGCTTCAGCATGTCGCGCTTCTCGCGCAATAGCACGGCCTTGGAGAGTGCGAAGTCATAGGCGCGCAGCACGTGGAAGCACTCATGCGCTTCCTTGAGGTCGGGATGGGCTTCCTCGACGATGACGCCGGCGTCGGCGAAGCGCATCGCCGCCTTGCGGGTGATGGCAACGACTTCCGGATCGACCGGGGTGATGCCGAGATCCGGCGAATAGGCGATGCGCTTCGGCTTCTTACCGGAGCGGGCAGCGGACCGGAAGGTCTCCGGCAGTCGCGGTAGCGACAGCGGATCGGCGGGGTGCTCGCCGCTCATGGCGTCGAGCATCAGCGCGAGGTCTTCGACGGTGCGCGCCATCGGGCCCTGCGCGTTGAGCGTGCGCGCAATCGCGACCGCCGGCGTGATCGCGACGCGGCCGATGCTGGGACGCAGACCAACAATCCCGCAGAAGCTGGCGGGATTGCGCAGCGAGCCGCCCATGTCGGAGCCATGCGCCAGCCACGCCGTTCCGCTGGCCAGGGCAGCTGCAGCACCGCCGGAGGAGCCCGCCGCGGACTTCGACAGGTCCCATGGATTGAGCGTCGCGCCGAACACCTCATTGAACGTATTGGCGCCGGCGCCGAATTCCGGCGTGTTGGACTTCGCGTAGATCAGCGCGCCGTTCTCTTCCAGCCGCTCCACCAACACGCTGGATTTCGTCGGGATCACATCCTGGAAAATCGGCGATCCCTGCGTGGTGCGCACACCGGCGACCGCGGTGAGATCCTTGATCGGCACCGGCAGGCCGGCCAGCATGCCGCGTTGGCCGAGCGGCTTCTTCATCAGTTCCCTGGCGTGACTGCGGGCGCGATCGAAGCACAATGTCGGCAGCGCGTTGACCTTGCCATCGACCTCGGCGATCCGGGCCTCCAGCACGTCGAGCAGTTCAAGTGGCGTCACCGTGCCGGCGTTGAGTTGATCGACGATGGCGCACGCCGTCGCCTTGATGAGCTCTTGATCAGTTGCCACGCACGTCTCCAGTTCGCTTCTGCATTGTTGTCGATCCCGACGAGATTGCCGTGTAGACCATTTTCCGGAAAAGTGGAATCGCGGGCACGGTCGCCCGCATCAGTGCAAGGATGCAACCATGGGTAAGCCTTTTGGCGAGACGAACTGGCGCGCGATGAACCAGGCGCAGCTTGATGCCGGCCTCAACAACAGCACCGCTGTTGCCAACAGCGCCGAGATCACCGCCGGATGGGTCAAGCGTTCCGAGGAGATGAAGGCGAAGTATCCCGATCATCTCGATCTCAGCTATGGCGCGGGCGCACGCCACAAGATGGATTTCCTCAAGGCCGCCGAAGGCGGACCGACGCTGGTGCTGATCCATGGCGGCTACTGGCAGATGCGCTCGAAGGATTTCTTCACCTGCTTCGCAGCCGGGCCAATGGCGCATGGTATCAACGTCGCGGTGATCGGCTACACCCTGGCGCCGGAAGCGACGCTGGAGGAGATCGTCGCCGAGATCCATGCCGGCGTCGACATGCTGGTGGCGCAGTCGCCCGCGCTGGGCGCCGATCCCAGGCGCATCGTGGTTTCCGGCTGGTCCGCCGGCGGACATCTCACCGCGACGACGCTGACCCATCCGGATGTGAAGGGCGGCGTGGCGATATCAGGCATCTACGATCTCGAACCGGTCCGCCATTCCTATCTCAACGAGAAGCTGAAGCTCGACGAAGCGATGGCGAAGCGCACCTCGCCATTGATGCAGGCAGGTGGTCCCGCTGCGCCGTTGTCACTGGTGGTCGGTGGCCACGAACTGCCGCTGCTGCGCCAGCAGACCGCGGACATGGCCGCGTTCCGCGCCGCCCATGGTTTGCCAGTGACCTACGAAGAGATTCCGGGCGCCGATCACTTCACCATCATGGCCGAACTGGAATCGCCGACCGGGCGGATCACGACGCTGATCAAACAGATGGTGGAGCGGATCTAAAGCCACCACACACTCTCAGTCGTCATCCTGAGGCGTTCGCCCGACAGGGCGAGCCTCGAAAGATGCGGCAGCGAGCGCAAGCGGCCCATCCTTCGAGACGCCGCGCTACAGCGCGGCTCCTCAGGATGACGGCGGTGTGCGTGGATGGTTTGGAGCGAGCGTGCCTCTAACCCCATCCCGCGCTAAGGCCGCCATCGACGGTGTAGATCACGCCCGATGTATAGCCGGCACGGTCCGATGCCAGGAACGTCATCAGGTCGGCGATTTCGCGCGAATGCGCGGGACGACCGAGCGGAAGGCCGGCCTGCAATTCCCTGTAGCGGTTCTCGTCGCCGAACTGGCTCTTCGCCCGGGTCTTCATCAGCGTGATGTGGCGCTCGGTCTCGACGGGGCCGGGATTGATGCCGACGACGCGGATGTTGTCCTTGAGGCTCTTGCCGCCGAGCGCGCGGGTGAAGGCCATCAGCGCGGCATTGCCGGCGCTGCCGCAGATATAATTGGCGTCAAACTTTTCGCCGGCGGCGCCGATGTCGTTGACGATCACGCCGTGGCCGCGCGCCTTCATCTGCGCATAAATCAGCCGAGTCAGGTTGATGAAGCCGAACACTTTCAGATCCCAGGCGTGGCGCCAGGTCGGCTCATCGATCTTGTCGAGCGAGCCGCCGGGGATATCGCCGGCATTGTTGACGAGGATGTCGATGTCGCCGGCAGTGGCGGCGAGCGACGCCAGATGATCGGGCTTGCGCAGGTCGACGGGATGGATGGTGACATCGATCTGGTGCCTGGCGCGCAGACGGTCGGCGAGCGCTTCCAGCATCTCGACATTGCGGGCGGCGAGGTGGAGGTGGCAGCCTTCTTCGGCAAAGGCTTCGGCCGCGGCGGCACCGATGCCTTTTGACGCACCGGTGATCAGGACGCGCTTGCCGTGCAGGTGAAGATCCATGGGATGGCCTCTTGTGGCAGGGGGCGGGACGTTTCGTGACAGAGTTAGGCCTTGGCCGCGAAAGCGGTCAACAGTGCAGTGCAGCGTTGATCGCGGGCCGGGTTTGGTCCACATGTCCCAGCAGATTTACTGGCGCGAAGGAAACCTGTCGTGAGCACACCAAAAGAATATCGGATCGCGGTCATCCCCGGCGACGGCATCGGCAAGGAAGTGATGCCGGAAGGTCTGCGCGTGCTGGAAGCCGCGGCGAAAAAGCACCGGGTCAAGGTGCATTTCGATCATTTCGACTTCTCGTCCTATGACTATTACGAGAAGCACGGCCAGATGATGCCGGACGACTGGAAGGACAAGATCGGCAAGCACGACGCGATCTATTTCGGCGCAGTCGGCTTGCCGGCCAAAATTCCGGATCACATTTCGTTGTGGGGCTCGCTGATCAAGTTCCGGCGGGAATTCGACCAGTACGTCAACCTGCGCCCTGTCAGGCTGATGCCCGGCGTGCCGTCGCCTTTGGTCGGCCGCAAGCCTGGCGACATCGATTTCTGGGTGGTGCGCGAGAACACCGAAGGCGAATATTCGTCGGTGGGCGGTCGCATGTTCCCGGACACGGATCGCGAATTCGTTACCCAGCAAACCGTGATGACCCGGGTCGGCGTCGATCGTATTCTGAAGTTCGCTTTCGATCTGGCGCAGTCGCGGCCGAAGAAGCACCTGACCTCAGCGACGAAGTCCAACGGCATCTCCATCACCATGCCGTATTGGGACGAGCGCGTGGAGGCGATGGCGAAGAGCTATCCGGACGTGAAGTGGGACAAGTACCACATCGACATTCTGACCGCGAATTTCGTGCTGCATCCCGACTGGTTCGACGTCGTGGTCGGCTCCAATCTGTTCGGCGACATCCTCTCCGATCTCGGGCCGGCCTGCACCGGTACCATCGGCATCGCGCCATCGGGCAATATCAATCCGGCTGGCGATTTCCCGTCGGTGTTCGAGCCGGTGCACGGCTCGGCGCCGGATATCGCGGGGCAGGGCATCGCCAACCCGATCGGCATGATCTGGTCCGGCGCGATGATGCTGGAGCATCTCGGTGAAAAGGCCGCGGCGGATTCCATCGTCAAGGCGATCGAGCGGACGCTCGGCGAACGCACGTTGCGTACCCGCGATCTCGGCGGCCAGGCCGACACCGGCGCGTGCGGCAAGGCGGTGGCGGAGATGCTGGAGTAGGGGATTCTCCACAGGTCGTCCCGGCCTGCGCCGGGACGACGCGTTGAAACGTGATCGACGATCTCAGCCCGCCGCAATCCGCCGGCAATGTGCCCAGGCGGCAGCGATCAAATTCTCGCTCGCCTCCGGGGTACGGAACGCGGAATGCGCCGACAGCGTCACGTTGGGCAGCGTCGTCAGCGGATGGCTGGTGGGCAGCGGCTCGATGTCGAACACGTCGAGGCCGGCGTGGCGCAGATGGCCGGACTTCAGGGCGTCGATCATCGCGGCCTCATCGACCACGGCGCCGCGTGCGGTGTTGATGAGGATGGCGCCGGGCTTCATCTGCGCGATACGCGCGCGGGAGAGGAAGCCGCGGGTGTCGTCGTTGAGCAGCAGGTGCATCGAGACGACGTGGCTCTGCGCCAGCAACTCATCGATGCCGACAAAGGTGACGCCGGGATAGGTTTTGGGCGACCGGTTCCAGGCGATCACCTTCATGCCGCTACCGATGGCGATACGGGCGGCCTCCGCGGCGATGCCGCCAAAGCCGATCAGCCCCAGCGTCTTGCCGGTGAGCTGCATGCCGTCGTCGCGCAGCCAGTTGCCGGCGCGCATCTCGCGGTCCATCTGCGCGAGGCCGCGCGCGCTCGCCCACATCAGCGCGATGGCGCATTCAGCGACCGCGGTGTCGCCGTAGCCGCGGATCAGGTGAACCTCGATGCCGAGTTCGGCCAGTTCTTCCGGATTCATGTAGCTGCGCGCGCCGGTGCCGAGAAACACCACGTGCTT
This sequence comes from Nitrobacteraceae bacterium AZCC 2146, assembly GCA_036924855.1. Taxonomy (NCBI): domain Bacteria; kingdom Pseudomonadati; phylum Pseudomonadota; class Alphaproteobacteria; order Hyphomicrobiales; family Nitrobacteraceae; species Nitrobacteraceae bacterium AZCC 2146. The sequence continues at coordinate 5,499,716 of JBAGRP010000001.1, forward strand.
CAGGCCGGTGCATTGCCGCGCGATGTCGGTCGGCAAATAGGTGTGGTCGATGATGGCGATCTCGGCGCCGTCGAGCACGCCCGGCAATGCCGCCGGCTTCACATCGGCGTCATAATGGATTTTGAGCGCGATATCGCCGGGCTTCGCCTGGCCCTCGACAATGACAGCCAGGGATTCATTGGCATCGACAAATACACCGCGCATCGACATCTCGATTCTCTTTCCGGAAATTACTTGGGAAATTACTTGGAAAATTTACTTGGAGGCCACGCCGGCGAGCGCCAGCACGGTATGCATCAGCACGTTGGCGCCGGCGGTGCAGTCGGCCTGGGTGGCGTCTTCCAGCTCGTTGTGGCTGATGCCGTCCTTGCAAGGGACGAACACCATCGCGGCGGGCATGATGGTGTTGAGGTTGCAGGAATCATGGCCGGCGCCGGAGGTGATGCGGCGGTGCGAATAGCCGAGCGACTTCGCAGCATTCTCCACGGTGTCGACGAAGGTCTTGTCGAAATGCGTCGGTGGCTTGTGCCAGACCTTGTCGAAGGTGACCGTCACCTTGCGGCGCGCTGCAATCTCGGCGATGGCATCGCGCACGCCCTTCTCGATGGCGTCGAGGATTTCGGCATCGGCGCTGCGCAGATCCATCGTGAAAGCGATCTCGCCGGGGATCACGTTGCGCGACGGATTGGCGATCACGGCTTCGCCGATGGTGCCGAGCGCGCCTAAGCCGCTCACGACCCGCTCCGTGGCAAGCACGATCTCCGACAGCGTCGCCAGCGCATCGCGGCGCAGTGGCATGGGTGTCGAGCCGGCATGGCTTTCAAAACCGGTGATCTGTCCGTCGAACCACAACACGCCCTGGCCGGAATCCACGACGCCGATGGTCTTGCCCTCGGCTTCCAGGATCGGGCCCTGCTCGATGTGCAGTTCGACGAAGCCCGAGAATTTCTGCGTGCCCACCGGGCTCGCGCCGCGATAGCCGATCGAGTCCAGTGCTTCGCCGACGGTGACGCCCGCAATGTCCTTGCGCGACAAAATGTCGTCGGTGGTGAAATCGCCGACATAGGCGGCGGAGGCCATCATCGCCGGCGCGAAGCGCGAGCCCTCTTCGTTGGTCCAGTTGGCGATGCAGATCGGCATCTCGGTCTCGATGCCGGCGTCGTTCAGCGTGCGCACCACTTCGAGCGCGGCCAGCGTGCCCAAAATGCCGTCGAACTTGCCGCCGGTGGGCTGGGTGTCGAGATGCGAGCCAAGCCCGATCGGCGGCTTCGACATGTCGCGGCCCCGTCGCAGCGCGAACATCGAGCCCAGCGCATCGATGTGAACTTCGCAGCCCGCGGCCTCGCAGGCAGCGCGGAACCAGTCGCGCACCTGCTTGTCCTCCGGCCCGAGCGTCAGCCGCTTCACGCCGCCCTTCGGGGTAGCGCCGAATTTCGCGGTTTCGTGAATGGTGCCCCAGAGCCGCGCGGAATCGATTTGCAGATTGGTTGCGACCTGAGTCATGCAGCTTGTCCCGAAATGTTTGTGATGGTGCCTGCTTTTCAATGACGCGGCTACGCGGGCGCGTCAACCAATGTGCTTTCCCGCGCCAGCTTGGTGGCGAGATCGGCGACGAGTTCGATCGCGACCGTGTCCGGCGACGCCAGCCAGCTTGCCGAAAACGTCAGCGGCGAAATTTTCAGATCGGTGGAGAGCAGTTGCAGCCGCCCGGCGGCCAGTTCGTTCTCGATGATGGCTGTCGGGATCAGTGCGATGCCCAGCCCCTCGATCGCCATGTGGATCACGGTGGACATCGACGCGCTGGCATGCAGCCGGATCGGCGGCAGGTCCGGCCGGTTGAACAGCGAGCGCACGATCTCGTAGGGTCGGGTCTTGCGCGAAAAAGTGATGATGGGAAATTTCGCCAGATCGTGTACCGAGAGCGGGCCGTCGCCAAGCTTGAGCGAGGGACTGGCGAGAAACCCGACCGGGTAGTCGCACAGCACCCGGTTGTGGACGTTGGGGGTCGATAATGGCCCGAGCACGAAGGCGAGATCGATCTCCTGCGCCTGTAGCCGCGCGTTCAGGTTCGGCGTGATGTCGACCTCGATCTCGAGCGACAGGTTGGGATAGGCGATGTTGACGTTTTTGATCAGCCGCGACAACCAGGTGTGCACGATGGTCTCGGCGACGCCGAGCCGAAGCACGCCGTGCATTGCCGAGCGGTTGCCGACTGCCGCCATCATCTCCGAGCGTAACCCGATCAGTTTTTCCGCGTAGACCATCATCTGGCGGCCTGATGGCGTCGGCGACGCTACGCGATGGTCGCGCTGCAGCAGCCTGACGCCGAGTTCGCGTTCGAGTTGGGCGATCCGCTGCGAGATCGCCGGCTGGGTGGTGTTGAGTTTCTGAGCCGCGCCCCGGAAACTGCCGAGCGTCACGACCCACAAGAAGGTCTCGATTGCCTTGAAGTCCACCATCTCTGTAGCCGCCGCCCTCGGATCGATAAAAATATTTTATAGATCCCGATTAAAAAGTAAGATTAGACTTTATAGTAGACATAGGTTTTCAATGCTGTCGAGATAATAGGCAGGGTGATGTTATGACTGTTTTCGCGGCAGAGCAGCATTTTGATGACACTAAAGCGGTATCGCCGAGCGTGCAGGCGCGCCGCGACTATCGCGCCGGCAAATACGGCAGCACTGCCGGAATCGCCCCCGGTTTTGTCCAGGGCAACCTCGTGATCCTGCCGGAAGCCCAGGCAGCTGCCTTCCATCGCTTTTGCCAGCTCAACCCTAAACCGTGTCCGATCATCGGCATGTCGGAGGTTGGCGATCCGCGCATCCCTGCGCTTGGCCTCGATCTCGATATTCGTACCGACATTCCGCGCTACGTCGTCTGGCGCGACGGCGAGGCGATTGATCGGCCGGCCGAGGTGATGAAATACTGGCGCGATGACCTGGTGTCCTTCGTGATCGGGTGCTCGTATTCGTTCGAAGAGGCGATGCTTGCCGACGACCTGCCGATCCGTCACATTGAGCAGGATGTCCTGGTGCCGATGTATCGCACCAACATTGCTTGCAAATCCGCCGGGCCGTTTGCCGGTCCGATGGTGGTATCGATGCGGCCGCTGAAGCCGGCCGATGCGATCCGCGCCGTACAGATTACCTCGCGCTTCCCCGCAGTGCATGGTGCGCCGGTGCATCTGGGCTTGCCGCAGTCGATCGGCATCAAAGACATCAACAAGCCTGACTATGGCGACGCCGTTCGCATCAACGACGATGAGATCCCGGTGTTCTGGGCCTGCGGCGTGACGCCGCAAGCCGTCATCGCCGCTGCTCGTGTGCCGTTTGCGATCACCCATGCGCCCGGGGTGATGCTCGTCACCGACCTCAAGAATAAGCATTTGGCTGTTTTATAAGAAGCAGCTTGCCGATCTTTCGGGCTTTACCGTAACCTTGATTAGTTTCATCGATAGCCGCCGGTCACAAAGGATCACGACATGACGATTTCTCGCCGAAATGTATTGCTCGGAGGCGCTGCCTCCGCTGCGCTGCTGCCGCTTGCCGCGGCGCGCGCACAAACTTCTGAAGTCGTGATCGGCGTGATCTACCCGTTGTCCGGTGCCAGCGCGCAGATCGGCGTCGACGCCCAGAAGGCGTTCGAGACCGCCGCCGACATCATCAACAAGAATTATGATTTCGATCTGCCGATGGCAAAGGGCGAAGGTTTTTCGGGCCTCGGCGGCGCCAAGGTGCGTCTTGTGTTCGCCGACCACCAGGCCGATCCGCAGAAGGGCCGCGCCGAAGCCGAGCGCCTGATCACCCAGGAGAAGGTCTGCGCCATCGTCGGCAGCTACCAGAGCGCCGTGGCCGTCACCGTCAGCCAGATCTGCGAGCGCTACCAGATTCCGTTTATCTCGGCCGACAACTCGTCGCCGAGCCTGCATCGCCGCGGCCTGAAGTTCTACTTCCGCGCTGCGCCGCATGACGAAATGTTCTCCACCGCCATGTTCGACTTCTTCGATGCGATGAAGAAGAAGGGCCAGAAGATCGAAACCCTGGCGCTGTTCCATGAAGACACCATCTTCGGCACCGATTCCGCTAATGCCCAGCTCAAGCTCGCTGCCGACCGCGGCTACAAGATCGTCGCCGACATCAAGTATCGCGCCAATTCTCCGTCGCTCACCGCCGAAGTGCAGCAGCTCAAGGCCGCCAATGCCGACGTGCTGATGCCCTCCAGCTACACCACCGACGGCATCCTGCTGATCAAGACCATGGGCGAACTCGGCTACAAGGCCAACGCCATCGTCGCCCAGGACGCCGGCTTCTCCGAGAAGGCGCTGTACGACGCCGTCGGCGACAAGATCCCCGGCGTGATCTCGCGCGGCAGCTTCTCGCTCGATCTCGCCGCCAAGCGGCCGATGGTCGCCAAGATCAACGACATGTACAAGGAGCGCTCGGGCAAGGACTTCAACGACTACTCGTCGCGCCAGTTCATGGGTCTGATCGTGATGGCTGACGCCATCAACCGCGCCAAGTCCACCGACGGCGAGAAGATTCGCGATGCGCTGGTCGCCACCGACATGCCGGGCGAAGTCACCATCATGCCGTGGAAGCGCGTCAAGTTCGACGAGATGGGGCAGAACAACGACGCCGATCCGGTGCTGCTGCAGTACACCGGCGGTAAGTTCGTCACCGTCTTCCCGCCGCAGGGCGCGGTCGCCGAAGCCACCTGGCCGATGAAGTAAGCACGATGCGCGCCTCGCATTGAGGTGCGCCCTCAGCCTTCGGACTTCGTCATTGCGAGGAGCACTTGCGGCGAAGCAACCCAGTTCTTGCTACTCGGTAGCTGGATTGCTTCGCTCAGTGCAAAATTGGCAAGAGCCAATTTTATCGCGAGCTCGCAATGACGCCCCAGACAACCAGAGTTTTTTCCAGGAGCATCGCCTTTGACCGCTGCGACGATTATCCAGAGCCTCGCCAGCGGCCTGCTGATGGGGCTGCTCTACGGCCTGATCGCGGTCGGCCTCGCGCTGATCTTCGGCCTGATGGATGTGACCAACTTCGCCCATGGCGAATTCCTGATGCTGGCGATGTATGGCGCGTTCTTCATGTTCGCGTTCTTCGCCATCGATCCCTTGCTGGCGGCTCCGCTGGTGGCTGCAGGCATGTTCGTGTTCGGGGCGGTGATCTACCTTCTCGTTGTGCGCTTCGCGATGCGGGCCAAGGCCAATATCGGCATGGTGCAGATCTTCACCACCTTCGGCCTCGCCATCCTGATCCGCGGCCTGGCGCAGTTCTTCTTCACGCCGGACTATCGCAGCATCCCGACCTCGTGGCTCGGCGGCAAGACCGTCTCGCTCGGCGGCATCTTCCTGCCGGTGCCGCAGCTGGTTGGTGCGCTGATTTCGCTGGCCGCGTTCGGCGCGCTGTACTTCTTCATCAAGAAGACCGATTTCGGTCGCGCCCTTGAAGCGACCCGCGAGGACGCCGGCGCGGTGGCGCTGGTCGGCATCGACAAGAACAAGGTGTTCGCGCTCGGCTGGGGCCTCGGCTCGGCGCTGGTCGGGCTCGCCGGCGTGGTCATGGCGATGTTCTTCTATATCTATCCCGATGTCGGCGCGTCGTTTGCGCTGATCGCTTACGTCACCGTGGCGCTCGGCGGCTTCGGCAGCGTGTTCGGCGCCTTTGCCGGCGGCATCATCGTCGGCCTCGTCGAGGCTACCACAGCCTTGATCATGCCGCCGTCGCTGAAGTCGGTGGGCATCTATGCCGTCTATCTGCTGGTGGTGTTCATCCGGCCTCGCGGCCTGTTCGGGTCGATCTGATGGATACCTCGTTCGCCCAACGCCGCCGCCGCGACCTCATCGTCGCTCTCGTGCTCGCCGCCATCGCCGCGGTGGTCCCGTTCTTCGTCAAGGACGTCTACGTCCAGAACATCATGGTGCTGACCCTGATGTATGCGGCGCTGTCGCAGAGCTGGAACATCCTCGGCGGCTATTGCGGCCAGATCTCGCTTGGCCACGCGCTGTATTTCGGGCTCGGCGCCTATGTCACGACGATCCTGTTCACCAAGTTCGGCGTGCTGCCGTGGTTCGGCATGCTTGGCGGTGGCGCCATCTCGGCCGTCATCGCGCTGGCGCTGGGCTACCCGACCTTCCGCCTGCGCGGCCACTACTTCGTCATTGCCACCATCGTCATCGCCGAAATCTCCTACCTGCTGTTCCTGAACTGGGATTGGGCCGGCGCCGCACTAGGTATCGACATTCCCGTGCGTGGCGACAGTTGGGCCAAGTTCCAGTTCACCCGCAGCAAGCTGCCGTTCTATTATTTTGCACTGGTATTCTGCTGCGTCGCCTGGCTCGTCACCTGGTGGCTCGAGGATTCCAAATGGGGTTTCTGGTGGCGCGCGGTGAAGGACAACCCGGACGCGGCTGAAAGCCTCGGCGTGGTCGTGTTCAATTCCAAGATGGGGGCCGCAGCGGTTTCCGCCTTCATGACCGCGATCGGCGGCGCCTTCTATGCACAGTTCGTGTCCTACATCGATCCGGAAAGCGTCATGAGCTTCCACTTCTCGCTGCTGATGGCCCTGCCGGCAGTGCTCGGCGGCATCGGCACGCTATGGGGGCCTGTGCTCGGCGCGGTGATCCTGATCCCGCTCACCGAATTGACGCGCTCCTTCATCGGCGGTTCCGGCCGCGGCGTCGACCTCATTCTCTACGGCGCGATGATCGTATTGATTTCGCTGGCGCGGCCGGAAGGCCTGATCGGATTGTTCTCGCGGCGGCGCAAGGAGGTGGCAAGATCATGACAAGCTTGACGACACCTCTGCTTGAAACCCGCGGCGTCTGGCAGCGTTTTGGCGGCCTGATCGCCAATAGCGATGTTTCGATTTCCGTCGGCGCTGGTGAAATCGTCGGGCTGATCGGCCCCAACGGCGCCGGCAAGTCGACGCTGTTCAATCTGATCGCCGGCGTGCTGCCGCCGACCCAGGGCTCGATCTGGTTCAATGGCGAGGACGTCACAAAACTGCCGGCGGCGGAACGCTGTCAGCGCGGCATCGCCCGCACCTTCCAGGTGGTGAAAAGCTTCGAGACCATGACGGTGATCGACAACGTCATCGTCGGTGCGCTGATCCGCACAACGGTGATGCGCGAGGCCCGCCGCAAGGCTCATGAGGTACTGGAGTTCTGTGGTCTCGCTGCGCGCGCCGATGTCATGGCCAGCCAGCTGATCCCGTCCGAGAAGCGCCGGCTTGAAGTCGCGCGCGCGCTCGCGACTGAGCCAAAACTGCTGTTGCTCGACGAATGTCTCACCGGCCTCACGCCGCTTGAGGCACAATCCGGCGTCGCGCTGGTGCGCAAGGTCCGCGAGACCGGCGTCACCGTGCTGATGGTTGAGCACGTCATGGAGATCGTGATGCCGCTGGTCGATCGCGCCATCGTACTCAATCTCGGCAAGAAGCTTGTCGAGGGCAAACCCGCCGATGTTGTCCGGCATCCGGAAGTCATCAGCGCTTATCTTGGGGATCGCCATGCTGTCGGTGCGTGAAGCCACCACCGCCTATCAGGGTCTGGTCGCGATTTCGGACGTCACCATCGACGTCGCCAAGGGTGAGATCGTCGCCGTCTGCGGCTCCAATGGCGCAGGCAAGTCGACGTTGATCAAGACCATCGCCGGCGCAGAGCGCCCGCGCTCCGGCACGGTCACCTTCGACGGCCAGCGCATCGACGGCATGGCGCAGCATCTGATCACCGCGCGCGGCGTCGCCTATGTGCCGGAAAACCGCCGGCTGTTTCCGCGGCTGTCGGTGGAGGACAATCTGCGGCTCGGCAGCTACATGTATCGCGGCAAGCCCGACCGCGACGAACCTCTGAAGCTGGTATTCGAGCTGTTCCCGCGTTTGTCCGAACGCCTCGAACAGCGCGCCGAAACGCTCTCCGGTGGCGAACAGCAGATGCTGGCCATCAGCCGCGCGCTGATGACCCGTCCGCGCCTGCTGATGCTCGACGAGCCCTCGCAGGGCATCATGCCGAAGCTGGTGGATGAGATCTTCCAGGCGGTCATCAAGATCCGCGACGCCGGCATGACCGTGCTGATCGTCGAGCAGCGGATGGCCGAAGTCCTGGAGATCGCCGACCGCGCCTACATCCTGCAGACCGGCCGCGTCCAGATGCAGGGCTCCGCGGCCGATATCATGGGCAACCCGGATGTGCGGAAAGCCTATCTGGGGCTGTAGTAACGTTGGAAATGCCAAAGTTCGTCATTGCGAGGAGCTTTTGCGACGAAGCAATCCAGTTCTTACTGTCCTAAAGACTGGATTGCTTCGCTTCGCTCGCAATGACGTCGCTAACTCACGAACTGTTCCCTTGGTGCCCGTGCTCCGGCAAGGAGAGCCCGAACACCTCCGACAAATCCTTGACCTGCGCCGGCGTCAGATACCGCGGATTGAGGCCGCGCAGCAGCAGATAGAGCTTTGCGGTTTCTTCCAGCTCCTCGATGGCGAACACCGCGGCTTCCAGTGAGTCGCCGGCGACCACCGGGCCGTGGTTGGCGAGCAGCACCGATGAATATTTCCCGGCGAGGCCCTTGATCGCATCGGCGACGGCGGGATCGCCGGGCCGATAATACGGGACCAGTGCCGTGGCACCGCAGCGCATCAGGTAGTACGGCGTCATCGGCGGCAGCGCGGCGCGCGGATCGATCTCCGGCAGCATCGACAGCGCCACCGAATGGGTGGAGTGCAGATGCACCACCGCACGCGCCGCCGTGCGGGTCTCGTACAGTGCGCTGTGCAGGGGGACCTCCTTGGTCGGCGCATCGCCGGAGAGGAGGCTGCCATCGTGGCCGAGCCGCGACAATCTCGCCGGATCCAATGAGCCCAGCGATGCATTGGTCGGCGTCACCAGCCAGCCGCCATCGTCGCAGCGGACGCTGATGTTGCCGGACGAGCCGGGCGTCAGCCCGCGCTCGAACAGCGAGCGGCCGAGCCGGCAGATCTCCTCGCGCAGTTTCGTCTCACCCATGACATGTTCCTTTTCCGCCTTTTCCCATGCTTTGGCAGCACGGCCAAGCCGTGTTACCCAGAGCCACCGCGCACGCCGTCACGAGGCGCGGACCAGGAGGAATTTCGCATGGTCAACCCACCAAAACGCGTCGCTGTCATCGGGCTGGGCTCGATGGGCTATGGCATGGCTCTGTCGCTGCAGAAGGCCGGCTTTGCCGTCACCGGCTGCGATGTGTCGGCTGACACCGTCGCCCGCTTCGTGAGGGATGGTGGCCGCGGCGCGGCTGTCCCGGCGGATGCCGCCAAGGATGCCGACATCGTCGTCAGCGTGGTCGTCAATGCCGCACAGACCGAAACCATCCTGTTCGGCAAGGACGGCGTCGCCGAGACGCTGGCGCAGGGCGCCGTGTTCGTCTCCTCGGCGACCATGGACCCCGACGTCGCCCGCCGCCTCGCCAAACAGCTCGAGGCCACCGGCCGGCACTACCTGGACGCGCCGATCTCGGGCGGTGCACAACGCGCCGCGCAAGGCGAACTGACCATTCTGGCTTCGGGCAGCGAAGCCGCCTTTGCCAAAGCGCGGCCGGCGCTCGATGCCATGTCCGCAAAGCTCTACGAACTCGGCGATGCCGCAGGCCAGGGCGCCGCCTTCAAGATGATCAACCAGCTCCTGGCCGGCGTACACATTGCGGCAGCCTCGGAAGCGATTGCGTTCGCGGCCAAGCAGGGCCTCGACATCCGCAAAGTCTATGAAGTGATCACCGCCTCGGCGGGCAATTCCTGGATGTTCGAAAACCGCGTGCCGCACGTGCTCGATGGCGACTATGCGCCGCGCAGCGCCGTGGATATTTTCGTCAAGGACCTCGGCATCATCCAGGACATGGCTCGATCGGCGAAATTCCCGGTGCCGGTGGCCGCCGCGGCGCTGCAGATGTTTCTGATGACGTCGGCCTCCGGCATGGGTCGCGACGACGACGCCTCGGTGGCGCGGATGTATGCGCGCGTCACCGGCACCAAGTTGCCGGGCGACCCCACCTAAACGCGAACACATAACAAGGACAGTCGATGCCCCGCTTCGCCGCCAACCTCAGCATGATGTTCACCGAACATCCGTTTCTCGATCGCTTCGACGCCGCTGCCAAGGCCGGCTTCACCGCGGTCGAATTTTTGTTTCCCTACGAGCATCCGCCGGAAGCGATTGCAGAGCGCTTGCAACGCAATGGCCTTACGCAAGCGCTGTTCAACCTGCCGCCGGGCAACTGGGAGGCCGGCGAGAAGGGATTTGCGTCACTGCCGGAACGTTTCGAGGATCTGCGGCAAAGCGTCCATACCGCGCTGCCCTATGCCAAGGCCACCGGTGTCCGTCGCTTGCATCTGATGGCCGGGCTTGCGGACCGCGGCGATCCGAAAGCCGTGGCGGCGTTCCGCAGGTCGGTGGAATGGACCGCCAATTTTCTCGGCGAGTACGGCATCGATGTGGTGATCGAACCGATCAACAAACGCGACGTACCCGGCTATTTCCTTAATGATTTCGCGTTCGCGCGCGACCTTATCGTGGATCTGGAAATTCCGAATGTGGGGCTGCAGTTCGACATCTATCACTGCCAGATCCTGCATGGCGACGTCACCATGCGGCTGCGCGAGATGCTGCCATTGATCGGTCACATCCAGATCGCCAGCGTACCATCGCGCAACGAACCCGGCGAGGAACTGAACTATCCGTTTCTGTTCGCTGAACTGGACCGGCTCGGTTATGACAATTTTGTCGGCTGCGAATACCGGCCGGCCGGCGATACCGTCGCGGGTCTCGGCTGGTTCAAGCCTTACGCCGGAGCGAAAGCATGACGCTGGCGCTGGGCTGCATCGCCGACGACTACACCGGCGCGTCGGACCTCGCCAATACGCTGACGCGTTGCGGGCTGCGCACGGTACAGACCATCGGGATTCCGGCCGATGACCTGAAACTGCCTGAAGTCGATGCCGTCGTGGTGTCGCTGAAGAGCCGCTCGATCGAATCTGGTGTCGCGGTATCACGCTCGCGCGCTGCTGAAAAATGGATCCGCAGCCGCGGAGCGGACCACGTGCTGTTCAAGATCTGCTCGACCTTCGATTCCACCGATGAAGGCAATATAGGCCCGGTGATGGATGCGCTGCGCGCCGATTCTGGCGACGCCATCGTTCTGGTGACGCCGGCATTTCCGGAAACCGGCCGCACGGTCTATCAGGGCAACCTGTTTGTCGGCACCGTGCCGCTCAACGAAAGCCCGCTGAAGGATCATCCGCTCAACCCGATGCACGATTCCAATCTGGTGCGGGTGCTGGCGCGGCAGAGCCGGACAAAGGTTGACCTCGTCGATCTCGCGGTTATCGCGCGCGGACCGGACGCGGTGCGGGCGCATTTAGCTGACCTGGTGGCCAAAGGCTTTGGCGCGGCGATTGTCGACGCGGTATTCGCCCGCGATCTCGAAACCATCGGTGCCGTGGCACTGGCGCATCGGGTCTCGGTCGGCGCCTCCGGCCTTGGGTTGGGTCTTGCCCGCGCACTGGTGGCCTCTGGCCGGGTGAAGGACAACGCAACGACGACTATTTCCGACGCGCCCGTCGGCGGCTTTGCCGCCTGCCTCGCCGGCAGTTGCTCGCAGGCGACGCTGCAGCAGATCGCCCGTGCCGAGCAGACCATGCCGGTGCTGCGCCTCGACCCCGAACAGATCATCGCGGGCGGCGAAGAGGTCCGGCGCGCGCTGGCCTGGGCCGGGGACCGCCTCGGCAAGGGCCCGGTCCTGATCGCCAGCAGCTCGACGCCGGATCAGGTGGCGGCGCTGCAGGCGCGCCATGGCCGCGATGCCGCCGGTCACGCCATCGAGCAGGCGATGGCCGACCTTGCCGAAGGGTTGGTGGAGACCGGGGTGCGGCGACTGGTCGTCGCCGGCGGAGAAACCTCAGGCGCGGTGGTTGACCGGCTGGGTATCCCCGGTTTCCTGGTCGGTGCGGAGATCGCTGCCGGTGTGCCGGTGTTGCGTGCAGTCGGCGCGGCAGGCGGCGAGATGTCGCTGGCGCTGAAATCCGGCAACTTTGGCGGGCCTGATTTTTTCGGTGACGCTCTCAGGTTGATGATTTGAGCGGCATCCCCTGCTTTGGCTCGTTGTGCAGTTGCGCGTGCGAGCCATGCAAGGCACTCCGGTCTTGTCCATCCCTTTAACCAAATGCTGCGATGCTGCGGCTGCAATCTGATTCGTGTCACCGAAGTCCGGCACCCGACCACCGAGGGACGCTCCAGCCATGCTCGCCAGTCTGTCCATCCGCGCCAAGATCACCATGGTTCTCTCGTTTCTGCTCATCGCGATGACGGGCATGGGCCTGTTCGCCGTTCGCAAGATGCAGGCGATCAACGCCAATACGGTCGATATCCAGACCAGCTGGCTGCCGAGCGTTCGCGTGCTGGGCGAGTTGCGTGCAACCACGATCGACTATCGCAACCTGATCCGGGAACACATGCTGTCGGAAACGGCGGAGCAGATGGCTAACACCGAAAAGGGGATCGAAAAAATATCGCTGCGTGCGGCCGGTCAACGCGAAAGATACGAGAAGCTGATCACTTCGCCGGAGGAGCGCTCCATCTATAACGAGTGGGCGCAGCAATGGGATGGCTATTTGAAACGCAGCCAGGAGGTGATGGCGCTGGCTCGCAAGAATCTCGGCAAGAGTGCGCACGAGGCCCATGATTTGAACCTGAATACGGTCAATCCCATCGGAGCCAAGGCGGACACGCTGTTGCTCAAGGATATCGATCTTAACAATAGTGGCGCCGATGCCGCCGGCAAGTCTGCCAGCGACGAATATGGAATGGCATTCAACCTCGTTGCCATCATCCTCGTCGTGTCGGCGGTTCTCGGCATCGGCATCGGTATCTACCTGGTCAAGGATGTCTCCAGCGGCATCGCCTCGATCGTCAAGCCGATGCAGGCGCTGGGTGCCGGTGATTTGTCGGCGATCGTGCCGCATCAGGGCATGAAGACCGAGATCGGCACGATGGCGGACTCGCTGCAGGTTTTCAAGCAGGCGCTGATCGACAAGAAGGCCGCTGATGAAGCGGCCATGGTCGACGCTGAAGCCAAGATCGAACGCGGCCGTCGCGTCGACAGCATCACGCGCGATTTCGAATCGATGATCGGCGAGATCGTCAATACAGTATCGTCGGCCTCCACCGAACTGGAAGCCTCCGCCGGCACGTTGACCGCGACGGCCGAACGCTCGCAGCAGCTCACCACGGTGGTGGCCGCGGCGTCGGAAGAAGCCTCCACCAACGTACAGTCGGTGGCATCGGCCACCGAAGAGATGGCCTCGTCGGTCAACGAGATCAGCCGTCAGGTGCAGGAGTCGGCGACCATTGCCAGCCAGGCGGTGGACCAGGCGCGCAAGACCAATGATCGCGTCGGTGAACTCGCAAAAGCCGCGGCGCGGATCGGCGATGTGGTTGAACTGATCAATACGATTGCGGGGCAGACCAATCTGCTCGCGCTCAATGCGACCATTGAAGCGGCGCGTGCCGGCGAAGCCGGCCGCGGCTTTGCGGTCGTCGCGTCGGAAGTAAAGGCGCTCGCCGAACAGACCGCGAAGGCCACCGGCGAGATCAGCACGCAGATCTCCGGGATCCAGGCGGCGACGCAAGAGTCCGTCGGCGCCATCAAGGAAATCGGCGACACCATCGGCCGGATGTCGGAAATCGCCTCGACCATCGCTTCGGCGGTGGAAGAGCAGGGGGCTGCGACGCAGGAAATCTCCCGCAACGTGCAGCAGGCCGCGCAGGGCACCATGCAGGTCTCGTCGAATATCACCGACGTGCAGCGCGGCGCCAGCGAGACCGGCTCGGCCTCGTCGCAGGTGCTGTCGGCCGCACAGTCGCTGTCCTCCGAGAGCAACCGGCTGAAGGTCGAGGTCGGCAAATTCCTGAGCTCGGTGCGCGCGGCGTAGTTGTTAGAATGGGTTGAGCGATACAACCTATCGCGCCAGCAGCTACACGTCGGCAGCCTGGATGGTGAGGATGCGCTCCACTTGATGATATGAATGGTACATTCAACTAATTGTACTATCTACCGTTGTGCATATGAGCCATGTGGAGCGGTATTCCGTTCTTGCACGTCCCCTTAACCAAATGCGGCGAGGATGCGATCGCAATCAGATCGCGTCGCCGCAGCTCGGCGCTCGCCACCGAGGGACGTCCCAGCCATGCTTGCCCGCTATTCCATTCGCGCCAAGATCACCATTGTCGTTTCATTCCTGCTGATCGCCATGTCGGCGATGGGCGGGCTTGCCGTGAAGCAGATGAGGGACATCAACGGCTCCACCGTTGAAATCGCCGACAGCTGGCTGCCGAGCGTTCGGGTTCTCGGCGAAATCCGGGCCGCGACCATCACCTATCGGGCGATCGTTCGCTCCCATCTGCTGGCCACCAACGAAGCCGGGAAACAGGCCCAGGAAGTGCTGCTGGCGAAGTGGATCGACATCCTCGAAAAGGCCCGCAAGCGCTATGAGCCGCTGATCACCTCGCCGGAAGAGCGTGCTTTCTACACCGCGTCCAATGCGGCCTGGGTCGAATATCTCGACGGTGTGAAGCAGGTGCTGGTGCTGTCCCGCAAGAACGAGGACAACGAAGCCAGGACGCTGCATGCCAAGGCGTCGCTTGCCGGGGTCAAGTCCGATGAAATCCTGCAGCAGAACATCGATCTGAACAACAAGGGCGCCGACACGGCCGCTGCCAATGCAGCGGGAAGCTACGGCGCTGCCATGAAAATCGTGCTGGTGTCGTTGCTGCTGGCGATGATCGTGGGCATTGGCGCGGCGATCCTGCTGGTGCGCGATGTCTCGTCCGGCATCAAGTCCATTGTCATGCCGATGCAGGCGCTGGGTGCCGGCGATCTGACTGCCACCGTGCCACATCAGGGCGACAAGACCGAAATCGGGACGATGGCGGACTCACTGCAGGTATTCAAGCAGGCGCTGATCGACAAGAAGGCGGCTGATGAAGCCGCCTCGATTGACGCTGACGAAAAGATACGCCGCGGCGAACGCGTCAACAGCATCACCCGCGATTTCGAATCGATGATCGGCGAGATCGTCGATACCGTGTCGTCGGCCTCGACCGAACTGGAAGCCTCGGCGGGTACGCTGACGGCGACCGCCGAGCGTTCGCAGCAGCTGACCACGATGGTCGCGGCGGCGTCGGAAGAAGCTTCGACCAATGTGCAATCGGTAGCTTCGGCCACCGAGCAGATGGCGTCGTCGGTCAACGAGATCAGCCGTCAGGTGCAGGAGTCGGCGACGATTGCCGGCCAGGCCGTCGATCAGGCCCGCAAGACGAACGATCGCGTCGGTGAACTCGCCAAGGCCGCGGCGCGGATCGGTGACGTGGTTGAACTCATCAACACCATCGCCGGGCAGACCAACCTGCTGGCGCTCAATGCCACCATCGAAGCGGCACGCGCCGGTGACGCCGGCCGCGGCTTCGCGGTGGTCGCTTCGGAAGTGAAGGCCCTGGCCGAGCAGACCGCCAAAGCCACCGGCGAGATCAGCATGCAGATCTCCGGCATTCAGGCGGCCACGCAAGAGTCCGTCGGCGCCATCAAGGAGATTGGCGATACCATCGGGCGGATGTCGGAGATCGCTTCGACCATTGCCTCCGCGGTGGAAGAGCAGGGTGCGGCGACGCAGGAGATTTCCCGCAACGTGCAGCAGGCCGCGCAAGGCACCACGCAGGTGACCTCCAACATCACCGACGTGCAACGCGGTGCCAGCGAAACCGGTTCGGCCTCGTCGCAGGTACTGTCGGCGGCGCAGTCGCTGTCGTCCGAGAGCAATCGCCTCAAGCTCGAGGTCGGCAAGTTTCTGAGCTCGGTGCGCGCGGCTTGAGTAGCCGCGTCGCGTCACACCGTTGTCGTCCCGGCCAGCGAGCGCTTGCCGGGACGACGTGGGTGAACGTTACGCCCGCCCAATCGTATTGCGGTTGGCTGCCCTAATAGGCAGGGCCGCGCGCACGAAACGCACATTACAAATAGTTCATCTCGTGATGTGCATCGCTTTAAGCATAAAACTGTTGTGTGGAAGCCACGCTCGTTGCGAACATCAAGCAATACCGCGGAAGTGAAGACCCGTGAGCCGCCGGGCGTTGGCTATTTTGCCGTGGTTCGGGTAAATCAGCTCTGGTGAATTAGCGGCCCTGCCGCGACGAATTGCCAGTCCCTCAATGCAGCTAGGATTTCCCGTCCGATGATTGCTTTAGTGCGCATCGCCCTGAGCCGGCCATATACCTTTGTCGTGCTCGCTTTGCTGCTGCTGATTGTCGGACCGCTGGCCGCGCTGCGCACGCCGACCGACATTTTCCCGGATATCCGTATCCCCGTGATCGGCGTCGTCTGGCAGTATACCGGCCTGCCGCCGGACCAGATGGCCGGCCGCATCACCACGCCGTTCGAACGTACGCTGACCACCACGGTCAACGACATCGAACATATTGTGGCGAATTCCTATGCCGGCTTCGGCATCGTCAAGATCTTCTTTCAGCCCAATGTCGATATCCGCACCGCCAACGCCCAGGTCACCGCGATCTCGCAAACCCTGCTGAAGCAGTTGCCTCCGGGCGCGACGCCGCCGCTGATCCTGAACTACAGCGCCTCCACTGTGCCGATCATCAACGTCGCGTTGTCTGGGGATGGCCTCACCGAACAGAATCTTGCCGATATCGGCATCAACCAGCTGCGCACGCCGCTGGTCACGGTGCCCGGCGCCGCGATTCCCTATCCGTTCGGGGGCAAGCAGCGGCAGGTCCAGATCGACCTCAATTCGAGCGCGCTGCAGGCCCGCGGCCTTTCCGGCCAGGACGTTGCCAATACGCTTGCCGCGCAGAATCTGATCACGCCCGTCGGCACCCAGAAGATTGGCGGCTTCGAATACACCATCAATCTCAACAACTCGCCGCTGAAGATCAATGAACTCGGCGATTTGCCGATCCGCAGCGTCAATGGCGCGATGGTCTATGTCCGCGACGTCGCCACCGTGCGCGACGGCAATCCGCCGCAGACCAACATCGTTCACGTTGACGGCAATCGTTCGGTGCTGATGCAGGTGCTGAAGGCCGGCTCGGTCTCGACGCTGGATATCATCTCCGGCATCAAACAGAAGGTGATCGACTACAAGTCGTCGCTGCCCGATGCGCTCAAGATCAACTACATCGGCGACCAGTCGGCATTCGTCCGCGGCGCCATTAAGGGTGTGGCCGTTGAAGGTGTCATCGCGGCGCTGCTGACCTCGGTGATGATCCTGCTGTTTCTCGGCAGCTGGCGCTCCACGATCATCATTGCAGTATCTATTCCGCTGTCGATTCTCGGCGCCATCATCATGTTGTCGCTGATCGGCGAGACCCTCAACATCATGACGCTTGGCGGTCTTGCGCTGGCGGTCGGCATTCTGGTCGATGACGCCACGGTGACGATCGAGAACATCAATTACCATCTTGAGGGCGGCAAGGACGTTGAGCCGGCGATCATGGATGGCGCCAACCAGATCGTGGTGCCGGCGTTCGTCTCACTGCTCTGCATCTGCATCGTGTTCGTTCCGATGTTCTTCCTGAACGGCATTGCGCGCTTCCTGTTCGTGCCGATGGCCGAAGCGGTGATGTTCGCGATGCTGTGGTCGTTCCTGCTGTCGCGCACGCTGGTGCCGACCATGGCCAATTACCTGCTGCAGAAGCATGTGCACCATGCCGAGGGCGAACGGCCGGCGACGCGCAATCCGCTGGTCCGGTTCCAGCGCGGTTTCGAGGCTCGCTTCGAACGCATCCGCAGCGGCTACCACGGCTTTCTCGATCTGGCGCTGTCGCGTCGTCCGATCTTCGTGATTGGTTTTCTCAGCTTCGTCGCAGTGTCGTTCCTGCTGGTACCGTTCCTCGGCCGCAATTTCTTCCCGTCGGTCGATGCCGGCAGCATCCTGATGCATGTGCGCACCCAGGTCGGCACCCGTGTCGAGGAAACCGCCAACCAGTTCGCCGACATTACCAAGGCGGTGCGCAAGATCATCCCGCCGGATCAGATCGAGACCATGACCGACAATATCGGCATGCCGATCTCCGGCATCAACCTGACCTACAACAACACCGGTGTGATCGGTCCGCAGGATGGCGATTTCCAGATCAAGCTGAAGGAAGATCACAAGCCGACCGCAGACTACGTTCAGGCGCTGCGCGAACAACTGCCACGGCAGTTTCCCGGTGTGAGCTTCGCATTCCTGCCGGCCGATATCGTCAGCCAGATCCTGAATTTCGGTGCGCCGGCGCCGATCGATCTGCAGATCCGCGGCAACGACCTCGCCGGCAACTTCGCCTATGCCAGCAAGCTCTTGAGCAAGATCCGCCGCATTCCCGGCATCGCCGACGCGCGGATTCAGCAGTCGCCGAACAATCCGGTGTTCAACATCGATGTCGACCGCACCCGCGCGCAATATGTCGGCCTCACCGAACGCGACGTCACCAATTCCCTGGTGGTCAACCTGGCCGGCAGTTCGCAGGTGGCGCCGACCTATTATCTCAACCCCGACAACGGCGTGTCGTATTCGATCGTGATACAGACGCCGCAATACCAGATCGATTCGCTGAGCGCGCTGGAGACCCTGCCGGTCACCGCCGTCAACGCGACGACCTCGCCGATCCTCGGCGGCATCGCCAGCATCAAGCGCGCCACGTCCAACGCCGTGGTGTCGCAGTACGACATCCAGTCGCTGGTGCAGATTTACGCCACACCGCAGGGCCGCGATCTCGGCTCGGTTGCCAACGATATCTACAAGGTGATCGAGGAGACCAGGGCCGAGGTGCCGAAGGGCACCTCCGTGGTGCTGCTTGGCCAGGTGCAGACCATGAACAGCGCCTTCTCCGGGCTGTTGTTCGGCTTGCTCGGGGCAGTGGTGCTGATCTATCTGCTCATCGTGGTCAACTTCCAGTCCTGGTCCGACCCGTTCGTGATCATCACGGCGTTGCCGGCGGCGCTCGCCGGCATCGTCTGGATGCTGTTCACCACCCAGACCACGCTCTCGGTGCCGGCGCTGACCGGCGCGATCATGTGCATGGGCGTCGCCACCGCCAACAGCGTGCTGGTGATCTCTTTTGCCCGCGAACGCTATGCCATCCTTGGCGATCCCATCGCCGCGGCGTCGGAGGCCGGCTTCGTCCGGTTCCGCCCGGTGCTGATGACCGCCTTGGCGATGATCATCGGCATGGCGCCAATGGCGCTGGGCCTGGGCGAGGGCGGCGAGCAGAACGCGCCGCTCGGCCGCGCCGTCATCGGCGGCCTGATTTTTGCTACGATCGCCACGCTGATGTTCGTGCCGGTGGTCTTCAGCATGGTCCATAAGAAGCAGCCGCCTGCGCCCAGCGCCGGCCCCTCGGAGAGTGTGCATGCCCACTGATCAGAAACCGCCGGTGTCCCGCCGCAAGCTTGGCCTCGTCGGGATCGTCGGCCTCTGCGCCGCCGGGGCGATCGTCGTCACCGGCATCATGGCGCGCGCCAAGACCGATGAGGATTTGAAAACCTGGACCGACAACCAGGCGATCCCGACCGTCGCGGTGGCGCCGCCCGATGCCCGCGTGCTCAACGCCACCCTCGACCTGCCGGGCCGGCTCGAGGCCTATTACCGCGCGCCGATCTTCGCCCGCGTCAGCGGCTACCTGAAGAGCTGGAGCGCCGACATCGGCGCCCAGGTCAAGGCCGGCCAGGTCATCGCCGAGATCGAGGCGCCCGACCTCGACCAGCAG
The DNA here is from genome assembly GCA_036924855.1 of Nitrobacteraceae bacterium AZCC 2146. Lineage (NCBI taxonomy): Bacteria > Pseudomonadati > Pseudomonadota > Alphaproteobacteria > Hyphomicrobiales > Nitrobacteraceae > Nitrobacteraceae bacterium AZCC 2146. The sequence goes on from JBAGRP010000001.1 coordinate 5,519,499, forward strand.
TTGCTGCAGGCTCGCGCCGACCTCGCCAGCCAGCAGTCCAGCGCCAGGCTGTCGGAAGCCACGCTGACCCGCCGCCGCTCGCTGATCGCGTCCAACTTCGTCTCGATGCAGGAAATCGACGAGCGTACCGCCGACCTCGCCAACAAGAAGGCCGCGGTCAATTCCGGCCAGGCCAATGTGGAGCGACTGGAAGCGCTGGCCGGCTACAAGAAGATCAGCGTGCCGTTCGACGGCGTCATCACCCAGCGCAACACCGACGTCGGTGCGTTGATCTCCGGTGGCACCGGCACCGGCCCGGCGATGTTCGTGGTCTCCGATATCAAGAAGCTGCGCGTCTATGTCGATGTGCCGCAGAGCTATGTGCCGGCCATCAAGGTCGGCGCCAAGGCGATCATCACTGTGCCGGACTATCCGAACCGGACCTTTGCGGCCACCGTCGAAGCCTCGTCGCAGTCGGTTGACGTGGCGTCGGGCACCACGCGGATGCAGCTCGCGCTCGACAATGCCAAGGGCGAATTGCTGCCCGGCGGCTATGCCAATGTGAAGATGAGCCTCGCCCGCGATGCGGTGCCGCTGCACATTCCCGCCAGCGCGCTCATTTTCAACCAGAACGGCCTGCGCGTCGCCACCGTCGGCCCGGATGACAAGATCCTGTTCAAGACCGTGACGATTGCCCGCGACCTTGGCCGCGATATCGAACTCGCCTCCGGCGTTTCGCCCGACGACCGCATCGTCACCGCGCCGCCCGACGGCCTCGCCAACGGCGACCAGGTCCGCGTCACCGGCGGCGCGTCGAAGGTCAACAAGCCGACCACGGCGTCGGAAAAGCAGGATGTAAAGGGCTGAGCTGAGGTTGTAGCTTAGCCTCGTGCCCCGGATGCTGCGCAACGCGCTGCGCTTGCAGCGTGGTGCGCTGCTGATCCGGGGCCTATCGTTGTGCGAAGAATGGGTCCCGGATCTGCGGAGCAGCGCAAGGGCGCTGCACCGCGTCCGGGACACGAGGCTCTCACCCCACCCGCCACTCCAGCACGCCATCACCGGCCGTGCTGATCGTGCCTGACGATCCCACCGGCGTGCGGTCCATGTTCAACAAATGCGCCAGTGTCGCTGTGTCCTGCGCCGGCACGCGGGCGAGAGCGCGGGCATTGTCCGCGGTGCGCAGGATCACCACGCCGTGCTCGGCATCGCCATTGCGGCCATAGATCACCGTAAAGCTTTCCACGGTGCCGTTGCCTGAGGCTTCGGTGACATACTTAGGCACTGGCTTGCGGTTGCGATCGGCCTCCGCCTGCACATTGGTGTTTTGCGAGAGCGTGGCCCTGGGCGCTTCGCGCGACACCACCAGTGCATGGTGCTTGGTGACAAACCCGCCCTGGCCATACAGCAGTCCGACCTTGGCGCCGGCGCGCAGCTTCCGCACCATCGCGCAGGCGGCATGGGCCATGTAGTCGTTGAGCGGCGCGCCGAAGAAGGTCAGGCCGCCAGTCACCGTCGGCTGCACGTCGGCGCCGAGGCCCAACGTACGCCGTGCCATCTTCGGCACGCAGGGAAAGCAGCTATACAGTTCGATGGCGTCGAACGCCTTGCTGTCGCCATCGACCAGATTCATCGTCGCCTTCAGCACGGCATTCTGGGCGTGGCTTTCGACATACTGGTCGCGATCGAGATAATCGCGCGGCTCTTCCGCCGAAGCGCCGCCCCAGATGTGCACCATGCGGCTTTCGGGGACGCCCGCGGCGCGCGCCTTGGCCAGACTCGTCACCAGAATTGCCGCGCTCTGGTTCACCATCGGATTGGCCACCATCAGCTTGGTGTAGGGCCAGGCGATCAGCCGGTTGTCCGGCGAAGGCTGAGTGATCGCCTCCGGCGTGTAGCTGCGCTTCAGCCACGCCTCGGGATTTTGCGCGGCAACGCCGGCGTAGCGCGACCACAGCTCACCGGATTCCTGGTGCGCCTCGCGCGGGGTCTGGCCCCAATGCGCGGCGGAAGCCGCCTCATAGAACGGATATACCGTGACCGGTTTTGCGACGCCCAGCATGGTCGCCATCGGCTTCTGGTAGTTGGCACCGCGCAGCGGCTCCGGCGCGTCCTTGGCGAATGGCGTCCATGGCAGCGTCACGCCGGCGCGCTCGGCCTTGGTCGCCGTGCTCTGCGCCTCGGCGCCGCAGATCGCGGCGACGCTGGCCTCGCCGCGGGCGATGCGCTGCGCAGCTTCGTGAATATAGCGGATCGGGCTCTCGCCGCCGACCGGGCCGTAATAGGCGTGCTTTGGCGCGATGCCGAGTTTGTCGCTCAGTTGCTTGGCGGGATCGCTGTAGCGCCAGCTGAGGAAATTGACGATATCGAGCGAGTCGATGTCGTGCAGCAGCTTGCCGCCGGCATCCTGTTCGGCCCGCTTCAGCGCCTCGACCATCAGCGCCAGCGGCTCCAGGCCGGCGGTGAGTTCTTTCGGATGATTGGAGAATTCGCCGACGCCGACGATGACGGGAATGCGGTCTTCGGGGAAGGTCATTGCCATTTTCTTGTGTTCACTTTTCTCGGACATTTCAGCCGTCATTGCGAGGAGCACTTGCGACGAAGCAATCCAGTCCTCGCTTGTAGCCTTCTGAATTGCTTCGCCCAGCGCAAATTGGCGAAGACGCCAATTTTCGCAAGGCTCGCAATGACGAAACTATTCCGCCACCAGCGCATTCATATGTTCGATGGCCTCGGCAAAATCTTCCTTGAATTCCTGCACAACTGCGCCTGTGGATTTGACGCTGTCAATCAGGCCGACGCCCTGGCCGACGAAATAGCTGACGAGATCGCGCGCCTGCGCATTGCCCGCCGCGGCGGAGCGGTCGATCGAGGCAAAGGCGTCGCGGCTGATCAGGCTCTGCAGCGGCATCGGCAGCGCGCCGGGACTATCCGGGCCGCGGTCCCAGGCGTCGGTCCACACCGAGCGCAGCTGCCGCGCCGGCTTGCCGGTACGGCCCTTGGACCGGATCGCATCGCGCGACGATGCCGCGATCATTTTTTCGCGGAAAATTTCGGTGGTTTCGGATTCCACTGTCGCCAGCCACACCGAGCCGGTCCAGGCACCGGCGGCGCCCATCGCCATGCAGGCCGCCATCTGCCGCCCGGTCATGATGCCGCCCGCCGCCAGCACCGGGACGTCACGGATCGGCCGGATCGCCTTGATCACCTCCGGTACCAGCACCATGGTCGAGACTTCGCCGCAATGGCCGCCAGCCTCGGTGCCCTGCGCGACCAGGATATCGACGCCGGCGGCGACCTGCCGGATCGCATGTTCCTTGGCGCCGACCAGTGCGGCCACGGGAACGCCATGCGCCTTGCCCATCTCGATCATCGCCTTCGGCGGAACGCCCAGCGCATTGGCGATCAGCCGGATCGGATGGTTGAAGGAAACTTCGAGCAACTGCAGCGCACGTGCGCCGTCGAACGGCTGCGGCTGGTTCGCCGGCACCTCGGTGATCGCCAGCTCGATGCCGTATTTCTTCAGCAGGCTGCGCGTAAAATCGCGATGCGCCGGCGTGATGCGGCTCTCCAGGCTCTTCCAGGTGACGTCCTTTTCGCCGGCCGTTGAAATGTTTTCCGGGATCAGCACGTCGATGCCGTAGGGCTTGCCATCGACGTGATCGTCGATCCACTTCAATTCCTGTTTCAGCGTCTCCGGCGAATGCACCGTCGCCCCGAGCACGCCGAATCCGCCGGCGCGGCTGACGGCCGCGACCACGTCGCGGCAATGGCTGAAGGCGAGCAGGGGAAACTCAATTCCCAGCATCTCGCAAATCGGCGATTTCATCGGTTTGCTCCCACAGCATCTTGCCTCGACCCGCTTCGATCGGCGGGCTCAACGAACGCTAGCGCATGCGATGGGACGATGCCAAGCGAGGCCTCCTGTCCATTCCGCCGCGCAAAATATCCGCGCCCGCCCGGATCTTTTGCCGCTTGCACTTTTGCCGTGCGGGGGGAATGCTGTGCCTAAACAAAGCAAAACAAACTACCGGGAGCGAAAACATGGTCGCCTTGCAGCCGCAATCCGTCCAACAGCGAACCGCTGGTGCCGCGAATGTCGACGCCGTCGTGGTCGGCGCCGGTTTCGCCGGGCTCTACATGCTGCACAAGCTCCGCGGCCTTGGGCTCTCGGTGAAAGTCTACGAGCAGGGCGGCGATGTCGGCGGCACGTGGTACTGGAACCGGTATCCCGGCGCGCGCTGCGATGTCGAGAGCATGCAGTATTCGTTTTCGTTCGATGACCAGCTGCAGCAGGACTGGGACTGGAGCGAGCGCTATGCGCCGCAGCCGGAAATCCTGCGTTATGCCAATCACGTGGCCGACCGCTTCGATCTGCGAAAAGACATCCAGCTCAACACCCGCGTCGACTCCACCGTGTTCGATGAGCACCGCAACGAATGGACGGTGACCACGTCGGACGGTAATAAAGTCACCGCGCACTACGTCGTGCTCGCCACCGGCTGCCTGTCGAATGCGCGAACGCCCGAATTCAAGGGCATGGCTGATTTCAAGGGCAAGATCTATCACACCGGGCACTGGCCGCATGAGCCTGTGGATTTTTCCGGCCAGCGTGTCGGCGTGATCGGCACCGGATCCTCCGCGATCCAGTCGGTGCCGGTGATCGCCGAGCAGGCCAGCCAGCTCTTTGTTTTCCAGCGCACCGCGAACTTCAGCGTGCCGGCGCGCAATGCGCTGCTGACCGACGACGAGCGAAAGTCGTTCCGCGATAATTATCCGGAAATCCGCCGCCGCGCCCGCGAGGACATGAAGAATGGCATCGTACAGGAGGTGCCCGATCGCGGCGCGCTCGACGATCCCGAGCATGCGCGCCGCGCCAAGTACGAATCGCGCTGGAGCAGCGGCGGCCTCACCTTTATGGGGGTCTACAACAACCTGGCGCTGGACCAGCAGGCCAACGACACCGCGGCGAATTTCATCCGCGAGAAGATCGCCGAGATCGTCAAGGATCCGGAGACGGCAAGACTGCTGCAGCCGAACAACCACCCGGTCGGCTCCAAGCGTATCTGCGTCGATACCGACTACTACGCCACCTTCAACCGTCCCCATGTGAAGCTGGTGGATATCCGCAGCCATCCGATCGAGCAGATCCTGCCGCATGCGGTGCGCAGCGGCGGCAAGGACCATGAGGTGGATGCGCTGGTGCTCGCCACCGGTTTCGACGCGATGACGGGTTCGGTGGCGAAGATCGCGATCCGCGGCCGGGGCGGCCAGACGCTGAACGACAAATGGGCGGAAGGGCCGCGCACTTATCTCGGCCTGATGAGCGCCGGTTTTCCGAACCTGTTCATCATTACCGGCCCCGGTAGCCCGTCGGTGCTGAGCAACATGATCGTCTCGATCGAGCAGCACGTCGACTGGATCGCCGAGTGTGTCGCCTACATGCGCGACCGCGGCGTCGACAGCATGGAGGCCACGCATCAGGCCGAGGACAAATGGGTCGCCCATGTCAACGAGGTCGCTGACGGGACGCTCTATCCGCAGGCCAATTCCTGGTACATGGGTGCCAATATCCCCGGCAAGCCGCAGATCTTCATGCCCTATATCGGCGGCGTCGGCGCCTACCGGCAGATCTGCAATGATGTCGCGGCGAAGGATTATGAAGGCTTCGCGATGAATGTTGGGGTACGGCCGAGGGCCGCGGCTGCGTTCTGAGAAGTTGTCATTGCGAGGAGCCCTTGCGACGAAGCAATCCAGTCTGAGCCCGTGTTGCTGGATTGCTTCGCTGCGCTCGCAATGACGAACTAGAACGCCGTATAGCCGCCATCGATCACAAAGCAATCCGCGGTGTGATACGACGACGCCTTGCTCATCAGATAGACCGCGATGCCGCCGAAATCGGACGGCTCGCCAAACCTTCGCACCGGAATCCGCGGCATCACATTGGCGACGAACTTGTCGTTGGCCATGATGCCCGCGGTCATGTCGCTCTTGATCCAGCCCGGCAGGATCGCGTTCGCGGTGACGCCCTGCCGCGCCAGCTCGACCGCGAGTGCGCGGACCAGCGCGTTGATCGCGGCCTTGGTCGCTGCATAATGTTCGTTGCGGGCGGTGCCGAAGATCGAGGCGAGGCTGGAGGTCGCCACCAGTCGGCCGAACGCATCGCCGGCCGTGGCGCGCTCGGTCATGTGCCGCGCTGCCACCTGAAACACATGGAAAACGCCATCGAGATTGGTGGCGAACATGTTGCGCCACTGCTCTTCGGTGCGGTCGATGAAGGCATGGCGTCCGCCGCCGCCGATCCCGGCATTGGCAAAGCAGCCATCGACCCGGCCGAATTTCTGCAGCGTCGCGTCCATTGCAGCTTTCACGGAGGCGGTATCGGTGACGTCGCATACCTGCGTATCGACCTTGCCGGCGCTGTCAGCCATGGTCGCCGCCGCGCTCGCGTTCTTGTCGGCGTTGCGGCCCCAGATCGAGACGTTGCAGCCGGCCGTGGCCAGCGCCTGTGCGATGCCGAGACCGATGCCGCCATTGCCGCCGGTAACGATGGCCACGCGGCCGCTCAGATCGAAGATGCTCATCAGCGTTTCCATGTGTTTGGCGCACGTTGGCCGTGCGTCCGATGGCGGGCAGGTGGTCGATCGCAAGCATGGACAAGCGCGCCTGAAAAATCAAATATGGCGGCCGACATCCAATGCTTCCACACCGCGGAATAAACACGCGGATCAACCCGTGAGGAAATCATGCAGTTCAAACACGCCACGCTCGATATCGACGGCCCCGTCGCCATCCTGAAGCTCGACCATCAGGAGGTGATGAATGCGGTGTCGGTCGACATGCTCGGCGGCCTCGGCGAGGCGCTCGACGAGATCGAGGACCGCAAGGCTGAGGTGCGCTGCCTGGTCATCACCGGTGCCGGCCGCGCCTTCTGCACCGGCGCCAACCTGCAGGGCCGCAACAACAACGTCACCAAATCGCGCAGCGGCGCCGGCGCCACGCTGGAGACCGCCTTTCATCCGTTCCTGCGCCGGCTGCGCAGCCTGCATTGCCCGATCGTCACCGCGGTGAACGGCCCCGCCGCCGGCGCCGGCATGAGCTTCGCGCTGATGGGCGATCTGATCCTGTGCGCGCGCTCGTCGTATTTCCTGCAGGCGTTCCGCCGCATCGGCCTGGTACCGGACTGCGGCTCGACCTGGCTGCTGCCGCGGCTGATCGGCAAGGCGCGCTCGGTGGAATTGTCGCTGCTTGGCGAAAAGCTGCCGGCGGAAAAGGCGCTGGAATGGGGCCTCATCAACCGCGTCCATGACGACGCGGTGCTGATGGAAGAGACCATGAAGCTCGCGCATGAACTGGCCAACGGCCCGACCATCGCGCTGTCGCTGATCCGCAAGCTGTATTGGGAAAGCCCGGAGAATTCCTTCGAGGACCAGATCAATCTCGAGGTCCAGTCGCAGCGCATCGCCGGCGGCGCTGCCGACTTCAAGGAAGGCGTCTCGGCATTCCTGGAAAAACGTCCGGCGAAATTCACGGGCAAATAGACCGCGGGCGCGCGCATGACTGCGTCTACGACGGAAGAGTTGCTCGCGCGCTGCGTAGCGTCGTGGTACCCCGGTGCAACCGGCGTTACCGGCGCTGAGCGCCTTTCGGGCGGCGCCAGCCAGGAGACCTGGTCGTTCGACATCGTGCATCCCGATGGCATCATCAGCGCGATCCTGCGCCGTGCGCCATCGGGCTACGGCGCTGCGCCGGCGCGCGCGGCGGGGCTGAATGCCGAGGCGGTGCTGATGCGGCTGGCGCATGACGCCGGTGTGCCGTCGCCACAGGTGTTACATGTACTCGAAGCCAAGGATGAACTCGGCGCCGGCTTCATCATGCAGCGAGTCGCTGGCGAGACCATCCCGCGCAAAATTCTACGCGACGAGGAGTTCGCCAGCGCGCGGCCAAAACTGGCTCGGCAGCTCGGCGGAATTCTCGCCGATATCCACGGACTGCCGCTGCTGCAACTGCCTGAACTTCGCCACATGACGGCGGTCGCGGAAATCGCCGAGCTGGCGCGCGATATTCGCAGCTTCAATTGGCCGCGCCCGGTGTTCGAACTGGCGCTGCGCTGGCTGCGCGACCACGATCCCGGCCCATCCGAACATGTCACTTTGGTGCATGGCGATTTCCGCCACGGCAATCTGATGATCGGCCCCGATGGCGTCCGCGCGGTATTGGACTGGGAGCTTGCGCATCTCGGCGATCCCATGGAGGATCTCGGCTGGATCTGCGTCAATTCGTGGCGCTTCGGCGAGATCGACAAGCCTGTCGGCGGATTCGGTTCGCGCGAAGATCTGTTTGCGGGCTATGAGGCTGCGCGAGGCGTATCAGTCGATCCCGCGCGCGTGAAATTCTGGGAAGTGATGGGCACGCTGCGCTGGGGCGTGATGTGTTGCGGCATGATGCAACGGTTTCGCGAGGGTCCCGATCATTCCATGGAACGCGCGATGATCGGGCGCCGCTCGTCGGAAACCGAAATCGATTTGTTGCGTCTGTTAGCGCCGCGAGGGTCATGACATGCAGGACGAACCCACACCCACCGAACTGATCAAGGCCGTCGCGGATTTTCTGCGCGCCGATATCACGCCTCAGATCACTGGCCACGCGGCGTTCAAGCTGCGCGTGGCGATCAACGCGCTGGATCTGGTGACGCGGCAGCTGTCCTTGCAGGGTGGTAGCGACGCCGCGGAGTTGGCTGGCTTGTCGGCGCTGCTCGGCGAACAAGGCTCGCTGGCGGATCTCAATCGCGCCTTGGCGGATCGCATCGCCAGCGGCGAGGCCGATCTGCAGACGCCGGGCGTGAAAGATCATCTCTGGCAGACGACGCTCGCCAAGCTCGCAGTGGATCAGCCGAATTATGCGGCGTACAAGCGGGAATTAGAGACGAAGTCATGACATAGTCGTCGTCATTGCGAGGAGCGCTTGCGACGAAGCAATCCAGTCCTTGCTTGCGGCTTTCCGGATTGCTTCGCGTCACTCGCAATGACAGTAATGCCAGGGGCGAAAATTACTTCCCCACCCAGTTCGGCGCGCGTTTTTCCGAGAATGCCTTCGGGCCCTCGATATAATCCTGCGACGCCACCATCGCCTTCACGGCGGGATACTCGCGCTGCCCGGCGATCGCCTGCTCCAGCGAGACTTCCATGCCCTTCTGGATTGTCTGCTTGGAGGCGCGGATCGACATCGGTGAGTTCCTGCAGATCGTCTCCGCCCAGCGCTCGGCGGCGGCCAGTGCTTCGCCCTGCGGCACGACTTCATTGACGAAGCCGAGATCGAAGCCTTCCTTCGCACTGACATGCCGCGCGGTAAGGATCATGCCCATGGCGCGCTTCATGCCGATCTGGCGCGGCAGCCGATGCAGGCCGCCGGCCAGCGCGGCGAGGCCGACCCGCGGCTCCGGCAGTGCGAAGGTCGCATTCTCCGAGGCGATGATCAGGTCGCAGGCCAGCGCGATCTCGAACCCGCCGCCCATCGCGACGCCATTGACCGCGGCGATGATCGGCTTGTCGCAATCGAACCGCGCTGTGAGGCCGGCGAAGCCTGAGGTGTTCCAGCCGCGCTTGCCGCCGGCTGCCTGCCATTTCAGATCGTTGCCGGCGCAGAACGCCTTGTCGCCGGCGCCGGTGACGATCGCCACCCATTGCTCGGGATCGGCAGAAAATTCGTTGAACACCTCGTGCAGCTCGTTATGCGCGTCGGTGTGCAGCGCGTTGTAAACCTCCGGCCGCGACAGCGTCACGATGGTGATCGGACCTTTGCGGGTCACGGTCGAGAATTGCAGCGCCATCGGAGCCTCCCATTTTTCGTTGTGCTGAATATTCGCGCGCGGTCGCGCTTGACTTGATTTGATGGTGTCACCTTAATCGCTCGCTTAACAAGATCAATAAAACACGGGAGAGCGCCTTGGATTTTTCATTGCCGGCTGATCTGGTCGCCTACCTCGCCGAGCTCGATCACTTCATCGTCAGTGAGATCAAGCCGATCGAAGAGGCGGACGACAATATCCGCTTCTTCGATCATCGCCGCGAATGGGCGCGTACCGATTTCGAAAATGGCGGATTGCCGCGGCATGAATGGGAGGCGCTGCTGCGCCGGGTGAAGAACCTTGCCGACAGGGCTGGCCATCTGCGCTTCGCGATACCGAAACAGTATGGCGGCAAAAACGGCTCCAATCTGTGGATGGCTGTGATCCGCGAGCATTTTGCCTCGAAAGGCCTCGGCCTGCACAACGATCTGCAGAACGAACACTCCATCGTCGGCAACCTGCCTTTGGTGACGATGCTGGATCGTTACGGTCGCGACGACCAGAAGGCGATGATCGAGGGCTCGATATCAGGCAAATATCGCATCACCTTTGGACTTACCGAGCCGGAGCACGGCTCCGACGCCACGCATATGGAGACGCGCGCCGTGGAAGCGACGCGCGATGGCGTCAAGGGCTGGGTGATCAACGGCGAGAAGATGTGGACCACTGGCATGCATGTCGCCACGCATTGCGCGCTGTTCGCCCGCACCTCCGGCCATGACGGCGACGCCCGGGGCATCACCTGCTTCCTGGTGCCGGCGAAGGCCGCGGGTGTGAAGATCGAGGAGTACATGTGGACCTTCAACATGCCCACCGATCATCCGCGCGTCAGCTTTACCGACGTGTTCGTACCGGAGGATGCGCTGTTCGGCGAGGTCGGCCGCGGCCTCTCACTGGCGCAGTGCTTTGTGCACGAGAACCGCATCCGGCAGGCGGCGAGTTCGCTGGGCGCGGCAGTGTACTGCATCGAGGAGAGCGTGAAATATGCCCGCGAGCGAAAGCCGTTCGGCAAGGCATTGGCCGAAAACCAGGCGATCCAGTGGCCGCTGGTGGAACTGGCGACGCAGGCGGAGATGCTACGGCTCTTGATCCGCAAGACCGCGTGGGAGATGGACAAGCTGACCCAGGCCGAGGTCGAGCACACGTTGTCGGACCGGGTGTCGATGTGTAATTTCTGGGCGAACCGGCTGTGCTGCGAGGCCGCCGACCGCGCCATGCAGGTCCATGGCGGCATGGGCTATTCGCGCCACAAGCCGTTCGAGCACATCTACCGCCATCATCGCCGCTACCGCATCACCGAAGGCAGCGAGGAAATTCAGAAGCGCAAGGTCGCGGGATTTCTGTTCGGCTACATGGGCGCCGGGAAGCATTGAACTGCCTCGTCGAGAGGCACTCCGGCCTCTTCACGTCATTGCGAGGAGCGAAGCGACGCGGCAATCCAGAAGCCACAAGTGAGGGAAGCAAGACTGGATTGCTTCGCTTCGCTCGCAATGACGGTTGAGAGCGCGTCGCGTCGATGCCGATGCGAGGACTACCCGATCAGGGCCGGAATTTCCGCAGGCGAGGCCACCAAGTGCCGCGCGCCGGCGGAGGTCAGCTCCTCACGGCTGCCGTAGCCATAGAGCACGCCGATCGCCCGGATGCCGTTATTCGCGGCGCCGATGATGTCGTGCTTGCGGTCGCCGACCATGATGGCGCGCGCGGGATCCGTGGACGTCTCGTCCAGCGCAAAGCGCAGGAGGTCGCTCTTGTTGACGCGGGTACCGTCCAGTTCCGAGCCGAACACGCGCGTGAAGTAACGCCGCAATCCGAAGTGATCGATGATGCGGTCGGCGAAAACGTGTGGCTTGCTGGTCGCGACGAACAACTCGCGGCCCGATGCGGCAACCGCCGTCAGGGTTTCCTCGATGCCGTCATAAAGCGTATTTTCGAACAGGCCGACATCGCCAAAGCGTTCGCGATAGAGATCCACCGCGCGGTCGGCATCTTTATCACCGCCGAGAAGTGCAACGAAATTGGCGCGCAGCGGCGGCCCGATGCACCAGGTCAGTTCGTCCTGCGCGGGCACGGGGACGTTGAGCTTTGCCAGCGCGTATTGGATCGAGCCGGTGATGCCGATTTTGGGATCGGTCAGCGTACCGTCGAGATCGAAGAAGACGGTGTCGATATCCGGCATCTAGTTCGCATACCTCGCCGTCAGATCCCGCGAAATCTTTGAGCCTTCCTCGATATAGCGGCGGATGGCGATGCCGGCGGCGGGGGTGCAGGTGCGATAGGTCTGCTGGAAGCCGTTATAGCCGCGGTTGAAACCGGCGATCATACGGGCGCGGCGCTCGCCGGACGGCGTCTCGGCATCGACCAGCGCCTGCATCTCGTTGCGCCATTTGGCACCTTCATTGTTGCCGCAGATGCCGCGCAGGTAATGCAGCGTGCCGAGGATCTCGGCCAGCCGCTGCAGGTCGCCATCGAACGGCGCAGCGGCGTCCTGGGCCCGGGCGGAACCGAGGCCGAACGTCGCGACGATCATCAGGGCGGCGATGCAATGCTTGAGCATGGATGGGTCCAGGAACCCGGCTGATATGCCGTTTCAAGGCGTTGGAAGCAAGGCTAAGCCAGCAACGCGGCGAAGATCGCGCTTTTACGCCCCGATCAGCTCTCTGGCCGCCGCAAGGACGTCCGGCAGGCCGTCGGTGACCTTGAGGTCGCCCAGTTCGTCCGGCGCCAGCCAGACAAAATCGTCGAGTTCGTCGTTCAGGGCCGGCTCGCCTGATATCCAGCGCGCCGCGAACGACATGATCAGGTAATGCCCGCCGCCGGCGGCGCCGGGCAGCACCTCGCGAAAACCGGACAGGCCGACGATCGCGATGGTCAGCGCGGTCTCCTCCATCACCTCGCGGTGCAGGGCCACAAGCAGCGATTCGCCGAATTCGACCCGGCCGCCGGGCAGCGAGTAGAACCCCTTGGCCGGCGAGCGCGCCCGGCGAACCAGCAACACCTTGCCGTCGCGAAAGATCGCGGCGCTGGTGGCGAGCTGCGGATGGGAGGGGGACACGGAAGTCACGGGATCAGTGCGCCATGATGTATTCGACGTTGGATTCCTGATCCCGGCCATTGATGATGCCACCGGCCACGCCGACCAGCGGCTTGACCCAGTCCGAGGCCTGCTCGGCCAGCGTAGCGCGAGTCCTGTCCTGATGCACCGCGCGCATCGCGTCGCCCACGGCAACGAGGATCGAGGTCATGGTGGCGACCACGGTGTCGAATTCGGCGCGCACGTTCGGACGCGCGGACTCGTATGAGGCGATGGCAAGGTCGCGCGCCTTGAAATTCGATTTGATGAAGTGCTCGGCATAGGTCATCGGCTGCCATTCGAGAAAAAGCTCGTAGCAGTCCGGCATGTCCGGGATCAGTTCGAGCAGCATGATGGCTTCATTGAAATGGTTCAGATAATCGGTGGCGAGGCCGGTGCGTGGATTGATATTGGCAGCCATCAGCTCGGCCGCGGACGCAGTTCTGGCTGCATCGGCGCTTCCCGGGTCGTGGCGATCGTGCTGCGCCGGTTGGAGGGCCGTCATGGTCATCTTTCGCACTGTTGGCGGTTTGGGTTAAAACCGCCTGAAGACATCACCAGCCCGGGTAGAGAATGTGTGGACGGTTCGTTATTACATCAGCGCCGGAGGCGTTGCGGCAGGTATTTGGCTACATTGAACAGCCTAATTTTCCAGCCCGATACAATGTTGCGCCGACCCAGCCGGTTCCTGTCGTCATTGTCGAAAACGGGGCGAGGCATTTCCGGCTGATGCGCTGGGGCCTGATGCCGTCATGGGTCAAGGACCCACGCCAGTTCACGCTGCTGATCAATGCTCGCGCCGAGACCATACAAGAAAAGCCCGCGTTCAAGAACGCCATCCGGCGGCGGCGCTGCCTGATTCCAGCCGATGGCTATTACGAATGGCAAAATCTCGGTGAACGGAAACAGCCGTATTTTATCCATCCGCGTGCCGGCGGGCCGGTCGGCTTCGCCGCGCTGGCGGAGACCTGGATGGGCCCGAATGGCGAAGAACTTGACACCGTGGCCATCATCACCGCGGCGGCGAGCACCGGCATGTCAGTGCTGCATCATCGCGTGCCCGTCACGATCGCGCCGGGTGATTTCGCGCACTGGCTGGATTGCAGCGCCGACAACGCGTCGGATGTGATGACGCTGCTCGCAGCCCCGCGCGACGGCGCCTTCGCCTGGCATCCGGTCTCGACTAAGGTCAACAAGGTCGCCAACGACGACGCGCAGCTGATCCTGCCAATGACAGAAGCGGAGATCGCCGCAGCGGAAGCGGCGAAGCCGACGAAGAAGGTCGCACCGCGGAAGGTTGCGGCGGCGGTGCTGGGCGATGACGGGCAGGGCTCGTTGTTCTAAGGCTCGTTGTTCCAAGAAATCATGGCGTCAACTCGCGGCCGTCGAGCCATTTCGCGTAGACGATGCGCTTCTGTTCGCCGAAGCCGAGCGACTCGTAAAATGCCTGCACCTGCGTGTTGTCGGCACGCACCATCAGCTGCATCTTCTCGATGCCGCGAGCGCGCAGCCAGTCTTCGGCCGCGGCCATGATGGCGCGGCCGAAATCCTTGCGCTGATGTTCGGGATCGACGCTGACGTAGTAGACCCAGCCGCGATGGCCATCGTGGCCGACCAGCACCGAGGCGGCGATCCCGTCGCCGGCGCGGCCGAGCAGGATATCGGCGTTTGCGTTCTGTCGCGCCAGCGCGATGTCAGCTTCCGGATCGTTCCACGGTCGTACCAGCCCGCAGCGCTGCCACAGTGCGATGACGTTGGCGATGTCGGCGTCCGCAAGCGGCGCGACAGTCAATACAGCGCTCACCGCTTCACCGGCAGCAGCACCTTGCCGGGATTGAGAATATTGAGCGGATCCAGCATCGCCTTCAAGCCGCGCATCAGCTCGATCGCGACGGGATCCTTCACTGAAGGCAGGTCGGCGACCTTGAGCTGGCCGATGCCGTGTTCGGCGGAGATCGAGCCACCCATCCGCAGCACCGCCTCGAATACCACGTCATTCACGTCATGCCAGCGCGCCAGGAAATCGGCGGTGCTGCCACCATCAGCCAGAGTCTCTTTGGGCTGGCTGACATTGTAGTGGATATTGCCGTCGCCGAGATGGCCGAACGGTACCGGCCGCGCGCCCGGCATCAGTTTTACGACCGCGGCGCTGGCCTCGGCGATGAACGCCGGCACTGCGGCGACCGGCACCGAAACATCGTGCTTGATCGAGCCACCTTCCGGCTTTTGCGCCGACGAAATTTCCTCGCGCAGTTTCCAGAACGCCTGGCGCTGGCTGATATTTGCCGCGATCACCGCGTCGTCGACGATGCCGTCTTCCATGCCGCGGGCGAGGATCGCCTCCAGCGTGTCGCGGGTGTCTTCGCGCGACGACGACAGTTCCATCAGCACGTACCAGGCATGCTTGCTGGCCAGGGGATCGCGGACGCCGATGCCGTGGCGAACGCTGAAATCGACCGCGATGTCGGCGATCAACTCGAAGCTGGTGAGTTGGCCTCCGGCCTCGTTGCGCGAAATATCCAGCAGTTTCAGCGCGGCTTCCGGCGATTGCAGCCCGACGAAGGCGGTCTCGATCGCGCGCGGCTTCGGAAACAGTTTCAGGGTCGCGGCGGTGATGATGCCCAGCGTGCCCTCGGCGCCGATGAACAGGTTGCGCAGGTCGTAGCCGGTATTGTCCTTTTTCAGCTTCGACAGGCCATTGAGAATTCGGCCGTCGGCCAGCACCACTTCGAGACCGAGCGCCATCTCGCGCGCCACGCCGTAGGCCAGCGCGGCGGTGCCGCCGGCATTGCTGGAGAGGTTACCGCCGATGGTGCAACTGCCCTCGGAGCCCAGCGACAGCGGAAACAACCGGTCGACCTCTGCGGCGCGCTGCTGTGCCACCTGCAGGATCATGCCGGCTTCCACCGTCATGGTGTTGGTATCGGTGTCGATCTCCCGGACCTTGTCCATCCGCCGCATCGACAGCACCACTTCGCCACCATAGGGCGTCTGGCCGCCGACCAGGCCGGTGTTGCCGCCCTGCGGCACCAGCGCGGTGCGGGTTTCGGTCGCCAGCTTGCAGATCGCAGCCACTTCCGCCGTCGAACCCGGCCGCAGCACCAGCGGCGAAGTGCCCTGGAACAGGTTGCGGTCCTCGGTGACATATTGGGTGATGTCGGCCTGGTCGGTGACGGCATATTTGTCGCCGACGATGGCCCGGAAGCGCGCGATCGTTTCTGGCGAGAGGGTAGCCGGCGGTGGCTGGACGATATTCATGGGACTTCCCGTGCGTTTCTTGTTCTTCTGATCATTACACCGCGGCGCGGCGCAGACGGTCGTTGATGGCTTCGCCGAGCCCGTGGTGAGGCACCGGCATCACCGCGAGGCCGGTGGCGCCCTTGGCATCGAGCGCGCGAAGATAGCCGAAAAGATTAGCCGCGGCTTCAGCGAGATCGCGACGTTCCGACAGGTTCATCACGGCGACGGCGTTTGCAAAACCGGGTGGGGAGGCCGGCCCGAAGGCGAGCAGTGCCTCGCCGGGCCTCACATCCTCCGCCATCAGGCGCACCGGCGTGCGAGGCGCATAATGCGAGGCCAGCATGCCCGGCGCCAAGGGCTGGCTGGTGGCGCTGGCGGGCTCCTCCGGCGGCTGCAGCAGCGGGCGGCCGAGCACCCGCTCGATCGCCTCGCGCGGCAGCCCGCCAGGTCGCAGCAGCATCGGCTGATCGAAACAACCTACAATGGTGGATTCGACGCCGACGGCGACCGGCCCACCGTCCAAAATCATGTCGATCCGGCCATCGAGGTCGGCGCTGACGTGGGCTGCGGTGGTCGGGGAGACGTGGCCGGACAGATTGGCCGATGGCGCCACCACCGCGCCGCCAAAGGCCTGCAACAGCTCCCGCGCCACGCTGTGGGCCGGCACGCGTACGGCGATGGTGTCGAGGCCGGCGGTGGCGAGATCCGCAACCGGGCAGTCCGCGGCCCTCGGCAGCACCAGCGTCAGCGGCCCCGGCCAGAACGCCTCGGCCAGCGCCAGCGCCCGCGAATCGAAATGCGCGATCCTTTGGGCGGCTTTGAGGTCGCCGACATGGGCGATCAACGGATTGAACGCTGGCCGGCCCTTGGCCTGATAAAGCCGCGCGATCGCCGCAGCATTGGCCGCATCGGCGCCGAGCCCGTAGACCGTCTCGGTTGGAAACGCCACCAGACCGCCGTCCCGCAGGCAGCGCGCGGCCTCCGCGACATCAGCGGAACCGGCATCGGTCAGGCGGGTGGTCAGGCCCACTTGCATCGTCTGGCAGTCCTTTCAACGGGGTTCTTGCAGGATGCGAAACCCAAGGCTATAAGCCGCGCTCTTGTCGGAGTGTGGCTCAGCCCGGTAGAGCACTGCGTTCGGGACGCAGGGGTCGCAGGTTCAAATCCTGCCACTCCGACCATTATATCAATGACTTAGCCTTTTCAATGCTTTCCCGGGCAATGAAATGGGCAACGAAATAGGCCTCTCATGTCCGATGCCCTCGATGCTTTCTCTGCGCGGTTAGCCGAGGTTCGATCAACGACATCTCCGGCGCCGACCGAAGCGGACGCCGTGGCGCTAGCCTACGAGCGTTTTCCTTGGTTGAAGCCGTTCGTGCAGGCGCTGGATGCCTTAGTAAAAAAAGACAATGCGGACAACACCGTTTTTATTGTTGGGCCGTCATATGACGTCAACGATCTAAAGGTATCGGGTCGCATCTTCTTGCAGGCCAAAGCGTACGGCGAGGAAGTAATCCACTTCGTCGTCCAAGGTTCTAGGATGCAATTGAATGGCGGCACCTTGCAGTCCCGCTTTTTTGGTCCTGATGAAGGCGACGCAGCAACACGCTCGATTGCTGAAGCCGCTGCCGATTTCTTTGGGAAATCTACCGCCGGCCACTAAATGCCTCTGCCGCCTCTTCCTGAAAGTCAGGATGATGATGGCCGTAGTTCTCCTGAAGCTGCTCCAGCGTCATTCCTAGCCAGCCGGCCGCCTGCCAGGGGTCGGTGCCGAGCTGCATTAGCCACGTGGCCGCTGTGTGACGGAGAACGTGCCTGACGACATCGGGGCCAAGCCCCGCGTCCTCAATGATCGCATCCCAGCTGGTTTTGATCTTCTCCGCATATTGTTCGCCATCGGCGCGGTGCACGATGAAATGCACCGGCTTACCTAGCTTTGCTGCCAGCGCCATGTCCGTGCGATGCCAGCGGGCTAGATGCGGCCGCAGTCGATTGGCGACCTTCGCCGGGGGTCTGCGCTTGTTCGTCTTCTGCTCGTCGGCGCCCCGACCGTGATAAACCCAGCGTTCGCAATCCATCCAAGGGTGCGTTGTCGTCGCCATCCATTGTGTCCGCCGGATCGTCTCTTCACGTCGAGCGCTGTACAGCCCCATAAGAACGAACCGAGCGACCGGACGGCGGCGTTCAATCATCCACTTCGGACGCCGAGCGATTTTGCCGGCGGCGTCACGCTTCCACGCTTTGCGATCACGGTCCCAAACAAAGCCGATCGCGGAGCCGAGAAGGCGCGCAGCTTCGGATCGAAGTAACCACCGTTCGCGGCCCTTCTTCTTCTCGGGCAGCGTGATCTTGGGAACCACGTCAAGCGTGTGATCACCATGATATACATTGATCGCAGCACGCATATCTTCGAGGTGTCGACGGGCTGTTTGATCCGAAATAACCCGTCGCTTCTCAAGACCGCGCTTTTTGTTGCGCTCGTTCTTCTCGCCCGTGCACCAATCGACGTAGTCACGGCACAACTCGGATTTAATATCGCTGACCTTCAGAGGTCCGAAGAAAATGTTGATGCTGGACAGCCTGATCAGAAGTTCATCGTGACGACGGACGACTTTGCGTTCGTCATTCGATATTTTTTCGCCAGCGCTCAGCCGTCGCTTCAGCTCATCGAAGCGTTTCGGGAGCTTGGCTTCCTCATACGCACCAACGACGTCGGCAATCAGGAGCGCAGCGGGATCACGGTTGCCGAGGGTTGGGGTGTGCTTCTCGCTGAGATAGGTTTCGAGCGCGCGCGCCGCTCCTTGAGTTTCTTCGCGAGTGCAGCCTGTGCCGATCTGCCGTCCGCGGTCGATGATGATCCAATAGCCTTTGTCATCTCGGAAATAGAGCCGGGGTGGGCTCGCTTTTCGACCAGGCATGGTTTCACCATTGCTTTGACGGAACGGGGGGTCGTTAAGTCTTTGCCTGCAACCGTCGCGATCGCTAGCCGCCCGGCCCGGGCGGCTGTTCGAAGGGACGACAACGTCAGAGGACCGTCAGGAAAGAACACCGCGGCCGCTTCCGCAAGTGTCATTGCATCGTCGTCGCGCCAATCCTCTGGACGCGGGCGTGCTCGGACGCGAGCTAGGGGGTCGCGCCCGAGGCGGGTCATGAAGACTGTTCCTCAGCGGATTGGATCGCCGAAGCGGTTCTCAGCGCGTTTTGAATGAAGTGCAACGTACTACTTGGCAATTCCGATGTAACGATGACGGGTCGGAATTCTAGAATTGGTTCCCGGGGACCGAACTGACTATGCCCCTTGCCGGGGCGCTTCTTCCATTGGAAAAATATGCCCGCATTGGGCTCAGCCCTCGATACCGTGATTGAAGTATGCGCCCCGAGACCCGAAGGTGCCTGAGCCGAAAGCAGAAAAACGAGCGCCTCTTTGAAATTCTCAGCGCCTGTCCACCGACAGCGATCGTACTTACCGTCAACGAAAGAAGCGGCTGCAAGCGTTTGCACCCGGCCATCTGTGTCCGAAAGATTATCGGTCGCGAGGCAGGCGATTATCAGAAGGGCAACAGTTTCAGGCGTCGCTTCCGCACCGCTTCCGCGACCACGCCCTTGCGGTGTCGGAAGCAGCCCCATTCTGACAAGGGCGCGCTGCCGCTCGTACATAGCCGCGGTAGTCAGCCGAAAAGCTGGAGCAATGGTCGGAAGAAAGCTCGTTAAACTGGCCATAATTGACCGCATAGCTTCATTTATGGTGGTTGTCCATAAATAGTTTGCCGTAGGGCTGAAAAGATGGTCTATTCTGGTGAATGACCAGATACCGATCCGGCAGCCGGCGCGCCGTTCTTCGAGCACAGCCCCGGCGCCGGCGGCGCCCGCCGACGCTCCGCCGGCGGGCGCCAATAATTCAGGAGGTCCGATGGTGATCGTCCCGTTTCCTACTACGAGGCAGGCTGGCTACGTGGATCGCATCGCGCGGCATATTCGATCGATGCCGCTGCAAGAACAGCGCAATCGATATCTCGTGAGCATCATCCATGTTGAGTATAATCGGCAGCTCGATGCGGGCGTCGATCAGCTTCTCGTGGAAGCCGACCTGAAGGCCTTCGCCGATGCCGTTTGGGTCGCGGTGCGAGGCGAACAACGCGGCGGTGCCGCATGATCGTCAGGCAACTGCCCGGCAAATTTGAGAATGAAGTTGTCGAACAAGCCAGCGTCGATCAAAGGCAGCCGGCGAAACTGGAGGTCATCCCTATCGTCCGCGCGTCCAGTTTATCTGGCACGAAGGCGCCACGACGTAGGTTCGTGATCGACGGGATCATCCCGGACAGAACGGTCACGGCCTATAGCGGCGACGGTGGCGTAGGAAAATCGCTTGTCGCCTTGCAGATGTCGGTGGCGGTCGTGCTGGGCAGGCCTTGGCTGGGAATTTTCACAGAAAGTGGGCCGGTTCTGTCCCTGACGGCGGAAGATGAACTCGACGAAATTCATCGACGTCTAGAGGACATCTGTCGATCTGAGGAAGTCGGGCTTGCGCAACTGGATGACCTGCATCTTCTGCCGCTAGCCGGGCGAGATGCGCTGCTGGCGATCCCCGATCGGGACCGCGGCATGATGAAGCCTACACCGCTGTTCCAGCGGCTTCGAAGCGACCTTGCGTCCATCCGGCCGCGGATGCTGGTCATAGATACATTGGCCGACGTCTTTGGTGGCAACGAGATCGATCGCGCTCAGGCGCGATCGTTCATCGGCATGCTGCGCGGATTGGCGCTCGAATTCGGAATGGCGGTCGTGATCCTGTCGCATCCGTCGCTTGCTGGAATGGCCAGTGGAACGGGATCATCAGGATCGACAGGCTGGACGAATTCGGTTCGATCGCGGGTCTATCAGGAAAGACCGAAGCCATCGGAAGACGATCTGCCTGACGCAGAAGCACGCATTCTGAGTGTCAAAAAAGCAAACTACGGGCCGATCGGCCTGACCATCCCGTTACGGTGGCAAAATGGCGTATTCGTCAGGGACGACGAAGGCGCGAATACTGAACGCGAAGCGGCCTTGGAGGCGAAGGCTTCGGCGGCAGATGGTGCCTTCCTCCGCGTCCTCCGTCTGGTGAACGAGCAAGGCGGTGTCGTCAGCCCGTCGCCTTCGTCCAACTACGCTCCAAAGATTTTCGAAGGCCATCCCGAGGCGGCCGGTTTCAAAAAGCGAGCGTTCGTTCCCGCGATGCAACGCCTGCTTCAGTCCAACATGATCCACATCAAAACGGACGGTCCAGCGTCGCGCCGCAGGAAACAATTGATGGCCGGACCAGCACCGATCGAACACGGGACTACCAAAATTGAGCCACTTCCAACGGCCTGCCAACGCTAAAAGCACGGTACCAACCCCTATGCCAACCCCCGTACCAACCACCCTACCAACGCCTACCATCCCCCTGCCAACGGCCTGCCTACCAACCCCCCTTATACCCCCTGGCGTTGGTAGCCGCCCTTCGGGGGCGGCTCCACGCCCTAAGCAAGGCAACCCACCCTGGCGCTTCCATATGCCGAACCTCTGCCTCACATCAGGTGTGGCAGGTCTGGCAAGGGATCAATGGACCGACCGACCCGACGGCGGGCGCGCCCAAGCGCGCCGCCCCGCGATGGTCAGCCTTCCATCATCTTGCCCGCGGTCGCGGACGTCTCCAGTGCGACGGTCGCGACTTCAAGGCTTGCGCTCGCCGTGTCACCGCGCATGCACCGCCAGCCTCCGGCCGCCATCGGCGCGCTGATGCGCGCGCACAGACGGACACTGCCGCGACAGCGGCCATACACAGCCAGCGCACAGGCGCGCCATCCACGCGCGAGTGGCGGGCCTTCCACGCAAAACGTTTAGGTACCTTTTGAAGGAAAAATCGCCACTGCGGCACGGAGCGTCCCGATCCTTGCGCATATTTGGGATTTCAAGATTACCGGTTTCCTTAATTGGAGGATTTAAAAAAATGCCCAGAAATGGCCGGTTTCATCTTCGCGGCGGGTCGATCGAGGTTGCAACGCGTTACGGCCTGCGGCTCGCGATCCGACGCAGCCTTCGACGTCATGGACCGATGACCTCGATAGAATTAGCCAACGCCTGTTATTGGGGCAGATCACCGCGCAATGTCCGGCTCGGCGCGCGGTGGTGGGCAAATCGGTCCCAGCAATCCGCCACGCGCCGCGCTATCGGGGCGCTGAAGCGCAGCGGCGAAGTTGTCGACGTTGGCCGGCTCGGTCGCCGGAAGTTGTATCACGCCGCTGCGAGGGTCTGACTATGACCGATTACATCGAAGCGCTCATCAGCGAATGGGAGGCAGATCAGCGTGACCGCGTTGCGGCATTCGCTGACCGTCTGCGGGCGGCAGCGCGCGCGCCCGCGCAGACCGCCGACCGTAAGACACTTCCAGCCAAAGCGGTGAAGGAGCGCTTCGAAAACGCGGCAGAAGCCTTTGACCGCCACGGTTTCCCCTTCGACGACCAGAAGGTTCGACGCATTTGCAAAAGACATTCTGACGAAGGCGGGTTCGCCGTGAACTTGGGCGTCTGGAATGTCCGCCAGCCTGGGTTCGATGACTTCGCTGAGCTGGTCAAACGTGGGCAAGCACGCTTCTGACACGACTGACTTGATCGAATTGATGGAATTGCCGGTTGAAGAGCGGATGCCGGATCAGGTTTGGTGTCTCTATTCCGGAGACAACTCGCCGATGACGCGCCTCGCACATATTGCCGACCGGGTTCTGAACCGCCCGCTGATGATCCTGCCGGATAAACTGTCGCTGATCGCGTCGGTTCTGGACGGCCGGATAGGCATCGACGCCAAGGGCTTCGACGACATCGAAGCGGACTATCTGCGAAGCGCGCCGGAAGCGTCGCGCTTCGTTGGTCAGGTCGAACTGAACGACCCGAACAACCCGGCCGCCGGCAAGAAGCCGTATCGGACGACGCCGGAAGGCGTTGCGATCATCCCGGTTATGGGATCGCTTGTGAACCGCGGCGGATGGATCGGCGCCTATTCCGGGATGACCTCCTATGAAGGGCTGAAGCATCAGCTTTCTGCGGCCGCGGGCGACCCTGCGGTTTCGTCTATCATTCTCGACATGGACAGTCCGGGCGGCGAAGCCGTCGGCGCATTCGAGGCTGGCGACGCCGTCCGGCAAGCCGCGCAGCTGAAGGAAGTCGTCGCCATCGTCAACGGCATGGCAGCGTCGGCGGCCTATGCGATCGCTTCGGCCGCGACGAAGATCGTCGTCACGTCGTCAGGTATCGCCGGTTCGATCGGCGTCGTCATGCTTCATGCCGACTACAGCAACAAGCTTCATCAGGCCGGCATCGTGCCGACTATGATCTTCGCCGGCGCTCGCAAGGTCGACGGAAATCCATATGAAAAGCTGACGGCCGAAGTCAAAGGCGAACTGTCCGCCGAAATAAACCGTTTTTACGATCTGTTCGTTTCCAGCGTCGCCAAGGGCCGCCGTGGAATGACAGAAGACGCAATTCGCGCGACCGAAGCGCGAACGTACATCGGAGCCGACGCGGTGGCGATCGGGCTTGCCGATGAAGTCGGCACGTTCGAAAGCGCGCTGGCCGATCTATCGCGCCGCGCCCCGCCAGCACGATCCATAGCAAAAACGCGAGGGTCTTTTATGCAGACCGAAAGAACTTTCACGTCCCAACAGTTTGGAGAAGCGATCGTCAACGCCCGCCAATCCGAGCGGGACCGCATTCGGGCAATACTGAGCTTGCCCGAAGCGCGCAGTAAGGAGGCGGCTGCACTGTCAATTGCGACAACGTCAGGCGCAACGGTCGAAGATGCCAAGTTACGGCTGAAGAGTGCGGAGACCAGTCCGGCGAACCTGTCTGCATCATGGGATCAGGCATTGAAAAGGGCCGGCTTCAGCCTGCCGAAGAACTCTTAGAGGATAACCATGTTTGGACGAAAATCTGAGAATGCCAAGCGGCTTGATGCCGCGAAGATCGATGTCGCAGCCGCTCGGGTGAGAGCAGCCACGATCGCCGCTGGCGAAGAAGCCGCGTTGGAAAATGCCGCGACCTACGCCGCGTGGCGAACGGAGCGCGATACGGCCACGGCCGATGTCGAGCGACTTGAAAAATTAATTGCTGCACTAACGGCAGGCGGCGAAGCACAGCGCCAGCATGACGCAGAAGAAGCCTTGCGGAGACGCATCGACTTGGCCCGCAAAAACAACGCGGCTTTGGCCGAGCGCATCAAAATCGAAGGCTCGCGTCTGTCAGTTGAACTCAAAGCTCTGATCCGCGACGCAGCTGCGGCGACCTTGGAGACCGACGCCATCAACAAACTCTTGCCTGATGGAACGCCGCCCTTGCTTGATCCCAATTTCATCGCGCGTGGTCGACCCGCCGTTCCGCGCAAGGATTTAGAGGAGAAAGTTCTGAACCTGTGGGTACGCGAAACCGACGGGAGCCTGATCGGCGATCAGGATCGTGTGACGGCCGTCGATGCCGACACTGGCAATTTCGTCGTCGACAAGCAGTTTCGGGTCGATTGTGTGCGCAGAAAGTTCCGCTCGACTACCTATCATCCAGTCGAATACGCCGAAATTCCGGAGCACCTTTTCGCCAACGTCCGCTTGCCGCTGTTCGATCGCCAAGGCGTCGACTTCGACGGCGCCCGGTTTATCACCGAGCACGTCGCGATGCTGGAAGCCGAGCCCGCGAAGCTGGAAAAGAAGGCGGCACGTCGGCCGACCCAGACGGAACTCGCTCCGGTCGAACCCTACCGTCGATTAGAGCCGGACGCAGCCTGATCGCAACGCCGTCACCGTCGAAAGGTAATCCCCATGGCTAAAATCATCGAGGCTGTCGCGCGGATCGGCGCAGAGGATCGCACCGGCGCTGTCTTCGACAAGATCGCCAAAAAGATCGACGGCCTTGCAAAGTCTGCGAAGACATCCAAGGCCGTCGACGAAATGGCGAAGGCGATCGAACGGGCGCGGACGCAGATGGTCGCGATCGACAAGTTCGACCTGTCGCGCGGGGCGCTGCCCGCCGCGCGGCAGCGGTTCCGGGAAATGCAGGCCGCGGTTGAAAGCGCGGCAAAGGCTATGTCGTCGGTTTCCGCGCCGACTAAGGAAATGGAACGCAACCTGAAGCGGGCGCAGGACGGCGTCAAAAAGGCGGCGCAGGCTTTTGACATGCAGCGCGACGCTGTCCTTTCGCACAAGCGCGCGCTTCAGGATATGGGCGTCAACGTGTCGAAGGCGGCCGCGCACCAGACCCACCTTCGCAAGTCAATCGAACAGACAAGCGCTGCGCTTGATAAGCATGTTGACCTTGAACAGCGGGCGCACGTCCTACAGCAGCGCCGCGATAACCGCCGGGTCGCGGCTGGCACGGCCGCTGCTGCCGCCGGCGCATGGGCGGGCCATGCCGTCAAGTCCGCGTTTATGGCGACCGGCCACACGTACCGTGATTTCGACAAAGAGCGCCGCTTCGGCAAGGCCGTAATGGGCATCACCGATGAAGAGCAAGAGCCGCTGGTACGGCAGGCGATCCACGGCGGCGCAACCACCAAGTACAATGACATCCAGTTCTTGCACGGCCAGCGCGACCTTGCTGCGCGCGGCGTCAGCCGCGAAGCGATCCTTGGCATGATGGGGCCGGCAGCGAACCTCGGCATGTCCACCGATCAAACGCTGCCCGACGCCGTCAAGCTGATGGAAAGCGGTATCTTCACCTTTAAGAAGGACGTGAGCAGCGTGGAAGCGGCTTCCCGGTCTGCTCGTCAGACGGCCGACGTGATGGTGAAGGCCATGAAGATTTCCGGAATGACGCCGGAAGATATCGCCCTCGATTACAAGTTCGGCGCGCCCGGTGCGCGCATGTCGGGCATGAGCGAGCAGACCATGTTGGGTTTCGGCGGCATTCTGAAAAAGGCCGGCATCGGCGGCGACGAAGCTGGCGTCGCGTTCCGCGCGCTGATGGCGACAATCCAAGCGCCGACGGCCGGCGCGAAAACCGCAATGCTGGCGAACGGGATGAACTACAAGAATTACCAGAAGATGCGCGACCATCTTGACGTCGATCCGTTCGCGGAGGACGTTGCGGCGCGTTACGGCGTGAAGCTCGACAAGAAGACGAAGTCCGGCCTCGGCTCGATCTTCGCGAATAAGGAACTGATATCCGATCCCGCTAAGTTCAACCCGGCTGTCACGTCGGTGCTGCGCAACAGCCTTGGCGGGAATGATGCAAAGAGCTTGAAGAGCATCGCCGGCGCGGCGAACCGCTACCGCGACGCATCGGTCGAAAGCGTCGACGCGAACAAGATGGTCAACGACCTCTTGGTGAAGATGCGCGACAACCTGAAGTTCGCGAACGCCATGTTCGGGTCGAAGCAAGGCAGTCGAATTGCAACGGCGCTGTCTGACCCGGACACTTTCGAAAAAATGCGCAAGATGCTCGCGCATGATAGCGACGGCTATTCGGAAAAGATCGCGACCGAACGGATGGCCGGCTTCGACGGCGCGGTCAGCCGGTTCGAAGGTGCGGTTATGAACCTCAAGAGCGCGATCGGGCAATCGCTCGATAACAACGGCAAGGGCGGTGCCCTGACGTGGGTGGCGGATGCCATTGCGAAGGCGGTGCAAGGCGCGGCGGAAATGCCGAAGGGCGTTGTCGCCGGCGGTGCGATCACCGCGGGCGTCGCAGGTGCCGGGGCCTCTGCCTATGGCGCCTATAAGTTCATGCAGCTGCTGACCACCGGTGGCGGTCTGACAACGTCAGCTGTGGCGCTGGACGGCGCGGCGGCGGCACTGACAAGCGCTGCCGCCGTTTTGAGCGGTTGCAAGGCGCTGGAAGGCGCCGGGGCTGCTGCGGCCGCCCGCGGTGGCGCTGTTGGCCTGCTGGGCGCGGCTGGCACGGCAGGGCTACTGCTAGGCGGCGTCGCTGCCTCCTATTACGCGATGCGCAACGCCCCGGCGATGGGCGGCAACACGCGGGGATCGCGAACCCGCGCCGGCTATATCGGCGGCGCTCCCGGCATCGACTATGAGGGCCTGACGCGGCGCGGCGGCTCGCGCGCCGGCCGCGTGCCGTCGATATGGGACGGCGACCGCGGGACGACGCAAGGCTACCTGAACCAACTCAATCAGACGCCTTTCAACCCGGCCAGCGGCGCCGGGAACGGCGCCATCACGGCGCAGTTGCAGGGATCGGCGCAAGTCACAGGCGAAGCGAAGATAACCGTCGTCGTCGAAGCAAGCAGCGAATTGCTGGCCGTGAAGCAAGCGGCGCAGCAAGCGATGAAGCTTTCCGGATCGGTCAACGCCAACGGCCCGGGATCGACCGGCCGTTCATCGCCGGACGCCGCCGCGCCGGCGTGGCCTTCGAACGGTACGTCGGCTTGGAAGTAGATTAGGGGCATCAACATGCGTTCAAGCTTCCAATCGGCAACCGCCGGCGCGATCATCGCGAAGGAACTGCCCTTCGGTCAGTCGCGGCTCGCGCTGATTTTTTAAGCCGCTGCAGTTCATTGAGCCCGGCCAGATTATCGGTGGTCCGCCGATCGTCGCTGACGGCGCCGGCCAACAATTCGGTGCCTATAATCCGGAAGCCCGCGACGGCACCAAGAACGCTGTAGGTGTGTCGGTCTATCGGGTGATCACGACCGCGGGGTCGACCGTGCGCAGCCCGGTCGTCATATGCGACAGCGAGGTCAAGCGGAACAGCATCGTTTGGCCGGCCGGCATCACCGACGGGCGGCGGGAAGCGGCGATCGAGCAGCTGAGCAGGCTGGGCATCTTGGTCCGGTAGCGACCGCATTGCCGATGCGCCGCGCGGCGCCATTTAGGCGGCCCGGCGCGCTCAAATGGAAGCGCGCCGGGCCTGACCGGTGCGAGGTTCTGGGGTCAAGCACCGGCTGAAGCCTCGATATCTGCCGTAGCGTCGCCGCTCAAACGACATCTGCCGTTAAGCTAAATAGCCGGGACGCGACCTCGCGCTGAGGGGCAAAGATCGTACGCCCATTGCCATCGATCTGAGCTATCTTTATGTTTTTTGCATCGAATTGTTTACGAGGCGCGGAGAAATGAAATTTCTGGAACATGCCCGTCAGCTGAGGCAGGAAGCCGATCGCCTGCGCAGTAGCGGTCTCCACAGTGAGGCCGATCGGCGCGATCGCCAAGCAGAAGTATATGAGACAATCGAGTTGCGATCTGAAAACTATGAGGAGGCAATCTCGCCGGGTCTCAAGGCGCGGGGAGTGAGCCTTGATCAAAGCAAAACCCACTAAAATCTGGACAGGCGATGATGAAAATCGCTTACTGGATCTCGCTCGCAGGGGGAAAACTCTGTCTGAGATTGCGTCAGCCCTTAACCGCAGTCCCGCAGCGATCAAAGTGAGAGCTTCCCGTCTGCACGTTAGTTTAGCACAGATCAGTAGTCGCCGCGCAGGAACTGCGCGATGGGGTTAGAGATCGCTACCGGTAGCGATCACGCCCCGCGCTCTGGGCAAGCAGCGCGTCCAGTTAGCGCCCCTGTCCAGCGACGTCCCGGCGACGCGGTCTAGGTCGGCGCCAAGGGCCTTTGCCCGGGTGGCGTCCACCTGCACCGATCGGATGGATTTGCCGCTCTTGGCGGCCGTCTCGGCGGCGAAAGACGCAGACTTTGCGCCTTTCGCCTTCCCGCCGCCGGCCTTCCCCGGCGCGCCGCCGTGCTTCGTTTCCGGATGGACGGCTTCATAGGCCGCCTTCCGCTTCGAAACCAGCTTCGCCCGCTGCGCCGGCGTCAGGTCGCGGCGGATCAGGTTTTCGTCGATCTCATCAAATGGGCTCCGGCGTTCCGCGCGCAGGCGGACGCGCTCGAAATCGAAGCGCTCGCGAAGCGCCGTCCTGCCGACGAATACGACGCCGCGCAGGCGCGCGGTGAGGTAGGAAAGTCTGGAACGCGCACAGACCTCGTTCTCAAGCGGAACGAGGTTCGTGCCGCCGCCGCTGCCGACGTCGGCTTGTCCCGCAAGGAGATCCACGAAGCCCGCGCAATCCGTGACGCCGAAGCCCGCGACCCGGGCGTCGTCCGGCGCACTGTCGACGCCGCCCTGAAGGCAGGCAAGGAACCAACGAAGGCCAGCATCAGCAAGACCGGCGCCCAACGAGGCCGACGCCGCAGGCCGCCGCGGCTAATTGGATAAACCGCGAACCGACGTCGCTCTTTCAGCAACGATCGCTGAACACATTTCTTCGTCGAGATCAGCGATGACGCTCTCGATGGCCGTAATCGCTGATTGGATCGCAGCGATCTCCGTGATCGCCTCCGTCGCGATAGAACCGGAATGGCCGATCAGCGACATAATTAGGTCGCGACGCTGTTCTTTCAAGGCGACGAGTGGAAGTCCGTGGTCGAGCAAGTTGACGTTCATTCGTGCGATCTCCCTGATCGAACGAGCCTGCCCTCTATTTTCACAAGATAGAGAAAATGCATTTGCTACAATTATCCGCACTAAAGATCAAAAAAGATTTGGTTAATTACACGTTTGATTGCCGGCGCGAGCAATCAAGATTGGAAGCCCTCACGGCACTGACGCGCCGCAACACATTCAGCTTCTTGCAATCGCCTCGATCAATTCAAGCCTCTTCGCGTGCATGAAGTTTCGATAGGACACTTTCGATCCTTCCTGCCGCTCTCGTTTAAATCGCTGGTTCAATTCCTTCAGCGCGCCGTTTGCTTGAAGGTCGTGCATCCGTTGTTCAACGGTCAGGACGGCAGCGCCGGCCCGCTCAACGATGTCTTCGTGAGGCGTCAAGGATATACGCATTGCGCGCGCCGTGGCTTCCACGACGCCGACAGCGGCCGTTGGCGCGACCGGTCCTGACAGGCCGGCAATCGCCTTCTGATGAAGCTGCCGATGCACGCCGGCCGGGCAGCATAGCCAGAACTGGTCGCGCGGGCGATCGAGGCCAACGACGTCGACCAAGCCGATCGCGCCGGTGCCGTCGATCGAGACGGCCGCGACGCCGGCCGCCCGCATATATCGTTCAACAAGCGCTTCACTCTGCGTGGGCATGGTGCGAAGGAAAAACTGATTTGCGGGCGCCGGTCAATCGCTCGCTTTAGGGTCGACGCGGCCTAATGCAGACCGCAGAAATTTCACAGACCCCCAGCCCATGTCTTGCAAACTGAGCAAATTCTGATCTGACGTCTCGCGAACCTCTCCGACGGTCTTGAACCCATTTCGCTCCAGAGCGTTCGTGATCCGCGTCGGAAGGTTCAAGTCGGTGATCAAGGTACAGTCAGGCAGGTCGGGCGTCGGATCAATTGTCACAGTTTGTCCCGCCAAAAATAGGCGATCAACGAGAGCGTGACGGCGGCGCTGCTGCCGCCGATCGCCCAGTACAAATCGGCGTCCGATATGCCCTTGTGTCGTGCGCTCACCACGATCGCGATCGAGCCCATCGCCAATAGTATCGCGGTCCCAATGATCGTGCCGAAAGGGGACCATCACCGCGCATGGAACGTCGCCATTTGCTTAGGACACGTCAATATCAACGAGGTAAACGATCAACAAGCCACCCGAGGGTTTCGTTGCCTTCTCCGCCTCAGCGAACGCTATCGCTTCACTTTCTAGCGCGATGCGCACTCGAAGCTTGGCGTTGCCGTCCCAGAGCGGCACGCCACCGGACGTCTCTCCCGTTAAATCGTCCTTCAGCCATGCCTCGTGGCACAGCTGCTGCGCCTCTCTCAAGTTTTTTGCCTGAAACGTCAGCGTCGGCTTTCCACCGATCTCGATAGTAAAGATTGACGGCAACGGGCTGTAGATCATGGAGCTGCATCCGTGACCGCGCAGCCATCTTTGATTGCCGCGGCATAGACCGCCTTCAGGCCCGGGGACGCAAGGATGGCGTCTGCCGCGTTGAAGGTGTGATCTTCCTTCCACGTCGCGTGATTGGCGGCCGGCGGCATCGCCGCCGCGACGGTGACATACGCGATGCGGCTCACAGCGCCAGTTGATAGCGTTTCGACAAACTTGCGCAGCTTGGTCGGCTTGCGGGCTTCCAGCGCCTGTCGCTCGGCCTTCTGCCGCTCGCGGTTTGCCAGCGCAGCTTGCTTTGCAGCGTCTTCCTCAGTCGCTGGCTTAGCGGGCCTTTTGAATAGCGCTTCGGCTTGCTCGCGTGCGGAGCCAACTGCGGGTGGCTTTTGTTCGGGCATAGTCCCTCTGTAAAATGTCCAACCGGATCATGAGAATAGCGATCGAACGTCAACGCCCCATGAACGGGCCTGCCGGACGGGCTAGCTTTTACCTTTTCGCCGGCGCGCACTGTACGCCCCCAACTGTTCCGGCCCATCTGGCGCCGACACCTGCTGATCGCCGCTGACCCGATATTCCCGGTCAAAGAACGCTTTGACTGCTGGCCAATACCGACCGCCCATCAAGCCATCAATCTTGGGAAATCCCTTAACTTCGAGCACCTGAACGACCGCCCGCCAGTGCCTGTATTTCCCGGGGCCGAGCAAAGCGACGCTCAGTGATCGTTCGTCTGCGAACAGCGGCAAGTCTTGAAATGTAATTTTTCGTCGGTGCGGTCGTTCTTCATCGCCTAAGCGGCATTGCTCCGCCTGCTCGCGCTTGTCGGAGCCGTCACGCGGCAGCGAACTATCCGTTGTGGCCGCAAATCGTCCCGAGCCGGTCATGACACAGTCAGCTTTCTTCGACGTCCGCCGCGTAAATGTGGAACCACAATCCGATCGATTTCTGCAGAATGTACCTTCGCTCTTCGGTGGTCACGGTCGTTCGGTTACCAACGTCGAGGCCAGCCAGCAGAACCTTCACAATTTTTCCACGCGTCGACGGGTCCATTTCGGGCGCCGTCATCAGCATCGCAGCAGCGTAGGCGAGCAAACATTTGGCGCTATTTGCGTAGTTTTCTCCCGCTGTGCAGATCATCGTTAGGCCGACGACGTCTTTCTCCCCCTTTTTAGTCTCGGCCATAACCTGCATGAAGTCGCCGAGTTTGTATGAGCAGACTGTTCGCTTGTCCTTCCCGCCATCCATGCAGTTCACCGCTGTCAGCGGCTCGCGAAGCGCGACTTTGGTGGCAGCTTTTTTGAACTCGGGTAAGAACGAAGAAAAGCTGATCGGCAGAAGACTGTCGCTCTCCGCTGCGGCGAGGGCGGGCCACACGACTAACGAAAACAAGCTCAGGATAATGATCGCGATTGATCTCATTGCCGCTCCCTCTAGAATTTCCGCAATCAGCCCTAAACCGCAAGCTGACGCAAGACCCCGGCGAGCAAGCCTCTGGACGTGGTTCGGGCGCCATGGCGCCGGCCGCGGCCTGAAATTCAGGGCGTCAGGTCTTGCAAAGGCGGCACAGCACAGCACGGCAGGCATCAGCGACAAATGGTGTGGATCGGCTGCCACCGGGCAGAGAAAGGTCGCCAATAAAACGGTTATCCAGCCCCCGCAAGGTCACGTCTTCGGCTTCTTGCGATCAACGCGAACTTCTCGAAACTCTTCCGGCCCTTTCAGCAGGCGCCGCTTTCGCGTCGCTTGTTCCTCTGCTGGAGCGGATTTATCGGTGAGGCGGTCGATCTGCGCGCCTGCCAAATCCGAAGCCTTCGAGGATTGGCTCGACTTCTTTGTCCGGCCGGTGGTGGCTCCGGCGAGACCCATTTCGACGAGGCGGCGGATTGCTTCCGGACGCGAAAGGTCAGGTTCGCGCTGCTGGGCGATCCATCCATCGATAGCCGCCAACGGCTCGTCGAGCATCCGGACGCCGAGAAGCGTTCCGCGACCGGTCGTTATAGGACGTCCCCGTTTATTCGGGATAACACTAATTGACTTTTTCATAAATTATGGATAACACAAATTCGGACTGACCGGAAGCGCCAACTCCCGGCCAGCCCTAACCGCAATCATGAGGAAAATTCATGTCGCCAGCTGCGCGTGCCTATAGCACGACTGCGCCCGCTCGTGGGCCGTTTCCAACCGTCACCGTTAATTCTGTTCTCTCCCGCCGTGGCGCCTCAACCGCCATCACGGCCACGGCCGCGCTGCGCGCTGCCGCAGCGCCGACCGCGACTGTCCCGGCCTGCGATCTCAAGATACAGCGCCGCATCGCGCGAAGACGGTACGACGCCGCGCGCGATGCCGAAGAAAAGTTGCTTCTGTGCTGCATTCTGAAGGCGCAGATCGAACAGGGCACAAAGCCACTTGCTCAATTGCGGTTGCCGCCGTCGATCGGCGTCGTTGTCGACTATGACATCGTCAAGCGGTTGTTTTACGCGCAGGAACTGCGAGAGGACGACGCCGACGAAGCCGGGCGGATGCGACACCGCATCGCTGCGAAGCAGGCGCTGGGCCGTGCCAGGCGTAGCCTGATGCGCACGGGGATCATCGGCTGCCGTGATCCCTTTATTTGGTGGACCGGCAAGCCGGTGCGCGGGATCAAGGAAACGCAGCGACACGATCCGTCGCTGTTCAAATAGTTTTCTATGTAGCCGCGGCTGAGAAGATGTCACGTCGATTGTTCGCCAATTCAAAGAGTACGTCGGGCGGACTGCTGACGTTCACCAGCTACATGCAGGGGTACGAGCGTAAGTACTACTTTGGTTTATAGCCAGACCCCACCTATCCTCTCGACAAGGCCGTTCAGCGGTCGCTGGTAGGCATGCTTCAGGCATAACGTACGAACAGCGGCGGCTTCGGCCGCCGCTGTTTCAATCGAGAGGCTTCAATGCCGAAGACGCGTCGTTACAGCGGCGTCCAGCCCATAACGGGTCGCCTTCCTGCCGCAGAGCGACAGAAGCGCATCGAACGTGCCCGCGCCGTTGCGCTAAAGCTTGTGCGGCATGTCGGCTTTATCGAGCGCGACGGCGAGCTGGTGAGAATTTCCGAATTCCGCCACAACGAATTATTGATCACCTATTACAGCCCGCGGCCGCCGTCGAAGCGGCCGCACAAGCTCACCATTCGATATGACGGAAAGACCGTCTTCGTCCTCGAATGGGATCAAAACGGGCAGCTGCGCAGCACTTACAAGCCGGGCGCGTGGGGGTCGATGATGCTGCGGCTTCTTGGGCGCCAGCGGTGAATATCGGGGAAAGCTGGCTGTACCACGGCATTAGCACCATCTAGCCACTACACTGCAGCGAACGTTTGGTTTTCGATAACAATTCTCTTAGTGCAAATGGGACAGTTGAACGCTGGTTGCGCGGCGGCAACGACCGGTCGCTCGCAATGCGGGCATCGGCCCTTCCAAATTCCATATTTCCGTATGCCGCTTGCCAAGGCCAGCATGAACACTAATAATCCGGCGACTAAGCCAGCGATCGGATGACCGTAAATCGCCACCACCATGCCAAGAAAGGCGCCTCCGGATATCCCCAGTGCGATGCGCATGACCCAGCCGATAATGAGGAGAAACGGTGAAGAATAATGCTCCTTTCCATTCGTTAGGTATCCCCACTTGAGGAATGTCGCGCGGCTGGTTTCGGACGGCTGATTAGCGTTCGGCTCTAGTGCGGTCATCGCGGGGGTATCATCGATCCGACGAGGCGAGGAAAAGTCGAGAGCAGGGGAACCGCCCCGGGCAAGTCTGCGCCGTTCGAGCTCGTTCTCATCTCGCTTGCTGAAAATGGCGACGGGCAGGACCACAATGAAAAAGAGCACTCCTCCTATCCAGTATGCCCAGAATGACAACCCCTTTCGCCAGGCGATCGTTGCCGGGATCAAGCCTATCACCAGCCCGATCAAAAAGAGACCGATGCCGGAATTCAGATTTTCCATGATTGGTGGCGGCGTTACTGAGTTGATCGGGTTCGCAACGTCTGGAACGATTTTTATATCGTTCAATTTCTGCGCCGATTGCAGCCACGTCGGGCTGTTAGGTTGAACCGTCTGAGGCATAGATATTGCAATTTCCTTGCACATCTTGACGACCTCTGCTTCGCCCTCTTGAGCGAAGTCTGCTTCCAGCTTCGCCGATAGATCATCGATCCGTGCTCTCTTGGGACCAGAAGCATATTCGGTTGGGTCGATGCGATTTTGCCGAAACCAATCGGCCGTATTGTCGGTGACTGCGTAGCCTCGGCTCACGCAATATTTCTTGGCAAACGAAAGTCCGACCAGAAGATATTTTGTCTTTTCGTCTGGCGTCGATGCGGCGCTTGACTGAGCGTGGGCGGATGAAACGGAAAACGATGCAACAAAAAATATGAGCAATGAATTTGAGATCGTTCGTACAAGAAACCTATGCACTAGGGTTATCCTATTAGAGGCGAATGTGCTGTTAGCCGGCGCGAGATTGGCTTTAGACATCCTGTGGATGAGCTGGCAAGTATCGTTTTCGCCCGGATGACCGTCTTTTCAGGCGCTGGTTATTGCCGGCCAAATATGGGATAGGGCCGCAAGATCGAAACCTCGCTTCAAGGCGCCTCGGGCCCGTCCTGTTTCGTCGGTCCGTGTGCAACAATGATCATATCTTCATCGGGAAACGATCGCTGCAACGCCGCACCCTCGTTCCACGGTGCCCGCATCCAAACGTCGCATTCTTCCGAGGTGGTTAGCAGCACCGGCATCGCCTTGGCGTGCACCGGCGAGGCGACGCCGTTCGGCTCGGTGGTAAGGAAGCCGCAGAGCCGGTAATCGCCCGTGACCGGATTGGCCTTGGTGCCGCGGGTGAGGTCGGCAACAGAGCGGCCGGCGTCCCGCCCTCGATGCGCTGCCTATTTGCCCTTGGTCACTTGGAAGAAGCAGTATCCGTGGACGCCGATGTCCCTGCGGGCATCGGTATGGACCGGCGACGATCCAGCCGCCATCAACGACCAGTCCTTGGCCTTGAGGTGCGCGGGCAGGCCCGCGCCGGGTGCCGTCGCGATGCGCAGCGTTGCGTCGGCCTTTTTGGCATAGACGTCGTAGGACTGATGGCCCGTTTTCTCAGATGCGCTCATTGAGCGGTCTTAACGCGGACGCAGCCGATAGCAATCGGCTTCCCGACTTAACGTTACCGCACGGAGATTGCTGGAGTAGCGCTTTCCGAACAGCTGGCGGCCTTGCCGCCGGAGCGGACGCATTCCCTATATCGCCAGGGCTCGACCCATTGTCCGCCCCACATGCCGTCGCCTGAGCGTTCCGCGGCCTTTTGAGCGTCGGCGTACTTCCCCTTGGAATATTGCCGCCAGTCGAGCGCTAGGCCCCCGCGGACCAACCAATCAGCCAAGTCGACGCTGCTGGCGCTGCAGATCGCGACGGTCCGGCCATAGCGATCGGTGTTCTGGGGAATGCACGAGACAGTCTTCGCGCCAATGAAAGCCGAGAGTTCGTTGGCAGCCTTCTGGCCGCAACGATACAGCTTGCCGTCGTCATCGTGGCAAGTTTGATCGCTCTCCGGAGCGTCAATTCCGAAGAGACGCACGCGCGTGCCGTGGATCTCGATCGTGTCACCATCGATGACGGACGCTTGGCCGACAAGATCGCCAGCTGCGGCCAGTTCGACGGCGCAGAGGAGGGTGACGAGGGTCAGGTATTTCATCTACTTTTTTTGTATTTTTCCGGCGTTACCGCGCTGGTACCCGCGGCCGTGGCGTGATGGCCAGCCGCGTTCGGACTTGTTCGTACAATTCAACAACGCCGGGCATAGTAAATGTAACCGCCAATCCGAAAGGGACGCTTTCGTCGATGATTGCGCCTTGATCGGGTTCTCTCTGAACCTCTAAGACGATCTCGTGTTCGGCACTGATCGTGGGCGCAGCATCACCATCCCACCGCCGCGAGTAGACCGTCCCGCGTTTACTTTGGTTTTGATCGGGTTGTGTTCGCGAGCCGTCAATTCGCAACGCGCCGATCTCATCGCCAGGTTCACATATTACCAGGCGAACCGAGCGGTAAATCTGACGACCTGGAAGAATGGGCGTGAACCAAGCAAGCGTGGCCGTGAGCGAGTGCGGCCGAGAAATTCCGTTTACACAATGCGGAACAGGCACTTTGATCAGGCGCCTTTCATCGGGCCCTAGTCCTCCCACAGCCCAGAACGTCGCTCGGTCGGCCGCGCAAGCCACAGCCGCTTCCGGATCGGCGATACCGTAACCGAGAAACCTGCGGATATTGTCCTTCTGTTGCGAGTGCTTTGAGTTGTCCTCTGGACCCAGTACGCCCTTGATCAAATCCGCCGTTTCCGCAGGCCATGCGGCAGTATGGACGAGCAATGCTTTTAGGAGCACGGATCTTTGCTGTTTGGTCATAGAGCTGAAGACGTCGCCGTATTCCAACTCAAGTGCATCATGTACTTGGTGAGCCGTGCGGGCCGCGATCGCAGTTGCAGCGCTTGTGCCGCACGTAAAATGTTCCCAATTTTCTCGCCCGGATTGAGGCGGCGCAGCGACCTTCAGTCCGTGTGATCTGCCGGCGCCACTGGATGTCAGCTGAAGTGGAGGGCCGCTTGTCTTCAAACGAAGGTGTTCACGTGACCCGGGCAAAAGCAGGTCGGGCTTAACGCTGTTGGCGAAGCCAGGCCCAAGCGCGCTTGATGGATTTGAACTTATAATTGGATGAAACGGATCGGCCCGACCCCGCGCGAGCAGGCGGTCACCATCACTCACAAGGTCTTGGCTTGCCGCGCCGATTGTAAGTCCATTAACTGTCTCAGACGGTGACAATAGGCGGCGCTCTGCCGCATGATCGCCAAGTGCCTTTATCGTTGCGACAGCACGCTCATTGGGATCTTGATTTTCAAAATCTGAGAAATTCGTCAGGTCTGAGAAATGAACGGGGCTCGTGTGATTGCCGGCGCTGACAACAAACAAGATGCCGTGTTCGTGAGCTAGCCGATCAAGCAAGCGAGCCCACGCCGACATTTTATTATGAAATGGCTTTCGCAAATTTCCTAAAGAAAGATTTATGATGAGTACCTCAGGCGCCGTAGCATTTTCTCCATTAAGCATGGTTGTGACGGCTCGATAGACTAGGTCGACGATCAGCCGATCTCTTGGAAATTGATCAGCGGGCCCAAGGAGAGGGACGCAGTGCACGCTTCGATCAAGCGGCAGCTGAATTGAATTTCGGTCGCCGTGAACGATCAGTGACGCCATCGCCGTTCCGTGGTGCCGGTCAGCAACAGGGGTTAGGGCTTCTAAAGCGAATTGGTCGTCGACGATAAGCGCGCCAGCCAACAGTGGGTGTGCGGCAACAGGAACTCCATCCAACAACGCGAGAATAGGATTGCCCCGCCGCCTTGCCGGCAGGTCGGCCGCCTCGCTTGCGACAGCTTCTGCGACGTCAATTGTAGTCGCAACACTTTGGGGGCGAATATGCATGATGGGATCGAGGCCGGCGATACCGGTGGCAGCCATGCCAATCAGGCCTTGGGCCGCCTCGGCCCTAAGCTCCACAAGCAGCGCGTGGTAGGCAATGTCAGTGAGGCGGGACCTGCTTATGACGGTGCCGCCAGCGGCGATTACAAACTCTCGAACTGTATCTTCCGCGCGGCGTGCGATGCCGTCTGAAAATCGAAATACTAGCTCGACTTCAACGCGAACCGCACCCGTTTGGCTTAGTTCGTCGGCTAGATCCCTGCGATCTTCTTCTAGGATGCGGTCCTGAGGCCCCCAGGTTCTCAAGTTCCTCAAGGTGTCGAACACGTCGCGAAATGCTGTCAATCCTCTCTTCGGCTTTTTGCCCCTCAGCCAATTCTTCCACAGGGAAAGCATTTCTCGCAGCGCGCCGATGTCAGGAACGAGCAAGTACACGGCTGGCGTCTCGTCGGGCGCATCACCTTTGATCTCTTCCTCATCGATAAACTCAAGGCCTGGAACGCGCCTAATAGCTTTGGCGAATGACTTCACTGATCCGCGCAGCTCGAATACTAGTAGCCGTTCTGGGGCCAGTGCGGTCGGGTCGCGTCGCAACTCAAGCGCACTGGGGTCACTCTTGAGGACGCGTTCGAGACGGCTCCAAGTCGTTCCGAAGGCAGCCTTTTGGCCGGAGACCGAGTACTTTGGCGGCTTAGGTGGAGCTCCGCTGTGCCCTGGGTTTCGCCGGACTGGCTCGCCGACGTTGAGCTTTAACAGGGGCTTCGTTAGATCTATCGCCATAAAGGTTCTCTGGTTTCACTCGGGCGTCCCAGAACTGTAGTTCAAGGGAAAGAGCCGCGTTTATTTCGGTTTCGCCAAGGCCCAATATTTGGCGGCGTCTAACATTCTGACAGAAATCGCGGGCTTCAGCGTAAGAGCTGGCGTTCAAAGCTTTTGCGATATCCGTCGAAGACAAGGTTGGCCGTTGCGGCCATGAAGAAATAAGTCGGTCTATAAATGCAGCAACCTCGCTTTGCCGGGGAGCAGGAAACGAGATTTTGAGTTGAAACCGTCGCCATACTGCTCGGTCGAGGAGCTCGGCATGATTGGTTGCGGCGATCGTCAGCACATAACTTGGCAACGTATCGATTTGCATTAGCAAGAAGGAAACAACTCTCTTTATCTCGCCTGTCTCGTGGTCGTCCCCACGTTCTTTTCCGATCGCGTCAAACTCATCGAAAAAGAGGACGCAAGATTGCGTTCGGACATAATCGAACAGCGCACGCAACCGGGCGTTGGTCTCACCTAAATAGCTGCCGATCAGAGCATCATATCGCACCACAAAAAACGGAAGCGATAGCGCTTCTGCGATAGCCTCGGCGAACGAAGTCTTGCCGTTGCCTGGTGGTCCTGAAAGTAGAACGCGGTGACGAGGCTCATATCCATGGGCCCTCAACACGCCCGCGCGAGCATGCTCTTCGATCAACTGATCACCTTCAGATCGCGCCGGCAGCGGTAAAACGAGTTCGTCCAGTCTGATACGAGCGGTTTGCTCTAGTATCGTATCTCTTCCAGCAGCCTGCTGCGTACGGGAAGTGGGCATGAGGCTCGGTGTCGTCACCGAAACTGCCTGTAAGGCTCGTTCGAGGCGATCAGCCAAGATGTGGTGGCTCTTGGCCCTTTCGTCCGCCATCATCGCTTCGACGGTCGAGCGCAGCATCGATTTATCGCCAGCGGCGCCAGCGCGAACCAGTGAGATCAGGAGGTCGCTCTTGGCCATGATTTGCAACCTATACGTATATTTTCGAGAAAGCACTGCGACGTAGGGCGTCAGCCTGTGAACAACCGGCAGCTCGCGGCGTTCCCGCCAACGTTGCGATGGTGTTGCGGCGGTGCCAGTGCGAGCCTATTTTTAAACGGTTAACGCATTGAAAAACAGTCTAAAAAATCGCCTCTTGCGCACAGGGTGCAGCCAACCTTCCCCACACCATCGGCCATCGCGCGGCTACTGGCCCGGCCCGAGCCGGGCCGCCCGCTCGTCCCAAGCTTCCGAGAAAGCCGCCCTGGCGGCCGCCCGGCTGGCGGAGCGGCCGCTCCCGCTGCCCATCATGCCAAATGCTGATCGACCACAGCCATTCGTCGCCGACGCGGTAGATCGTGCCGACCTCCTGCCCGTCGAGTAGAACGCCGAAATGGTCCTCTTCCGGTTCGAAGCCGGCGGCCGGGTAAAGCAGGGCAGATTTCTTCAAGGTGAACTGGCTGGTCATGCGGCAGCACATCGTTCTTATCGGCCCCGCGCGTCACGATCTCGATCTGATCGTCCGGTTCGCC
The DNA here is from genome assembly GCA_036924855.1 of Nitrobacteraceae bacterium AZCC 2146. Lineage (NCBI taxonomy): Bacteria > Pseudomonadati > Pseudomonadota > Alphaproteobacteria > Hyphomicrobiales > Nitrobacteraceae > Nitrobacteraceae bacterium AZCC 2146. The sequence continues at coordinate 5,560,228 of JBAGRP010000001.1, forward strand.
TCGCGGATCAGTGCCTCGCCGCGGACACGCAGATCATCGGCCTTCCGAGCAAGGATCCCGGTCACCGCGCCGACTTCCCCGGGGCGATACGCTCGGCAACGCCAGAAGCGAACAGCCGAAGAACGGGCAACGAATTGGCAATGAAATGTCTGTTTCAGACGTGAACAAATCGTGCCGGATTGAAGCGCGAGGCCAACAAAATCAATGCCTTGGAAAAAATGCCCCGCGTTCGGGACGCAGGGGTCGCAGGTTCAAATCCTGCCACTCCGACCAAGATTTACTGCGCTTTTCGTCTTTTTTCACGATAGGCCGCCAAGTCAACCCCGGAAATAACCCTCGCGCCCGGCCTCGGCAGCCTTTCCGCTCTTGGCGCGCTGGGGTGAGCCTCGCAATGGGCAGGCCTTCACTTGGTCCCCCCGATGCATCATCCCCCCCCCCCGATGCATCAGGAGAGCGAGGCCATGACGCAATCGTTCCTTGTCGGGAGGCTCAAATCGATATCGAGGCATCCAGGCTGATAAGGGTCGTTTGGCGGACTTCTTCGAGAAATGCCCTTGCCAGACGTGACAAGGGCTCGGACTCTGACCACAGCGCATAGGCCACGGATGGAATCGCGGGCGTGAAGGGGCGTACCACAAGGTTCTGGCTGCCGTTCTGGCGTGCTGACATTGGATCAACGACTGCGGCGCCCACTCCGGCGGCCGCAAGCATGCAAGCTGTGTTGCAATATCGCACCTCGACGGCGGGCCGAAACGGCGCGCCCGCTTGTACGAAGTTTTCGCGCACGGCTTCGCCCAATCGCGTTCCCCGCTCCAGTCCGATGAAGGGCAGGCCGACAAGGTCGGAGGCGGAAATGACGGGTCGATCAATCAGCGGATGGTTTCGCGGCATGACGCAGACCATCTCTCCGGCGTGAAGAATCTCGTGCGCTATGCCAGGGTGATGTGACAGGCCGAGTGCAAATCCCAGTTCGGCAAATCCGTCCGATACGCCGTCAATGATTCCCTCGTAGCGGCGGACATCAAAGAAAACACGCGTTTGCGGCCGACTGTGCAGAAAGCTTGACAGTGCGGGCGAGATGACGCCGTGAGCCAGTGGCGGTGTCGCAACGATCGACAAACGTGCCGAACGAGACTCCCTGAAATCACGCACACGGTTTTCGAGTTTCGCATGCAGGGCGAAGATCGCGTCGCTCTCCTTGTACAAAGCCATCGCTTCGGCCGTCGGAAGCAACCGGTTGTTGACGCGTTCGAACAAGGCAAAGCCTGCCTGTGCCTCCATGACTTTCAGCGCGTTGCTGATGGCCGGCTGAGACAGTGCCAGTTCATCCGCCGCCGCGACTGTGGTCCGGTGCCGGATGACGGCACGAAGGATCTCGATCTGGCGCAGGTTCATATAACCACCGGTTATTCTCTCACCGAAAATATCATAGCGCCAACCGTTGCGTTTGCGCCGGGTTGGCGGAAGATTGCAGCGCAGAATAGCACTGCCCGGGCTAACCCGTCCGGCTCTTGAATTGGCACATCGCACAGATTGGAGGCAGTATTGGCCCGCATTCTCCGCGCCGCCGCCGCACAAATGGGCCCGACGCAAAAGTCGGACACGCGCGAGCATACGCTTGGCCGAATGCTGGAGCTGTTGAACGCCGCCGCGGCGCGCGGCGCCACTTTGGTCGTATTTCCCGAGCTGGCATTCACCACCTTCTTCCCGCGATGGTTTATCGAAGGCGAGACGCTCGATCGTTACTACGAGCGCAGCATGCCGAATCCGGCGGTCAAGGCGCTGTTCGATCGCGCCCGGGAACTCGGCATCGGTTTCTATGTCGGCTATGCCGAAATGACAGCGGACGGCGAACGCTTCAATTGTTCGATCCTCGTGGATGCGGGCGGCGACATCATCGGCCGCTATCGCAAGGTGCATTTACCCGGCTCCGTCGAGCCGCGTGCCGGCGCGCGCTACCAGCAGCTTGAGAAGCGCTATTTCAGCTATGGCGATCTGGGTTTTCCGGCGTTTCGCGCGGGCCCGGACTGGCGCCATGCGGTCATGGGCATGATGATCTGCAACGACCGCCGCTGGCCGGAGGCCTGGCGCGTGCTCGGATTGCAGGGGGTCGAGCTGGTCTGCGTCGGATACAACTCTGCGGCCTACGATCCAAATGGCGGCGCCACGGAAGATGCGGCGCTGCGCACCTTTCATTCGAAACTGGTCGTGCAGGCCAACGCCTACATGAATGCCACCTGGGCGATCGCGGTGGCAAAGGCAGGCGATGAAGATGGTTCGGGCCTGATCGGCGGCTCGTGCATCGTGAATCCGAACGGCGAAATCGTCGCTGAGGCGAGCACGCTCGGGGACGAGGTACTGGTCGCCGACCTCGATCTCGATCTCTGCCGTCAGGGCAAGGACAAGATGTTCAATTTCGCCGCCCATCGGCGGCCGGACCAATACGCGGTCATTACTGAGCGCGCCGGCGTCGTCGAGCCATCGGCAGCAGTGCCTGCGAAAGAATTGACATGAAGCGCGCTCCGATCTCCGCCGTCTTCGCGGCGCTGTTCGCCGTGTCGACCGTGCAAGCCACCGAATTACCCGAGCCAATCAGGCAGGCGGGCGTCTTGCGCCTAACGGTCAACGCGACCTACGCGCCGATGGCGTATCGCGATCCGGCGACCAATCAACTGGTCGGGCTCGACATCGATCTGGCCAACGAGATCGCCAAGCGGCTGGCGGTGAAGATCGTCTGGAGCGAAACGCCGTTCGCTGAACTGATCCCGTCGCTGCAGACCAAGCGTGCCGATTTCATCATCAGCGGCATTACCGACCGCATCTCGCGACGTGAAGCCGCTGACTTCATCGACTATCTGACGACGGGTCCGCAGTTCTTCGTTCTGACGGAGAGTGCGCCGAAGGAGGTCATCGACCTCTGTGGCAAGAGGGTCGGAACGACGCGCAGCACCAGCTTCCCGGTCGAGATCGAGAAATGGAGCAAGCAGAATTGCGAGGCCGGTGGAAAGCCTGTCGTGCAGTATGTTCCGGGCGAGAACAGCATCGACGTCCGCAACCAGCTCAAGCAGGGTCGCATCGACGCCGCGGTACAGGGCAGCGAGACATTGCCTTATGCCCAGCAACAGGAAGTCGGGAAATACCGCGTCGTTGGAGAGCCGTTTTCCGGCGGCTATCAGGGCATCATGTTCCGGAAAGACGACGCGCCACTGCGTGAAGTGGTCACGGAACATCTCGCTGCTATGATCTCGGACGGCACCTACAAGGCTATTCTCGATCGATGGGGTCTGGGCATGCATGCGATCGCGCGACCGATGATGAACGCGGCCACGCAATGAAGGCGACGGAGAGGCTGGCTCAAGGCTTCCCCGATCTCTCGCAGATGACGGTCGCGCGCCAGCCGCACTGTATGCGCTGGCTCACAGCGACGGCGCTTCTTGCCGTGCTGGCCGTCATCGGTCGCGCCTTCGCCAATGGCCAGATCGAATGGTCCTATGTTGGCCGCTTCCTGACCGTTCCGGCCATCCTTGAAGGCATCGCCAACACGATGATCATGGCGGTGCTCGCGATGGCCCTTGGCATCCTGCTGGGCGTCGTCGTCGCGGTGATGCGGTTGTCGTCCAATCCGGTGCTCAAATCGGTTGCTGCCGGTTACACATGGCTGTTCCGCGGCACGCCCCTGATCCTTCAGCTTCTGCTCTGGTTCAACCTTGCGCTGGTGTTTCCGACCATCGGCATTCCCGGCCTGTGGTCGGTGCGGGCGGTCGATGTGATGACGCCGTTCCTGTCCGCGCTGCTCGGCCTCGGTATCAACCAGGGCGCCTACACGTCTGAAGTGATGCGGGCGGGCATCCTGTCTGTCGACGTTGGACAATATGAGGCGGCGCAGGCGATCGGCATGGGGCGGCTGCGCACGTTGCGCCGGATCATCCTGCCGCAGGCGATGCGGGTCGTGACCCCTCCGCTCAGCAACGAGTTTATCGGCATGGTGAAGGCCACCTCGCTGGCAAGCGTCATCCAGTATCCCGAGGTGCTGCACAACGCCGAGAATATCTACTACGCCAATTCCCGCGTCATCGAACTCCTGATCGTGGCCGGCCTGTGGTACCTGCTCGTCGTGTCGATCTTGACGCCGTTACAGATGCTTCTCGAGCGGCGTTTCTCGCGCGGCACATTGCAGCTCGTCCGATGATCCAGCCCCTCGTCGCCATCCGTTCGGTCAGCAAGAATTTCGGCGATTTCCAGGCGCTGAAGCAGGTCTCGCTGGATGTCCATGCGGGCGAGGTGCTGTGTCTGATCGGCGCGTCGGGATCGGGCAAGACGACGCTGCTGCGCTGTGTCAACCAGCTCACGCCCGTCGACAGCGGCGGCGTCTGGCTGGATGGCGAACTGCTGGGGGTGCGCGAAGAGCGCGGGCGCTTGCATCGCCTGACCGAGCGTCAGATCGCGCGGCAGCGGTTGAAGACCGGCATGGTGTTCCAGCGCTTCAACCTCTTCCCGCACAAGACGGCACTCGAAAACATCACCGAAGGCCCGATGCAGGTGCAGGGCCGCAAGCAGGGGGACGTGCAGGCGGAGGCGATGGAACTGCTGCGCCGCGTCGGGCTGGCGGAGAAGGCCGACGCCTATCCGTCGCAGCTGTCCGGCGGCCAGCAGCAGCGGGTGGCAATTGCGCGCGCGCTCGCCATGAAGCCGATGCTGATGCTGTTCGACGAGCCGACCAGCGCGCTCGATCCCGAGCTGGTCGGCGAGGTGCTCACGGTCATGAAGGAGCTCGCCCGCAGCGGCATGACCATGATGGTGGTGACCCATGAGCTTGGTTTCGCCCGCGAGGTTGCGGACCGGGTCGTTTACATGGACCATGGCGCCATCGTGGAATCCGGTGCGGCAGCGGAGGTTCTCGGCGGGCCGCGCGAAGCCCGCACCCAGGCGTTTCTCTCAGCGGTGATCCGATGAAGCTGTTCGCTCTGACCCATCAAGGAGACACGATGAAACGTTTGCTCGCCGTCGCGCTCATCTTCGCCGCCGGTTCGGCCGCCGCCGTCGAGTTGCCCCCGGAAATCGTCAAAGCGGGCAGCATCAAGGTGGCCATCGTGCCGAACTATCCGCCAATGGAATTCAAGGATCTCGCCACCGGCGCGCTGGCCGGATTCGATGTCGAACTGGGCGAGGCGCTCGGCCGCAAGCTCGGCATCAAGTTCGCATGGCAGGAAACCAGCTTCGACCAGATGATGCCGGCGATCTCCACCGGTCGGGTCGATGCGATCCTGTCGGGGATGACCGACATCGCAAGCCGGCAGGACAGCGCGACCTTTGTGGATTATCTGCGCAACGGGCCGCTGTTCTTCGTGCAGCAATCCCGTGCCGCCGAGTTCAAGGACATGGCGGCGCTGTGCGGCAAGAAGGTCGGCGCCAGCCGCCGTACGTCGTTGCCGAAGCTGATTTCGACCTGGAGCGAGGCCAACTGCGCCAGCGCGCCGATCGTTTACGTCGGAACCGAAGGCTCGGCCGATGCCCGCACGCAGCTTCGCCAGGGGCGCATCGACGCCGCGGTGCAGGGCGGCGAGACGCTGCCCTACATCATGGACCTCGAACCCGGTATCTATCGCCCGGTGGGCACCGTGTTCGCGACGCAGTTCACGGGGCTGGCTCTGCCGGTCAAGGAGAAGGCGCTGCAGCAGGCGGTGGTGGAGGCGCTGGATGCGTTGATCGCGGACGGCTCCTACCGGGCCTTGCTGGTGAAATGGAAATTGACTGACTACGGCGTGGAGAAGGCGATCATCAATGCAGGACAGTAAAGCGCTCGCGAGCATCCCGCTCATTCCCGCGAATACCGCGCCGCCGGCTCCGGAATATCCCTGGCCGAAGCTCTATACGTCCGCGATGTTCCTGTCGTTCGACGTCGATGCGGAGAGCGCCTGGACCAGCAAGGACGCGGCGCACGCCGAGCGCCTCGTCACCATGAGCTATGGCGGCTTCGAGGCGCGCGTCGGAACGCCGAAGCTGCTGGAACTGCTCGATCAGCTCGATCTGAAGGCGACGTTCTTCATTACCGGCTGGGCGGTGGACGCGCATCCGGCGATGGCGGAGTCGATCCTCAAGGCCGGCCACGAGATCGGCCATCACGGCTATCATCATCTGTTGCCGGATCCGGGCGATCCTATTGAGGAGGAACTGGAGCGCGGTTTCGAAACGCTGAAGCGCCGTCTCGGCGTCGTGCCCACCGGCTATCGCGCGCCGTTCGGCGAATTCACTGAGGAATTGCGCGTGGCGCTGGTGCGTCACGGCATCGTCTACACCTCGTCGTTCCGCGACGACGTGCGGCCCTATCGCCATCGCCTCGCCGATGGCCGGCCCGGCACGATCGAACTCCCGGTGACCGCAAGCTACGACGACTGGATGCACGGGCTGTCCGCCCGGTTCAGCCCGCGGTCGATCTTTCCGAAGGAGCATGTGCTCTCGATCTGGAAAGATGAACTCGACGAAACCCGGGACTGGGGCGCGATGGTCACGACGGTCCTGCATCCGCAGTGCAGTGGTCGTCCGATGCGGCTTCGCCTGCTGCGGGAATTTCTCACTTACGCCAAATCCTGTCCGGACCTGTGGATCACCACCGGCGAGGCGATTGCGGCGAATTACGAGCTTCATGAAGCAGGCGCGAATGTAGTTGATCAGGCGCTTCGCTTATCGTGACTGCATCAGACGGCCCGTTCCAATGGCCGTCTCGCCAATCTTTTCCAGCAGGAGGCATCATTGCTCGTTTCCCGTCGTTCACTGTTGAAGGCTGCTGCCGTCGCGCCGGCGTTCTCGATGCCGAAGATCCTGCGCGCCCAGTCGCAGACCACGCTGCGCTTCATGCCCGTTATCGATCTGACTTTCCTCGATCCGATTTTTTCCACGGCGCAGGTCTCCCGCAACCATGGCTTTATGGTCTACGACACGCTGTACGGCATCAATTCGGCGCTGGAAGTCTCGCCGCAAATGGTGTCCGGGCATGTGGTGTCGAACGATGATCGGCAGTGGGACCTGACCTTGCGCGACGGCCTGCTGTGGCACGATGGCGAGCGCGTTCTCGCGCGCGATTGCGTCGCCAGCATTCGCCGCTGGGCGGCCCGTGACGGTTTCGGCGCCGAGCTGATGGCTGCAACCGATGAACTGTCGGCGCCCGACGATCGCACTATCCGCTTCCGGCTGAAGCGCCCGTTCCCGCTGTTGCCCGCGGCGTTGGGCAAGGCGGCGGTGCAGGCGGCGTTCATGATGCCGGAACGTCTGGCGAGCCAGGATGCTTTCAAGGCGCTCACCGAGGTCGTCGGCAGCGGTCCGTTCCGTTTCGTCGCCGACGAGCGGATGCAGGGCGCGCGCAACGTCTACGCCCGCTTCGACAAGTATCAGCCGCGCCAGGACGGCAAGCCGGACTGGACCGCCGGTCCCAAGATCGTGCACTACGATCGCGTCGTCTGGACCACCATGCCGGACGCGGCGACCGGCGTCGCCGCGCTGCAGAAGGGCGAGCAGGACTGGCAGGAGACCGCGCCACACGATCTGCTGCCCGTGCTGAAGCGCGCCGGCATTACCATCCGGGTGCTCGATTCGCGCGGTTACACCTGCATGATGCGCGTCAATCAGCTGCAGCCGCCCTTCGACAATCCGGCGATCCGCCGCGCGCTGCTGGGCGCGATCGACCAGTCCTCCTTCATGACGGCCGTCGCCGGCGACGATCCCGCCTATCAGGTTTCGCCGATCGGCTTCTTCGCGCCGGGCACGCCGATGGCAAGCGATGTCGGGCTCGACGTATTCCGCGGGCCGCGCAACATGGCAAAGGTAAAAGCGGACCTGAAGGCCGCCGGCTACAATGGCGAGAAGGTCGTGCTGCTGGTTCCGCTCAACTCGCTCGCGCAGAAGCCGCTCGGCGACGTGGCGGCCGACATGCTGCAGCAGGCCGGCATGAATGTGGAATATGCCGGGGCGGACTTCGGCACTATCTTGCAACGCCAGCTGAAGAAGGAGCCCGTGACCGAGGGCGGCTGGAGCGCCAGCGTCAGCAACTGGCAAGGCATCGACTGGCTGAACCCGGCCGCCAACACCAATCTGCGCGGCGACGGCCGGGCGCCCGGCTGGTACAAGAGTGAGAAGATGGGCGTGTTGCGAAATCAGTGGCTTGCCGCGCCCAACCTGGCGGAGCAGCAGCGCGTTTGCCGCGAGATTCAGGCCCTTGCGTTCGAAGAGGTGCCATATTTTCCGATCGGCCAGTACAATCAGCCGACTGCCTACCGCAAGAACATCACCGGCATCCTCGACGGCACCGCTGTGTTCTGGAATGTGCGCCCCGCATGAGCACGATCGCCATCTTCGGCAGCTACGTGCTGTCACGCAAGGACGGAGCACAGGACGTGCTCCGCGATCACTGGGTCCTGCTGGAAGGCAACCGCATTGCCGCCGTGACGCGCGACCGGCCGTCCGCTTCCGAAGTCTTCGACCGGCCCGGGCGTTTCATCCTGCCCGGGCTCCTGAATCTGCACAACCATTGCTACAGCGAAGCCATCGCGCGGACGCATTCCGAGGACGGCAACGGCCGCCGCAACAACCAGAGCATCGTCTATACCGTGCTGCTGCCGCTGACGAAGCGCGGCGCTGAATTGTTATCGTCAGACGAGCGGCTGGCCATCGCGCGGCTCGGTATTCTGCAATTGCTGAAGGGCGGCGTCACCACGGTGATGGAGCCGTTCCGCAACACCATCCCCGAAATGTTCGACGCCGCCGCCGAAATGGGAATCCGGTTCTATGGCGCGCCCTACCTGTTCTCCACCTCCGACGCGAAGTTGGGCCCGGATGGCGCGGTGAACTACGCCGGTGACGATGGGCAAGCCGATCTGAACACCTGGAACGCGCTGTATCAGCGCTGGAACGGGCAGAGCGACGGCCGCATCAGGCTCGCCATGAGCCCGCATGCGACTGACACCTGCGGTCCCGATCTGCTGGCGGCCAGCGCAGCGCGCGCGCGGGAACTCGCCGTTCCCATCACCACCCATCTCGCCCAGAGCGCGGCCGAGGTGGCGACGATCGGTCAGCGTTATGGCGGCCGTACGCCGGCTGAGTATCTCGATTGGCTCGGCCTGCTCGCGCCGGATCTTCTCGCCGCGCATTGCGTCGCCAGTTCGGACAGCGATCTGAAACTGATGGCGGCCAGAGGCGCCACGGTGCTGAACTGCCCCCGGGTGTTTGCGCGGTCAGGCACGACCGCAGCGTTCAGCCGTTTCGCCGGGCACGGGGTCCGGACCGTGGTCGGTACCGATGGCTACAACATGGATCTGCTCGGCGAACTCAACGCCGCTTCGATGATCTCCAAGATCTCGTCCGGCAAAGCGGATGTCGCGAATGCGCCGGAGCTGATCGAGTCGGTGACCGCGACAGCGGCCGGCGTTATCAATCGTCCGGACCTCGGAACGATCGCGCCGGGTGCCGCGGCCGACCTCACGGTCGTCGACATGACCCACCCGCACCTGCAGCCATTGTTCGATCCGCGGCGCGGACTTGTGGCGCTTGCGAACCGGGCAAATATCGACCAGGTCATCGTCGACGGCCGCATCCTCGTCGACGCGGGCCGCTACGCAAGCGGCGACGAAGCCGCGATTGTATCGGCTGCGACGGCGGCCGTCGGCAAAATCTGGGATCTGCCGGAAGCCCAGGCGGCGTTCAATGGTTGAGCGAGCGTCGATCGGTAGTCGCTGCTATGCCGAGAAAAACGCGTCAATGCGTTCGCATGCGGCGCGATCTCCGGCGACATCGTCAGCGAGGCGCGTATAGAGGCTGGCAGCCCCCTCGAAGATGATCGATTCCGGAAAGCCGTCGCCGACGAAGTCGGAGATGGCGTGCATCTCTTCCACCCAGCGGTACGCCTTTGGATACATGTCCGGCAAGGTCTTGGCGAAACGTTCAAGAAGCTGCGGCTGACTGGCCGCAAGCTCGGCTTTCAGCGCCGGACCCGCGCCCGCACGGTCGGCGGCCAGGATCATGGTGGCTGCGATGGCGACGAGCCCTTTCGTGATTCCGGCGTAGGACAGTTTTAGCGCCGAGGCCGCCCCCACGGGTCCATCGACGAGGCGTACATCGAGCCCGTACTTCGACAGTCCTGCGAGTTCGCCGGCTGCATCGCCGGAAAAATAAATTGTCGGACCGCGCTCGTCACCCTTCGGCGGCAAACCGATAATTGCGCCATCGACAAGGCGTGCTCCGGCCCGCTCGAGGCCACGGCTCATGCTGATCACGGTCGAGACGCTGACGGCATTGCAATCGACGAAGATCGGCGCATGCGCAGCACCGCCAAGCCGCGCCGCGAAGCGCTCGGCGAGCGCTCCCGCTTCGGCCGGAGGCACGATGGACAGGATCATGCTGGCCTCTTCGACCAGACGCTGGTCATCAACATGTTGCATGCCCGCTGCTTCAGCGCGGGCCCGGCTCTTCGCTCCGCGGCCCTCAAGAGACGTGAGAACTGTGGCGCCGTGCCGGGTCAAACGTGCGGCAATGGCGCTTCCCATCGCGCCCGCTGCAATCACTGCAATCGTGGGTGTCATGTGGTTCTCCTGTCGTCGAGCTGCGCGGCTGCCTTGGATTGCACCGCGGATGAGGCCGGACCTATCGCCAGGCAAAGGCTTGAATAACGATCGCGACGCTGACAGCCGATAGTGTCGTGGCGAGGGCAAAGGAACGCGCGGCATCCTCGGCGCAGCGACCAAAATGGGCGGCCAGGACATAGACGTTGATGCCCGGCGGCAGCGCCGCGGTGATCGTTGCGATCAGGGTCTGATCCCATGGCAGGTTCAATGCGCGGGCGATCGTCCAGGTCAGCAGCGGATGAACGACGAGTTTGAGCAACACCGACGCGAGCGGGGCGGCGTAGGTCGTCGGCAGTGGAACCCGCGCGACCGTTGCGCCAACGGTGATCAACGCCAAAGCAGGCGCAGCATCCGCAAGCGGGCCCACGACATGGTCGACAAGCAATGGCAACGCCAGGCCGGTCTGCCGCCATGCGGTGCCGGCGGCCAGAGCCAGCGTCATCGGATTGCTGATCGCCGAAACCAGCGCCTTCGAGAGCCGCCCAGGCCCTTCACCATCGCCGAACGCCAGCAACAAGGTTGCGGCGGGAAGCAGGATCAGGGTGTGAACAGCGATAATGTCGCTGAGCAACGCGATACCCTGACGCCCAAACATAGCCTGCACGATCGGCACGCCGATCAATGACGAATTGGAATAGATCACGCCCAGACCGAAGATCACGCAATCGGCGACACTGAGCCGAAGCGCAATGCGCCCGTAGATCACGGCCACCATGAGAAGCGTCACGCAGCCCAGCAGATAGGCCATCGCGATCCCACTGCCTCCGATCGCGGCGTGGCTGTCGGCGAGCGAGTGGAACAGCAATGCCGGGATGGCGAAGCAGGACACGATCTTCAGCAGACCGGTATTGCCCTCGGCGCTGAGAAGGCCGCGCTTGGCGGCGACGAAGCCGATGGCGAGCAGCGCGAAGATCGGCAATAGTACAGTCATGGTCATGCCGAAGCCCGGCTGTCCGGGGGCGCCGAAACGCGCTGGCCATTGTTGAAGGCGCGGATCATGCGGCTGCACGCATCAGCGGCGCGCGACGCTCGGTGATGCCGGATGGGTCGGTCTGCAGCATCACCCCGTAATGGTCGAGGGTTTCGGCGGCCACGCGGCAAAGCTCCACATTGGTGGTCGGCATGATCTTTCCGTCGGCGTCGAGCAAATAGGGCGTGTCCTCCATACCGACACGCACGACATCAACTTCGCTGTCGGGCTGCGCCGCATAGCCGACGATCCGACGTACCGCATCGAGCTGACGCCCGGCGTCGGGGCCGACATCCATCACCCGGATCTCGCGGCCAGCATGATGCGGCAGAACGGCGGCGCCGACGGTGATCGATACCTTTCTTTTGCGCGGTCCGTTTGGAACATCGCATTCGAGCGACTTGGCCATCGACACAACCGAGCGGAATTGGGCGTAGTTTTCCGGGAACGGCAGCTTTGGCGAGAATCCGAACAGCAGGGTCACGTTGAGCTGATCTGCGCCGGCAAGGCTGAGGTCGCGCCGCGCAATCGCCATCCGCGACATCGCATAGCTGCGGATCAACTGCACCCACTCGATCTCGTCGAGCAGATGAAGCCGCCGCCGGGCCGCGATCGCCTGGCCGTAGGCGGTCAGCTGAGTGGCCGGCGAAGTGCGGCCATAATTGTTGCCGTTCGCCGTCGAGTTGGTATTCATCTTGACGTCTTCCTGGCGGGTCGATGGCTGGTAGCGTTCGACCTCGTGCATAAAGGCATCGCTGTCGACGAAGTCACGGGTGAGAGGACCGATCCTGTTTTCGAGATCGCAGACGATCTGCAGTTCAATCGCAGCCTGAAGCGTGATGAAATGCGCGCCGCCGTCCTCGAGTGGAAGCTCGGCCTGGCTGACGCGTTCCCATTCTCCCAGCGCCCCGATCCGCCGCATCACTTCGGGGCCGTTGCGGCTTGCGCCGAAGCTGATCAGCATGTCGGGAGAGATGCTTTGCACCAGCAGGCTGACCCGGCGGTAGATCTGGTTGTCAGTGGTCTGTTCTCGCGTTTGGGGATCGCGGCCGTGATAGTGATAGTAGCGGCAGCCGAGCCGCGCCAGCTCTGCGACCTCGCGGGCGATTTCATCCTCGGTGACGGCGATGTCGGTGCCGTCGCAGATGCGGTCAAGCACGACATCCCCGGTCGGATAGTGATTCAGCGGTGTATATTTCGCACCCGTCGAGCAGCATCCAAGAATAAGCGTCTTTGACATTTTCGTCTCACCGTTGGTTGATCGTGACATTCATCCGTTGCGCAGCTCATTTTCTCAGGTAGGAGACAAAGGCCTGCCGTCTCCGGCGCAGGGATATGCGCCGGCCATGTGTTCTTTGAATTTCGAAGTTCAGTTACTTCAGGCTTTCCAGGTAGCTCACCACGTCCATGCTTTCCTCGCGCGTCGCGAGCCCTCCGAAAGGCATCCGATTGCCCGGCACAACGTCCTGCGGATTCGACAGGTATTGCGCCAGCGTGTCTTCCTTCCACACGATCCCGCTGCGCTGCATCGCGCGCGAGTAGCGGAAGTTCTGGATTTGACCGGCCTTGCGGCCGACAATGCCGACAAGGGCTGGACCCTGTTCCGTGCCGGCCCCCGTGGGGCCGTGGCAACTGGCGCATTGCTCGTACAGAACTTTTCCGGCGTCGCTACTCGCAGCCATTGCGGGGCCGGCGGTTGCAAGTGCGAGCAGGGTTGCAGCGAAACGAGGTCCGATCTTCCATAGCTGTCTCATTGCGACACCAGCGGAGCGGGATCTTTCAGATACTTCTTCACCAGCGCATCCGCACACCAGTAGGTGGTGGCGGCAGCCGCAGCGGTCGGGTTGTAGCCGGCGTTCTGGGGAAACACGGATGATCCGAGCACGAAGACGTTGTGGGCGTCCCAGCTTTGCAAATAGCGATTCACGACGCTGTCGGACGGTGTCCGCCCCATGATCGTGCCGCCGGTGTTGTGGCTCGATTGATACGAGACGACGTTGAAGTCACCTTTGCGGGGTTGCGGCGCGACAACCGTTGCGTTCATCGCCCGCCCGATCTCCGCGGCCTTGCCCAGCAGGAAATCGGCCATCGCGCGATCGTTCGGCGTGAAGTTGTAGGTCATCCGCAGCAGCGGCTGGCCCAGCATGTCACGATAGGTCGGATCGAGGTCGAGTGCGTTGGTCCGGCTCGCATAATTGGTGCCCTCGCACAGCACCGACGCGGTCCGGCGATACCATTGCGCCGTCTCCTGTTTCCACTTGGTGCCCCAAGCGGGCGTTCCCGGAGGCGTCGGACGGAATGAGATTGGCCGGCCATTGGTGCTGTTCAGGGAGATGTAGCCGCCGCCGAAAAAGCCAAGCTTGGCGTGGTCGAAGTTGTCGCCGTTGAAATCGTCGACCACCATGCCGAGGCCGCCAGCTCCCATGAACGGGTTGAGTTCCTCGTCCTTGAGGAACAGCTGCACAGTGGGCTGGATCTGGTAACAGTAGTTCTTGCCGACGACCCCCTTGCCGGAGCGCGGATCATAGGGCTCGCCAATGCCCGACATCAGCATCAGGCGGGTGTTGCCGAACACCCAGGCGGACAGCACCACGATATCCGCGGGCTGGTCATAGGTTTCGCCGGAGCGCAGATCGACATAGCGGACGCCGGTGGCGCGCTTTCCCTTGGCGTCGTAGAGCACGCGAGTCACATAGGCGTTGGTCACCTTGCTGAAGCCGGCCGTCTGCCGCAGCGCGGGCACGAGCGTGCTCATCGGCGTCGCCTTGGCGTTCGCCTCGCACCCGAACCTGTCGCAATGGCCGCAATACTGACAGGCGCCAAGCGAGGCGCCCTCCGGATTGACGTAGGGCGCGCTGGCGTTGGATGCCGGCGCCGGGAATGGGTGGAGGCCTATTTCAGTCGCGGCGTGGCGGAAGAGTTCATTGGCATGAGACGGCGTCAGCGGCCGGTTCGGATATTCGCCGCTCCGCGGTCCTTCGAACGGATTTCCGCCCGGCTGGATCTTGCCGGCAATGTTGCCGGCCTTGCCGGACACGCCACAAAGGGCTTCGAAGCGGGAATAATGCGGCTCGAGATCCTCATAGGTAACATCCCAATCCTGAATCGTCATATCGTCAGGAATCCGGGCGGCACCATAACGTTCGGTGAGATGGCTTCGAAGGCGGTGATCCGAAGGCAGGAAGCGGAACGTGTTGCCGTTCCAGTGCGTGCCCATCCCGCCGACGCCGTCGCCGGGAAGGAAAGACCCGAACCGGCGGACCGGCCGCGCTTCATCATCGAGGCGGTGGCGCAGCGTCACGGTCTCGACCTTGGGGTCCTGCATCAATTCCTGACGGACGGAGTAACGCAGCTCGTCGCGGATTTGCGGCAGCGCGAAGCTCTCGGCAGCATCGCGGTCCGGGCCGCGCTCCAGCGCGATGACCTTGAGGCCGGCGCGGGAGAGTTCGCGGGCCATGATGGCGCCGGTCCAGCCCAGCCCGACGATCACGGCGTCTGTCGATTTCAGAACCTGCACCACGAATGAGCCTCACTACATTAATATTGAGAGCGCCTCAGAGAAAGTCGGCGATCGACTTGGGCTCGGCCTGATAGCGGCGCCCCCGATATTGCTTGATCGCCTTGGCATAGGTGGCCGGCAGGCCGGGATAGCCGATCATCCGCCACGAGGCCTTGTCGCGGTTGCCGCCATAGATCGGATCCGAAAAGAACCCTTCCATCGTCAGTTGCAGCAGTGCGCTGAAGAATGCGCGGGCATCGATGCGCGGAAGCGCGATCTTTCCTGCTTCGAGATTTTGCAGCAGCGTATTGAGCTCCGGCTTTGCAAGTTGCCTGACCGGGACATTGCTGTTCGCCATCGACCATGCGTCGAGCTCCGCGATGCCGAGCTGGATGAACTGCAGAGGAGCCAGTGGCGACTGCGGGCCGAACTGACTCTGTCCGTTGCCCGGCTGGAAAGGGCCCTCCTGATACAGCCGCGCACCGGCGCCATAGGCGCCCGCGAGCTGCCGGTCGATGAAGACGACGACACCGCATTCGGATCCGGAAGGCGACAGATCATCGGCCGGAATGAAGGCATCGACCACGGCGGTCAGGAATTCGGCCTCACCTGGGGTGAGGGCGTAAAGTGGATCTGCGGCAGTGTTTTTCGACGCCTCGGCGCCGTCGTGCTTGATGTTGGTACCGGAATCGGCGGCAGCTGCTGCGTCTGTCTGCGCCAGGGCGAAAGCGCCGCCTGAAACCATGAACCCACGACGGTCGAGCATGAAGCCGGCTCCGTGATGATGCATCTGCGATACACGGATTATTGCGGTGCAAAAAGATTTGTCCAATTCCAAAAATGGATTGCGTGATGAGTACTTCGCATCATGCGCTGAAACCCGACAACGCCAATCGCGATCGGCGTGCGCATGGTGTAGCGCAGCGAACGATCCATCGATCATGCTGGGAAGGAGCAGGAGAATGCCGCTGGCGCGGCAACGTGCGTGGCGTTATTTCTGCAGCGACAGCGCATCCTCGATGTGGAGTGCGGTAGCGGCTTCGCCGGGCAGGGGGCCTGTTGCGAACATCGCTCCGAGGCCGTCTGTCGTCAGCCGCTTCCACAGCTCTTCGGCCTTCTTCGGCAGCCTGCGCGCGGGACGGTAGAGACGAATGTCGAGATCGATCGCAAGCAGGGGATCGCCGGTGCGGACCAGCTTGCCACGGATGATATCATTGTGAGTCGTCGTAAGCGGAAGCCAGGCGACACCCAGTCCCGCGAGCGCCATGGTCCTGAGACCGTCTGCCAGCGAGTTCTCATAAGGACTTTGCAGCTGCGCCAGATCGGACCTGCGGACGATCAGCCCTTCGACGGCCCATCCCAGCGAACACTCGCGGCTGTAAGCGAGGTAGGAGGTGGACAGGCGCGGCCCGAGGTCGAGCCGGTGCAGCGGCGATCCGTCGGCGGCCGGGGCGGACAGTGGAATCAGCCTTTCCTTGCCAATCGAGATCGACGCGCAGCCCTCGATGGCGAGTTGCCGGCCCGCGCCCCTGAGGATCGCCCCGTCGGAATCCACCAGGCAGACCACGAAATCGACGGCGCCATCCTCGAACAGGCTGGCGCAACCCGGCAGGTTGTCGGAGGTGATCGACAGCCGGCTCGAGCCCAGTCGGGCCTGGATGGCCGAGATCCAGCGCGGGAAGAAGGTCACCGACAGGACGTGCGGGGCGGCGAAGCGGATGCTGCGCAAACGTTCGTTCTGGTCCTCACGGATCGTGCGCCGGGCTCCGTTGAGCTGGCCGAGGGCCTCGTTTGCCACGTCAAGCAGCTTCTGGCCGGCGTCCGTGAGCCCAAGTGGGGTCCGGCGTCGATCGATCAAGGGGGCGCCGACCCAATGTTCGAGCGATTGAATCCGGCGGCTCAGACCGGACTGCGTGACATTGCGCAATTCGGCAGCTCGCGTGATGTTGCGCGTCTCGGCGACGACAATGAGGTCTTCGAGCCAACGGATATCGAGCATTACACTCTCCGAGTCGGCGGTCGACTACCGCCATACCACTATAATGACACGTTGTTCCGTCCGCGCATCATGCGAATTTGGCATCATGGTCAAAGCGATTGGCATTGGCGCGGACTTGGGACCGACGCTAGCCTGCTGCTGGTTCCTTGATTTGGTATTTCAGCAAGTCGACCCGGTACACGACTTCACCCGACAATCGCGACGAGACGCCAGTTTTCCGGAGCGGCGAGCGATGACGCTCGACCTCCTTTCCCGAGGGGACGTATATGTCAGGCAGCAGCTTTTTTTGTCGTGCAGGCCTCGGCCTGGTGTTCGCCGCGACGCTGGCGGCACCGGCAATGGCGCTGGGAGCCGGCGAAAGTCCGATCCTGAAGCGGATCGCCGAGCGCAATGCGATCACGATCGGACACCGGGAAGCCTCGGCTCCCTATTCGTTCATCAACCGCGAACAGCGCGTCGAGGGCTACTCGATCGACCTGTGCATGAAGGTAGTCGATGCCGTGAAAGCGCGGCTCGAGAAGCCAGATCTTCAGATCAAATACGTGCCAATCAACACCACGAACAGGATTGCGCTGGTCGCGAACGGCACCATCGACATCGAATGCGGAACGACCACCAACACGCTGGCCCGGCAGGAGCAGGTGGAATTTTCACCGATCTTCTACATCACCGGCACGCAGGTGCTGGTGAGCGCGGCGAACAGCGCGAAGGAAGTCGAGGACCTGAAGGGCAAGCGGGTGGCGGTGTTGCAGGGATCGAGCAATGAGCAATCGCTGCGCGCCCTCAACGACAGCGAAAAACTCGGCATCGAGCTGGTCTATGCGAAGGATCTAGGCGAGGGCGCCCTGCTGGTCGCAAATGACCGGGTCGACGGCTTCGCGGCCGACGGCGGCCAGATCAAGGTGTTCGCGGCGACCAAGGCGCAGCCCAAGGGTTCGCTGAAGGTGATCGGTCGGCTGCTCACCTACGATCCCTATTCGGCGATGATGCAGCGTGGCGACCTGGATTTCTCTCTGCTGGTGAAGCGCGCTTACGCCGAAACCTTCCGCTCGTCCGAAGCGGAAAAACTCTATGAGAAATGGTTCGGACCGCTCGGCATCGTGATCGAGCCCGAACTCAAGACCGCCTTCGTGATCCAGGCGATCCCGCGATGATCTATCACTGGGACTGGAGCGTGCCGATCTCGGCTCCTTATCTGGGGTGGCTGATGTCGGGGCTGGCCTGGACCCTGCTCGTCGCCGGTGCCGCATGGGTGCTCGCCTTCATTTTAGGCGCCGTCATTGGCATCCTGAGAACACTGCCGAACCGGGCGGCGCGTATGGTTGGCGCGGTCTATGTGGCAGTTTTTCGCAGCGTTCCCCTGCTGCTTCAGCTGTTTCTTTGGTACTTCGTCGTGCCGGAACTGCTGCCCGCTTCAGTGGCCCACTGGATCAAGCGCGACCTTCCGCTGCCTGAATACTGGACCAGCGTGATCGGCCTTGGCCTGTTCACGTCGGCACGGATCGCCGAGCAGTTCCGCGCCGGGATCCAGGCGGTCGGCCGCGGGCAGTCGATGGCTGCCGCGGCGAGCGGCCTGACGCTGCTGCAAAGCTATCGCTATGTGCTGTTGCCGGTCGCCGCCCGCTACGTGCTGCCGCCGCTGACGTCGGAGTTTCTCAACGTCGTCAAGAATTCCTCGCTGGCACTCACGATCGGGCTGCTCGAACTGACCGGCCAGAGCCGCCAGATCGAAGGCGTGACGTTTCACGGCATCGAGGCGTTTACGGCCGCGACCCTGATCTACGTCGCCTTGACGCTGGCGGCAATCGCCGCGATGCGCGCGATCGAACGCGTGGTCGCGATCCCCGGCTTGATGGCGCGGGTCTGAGCGATGGGTGGTATCGACCTCGACATCATCGCAGCGACTGCGCCGTTTCTCTGGGATGGCCTGTGCACCAGTTTCCAGCTTCTGCTGCTGGCAATGGCCGGTGGCATCAGCCTCGGCGCAATTCTGGCGGTGATGCGGATCGCCGGACCGAAGCCGCTCGCCGCGCTCGCTGCGACCTATGTCAACGGGCTTCGCTCCATTCCGCTCATCATGGTCATTCTCTGGTTCTATCTGCTGATGCCATTGGCGACCGGCCGGCCGATCAGCGCCTTCACTTCGGCGCTGGTGGCCTTCATCATCTTCGAGGCAGCCTATTATGCGGAAATCATCCGGGCTGGCATCCAGAGTGTTTCGAAACAACAGCTGGCGGCGGCAACTGCGTCCGGCCTGAGCCAGCTTCAGGCCTATCGCTTTGTCGTGCTTCCGCAGGCGTTTCGCAAGATGACGCCCATTCTGCTGTCGCAAAGCATCGCGCTGTTCCAGGACACGTCGCTGGTTTACGTCGTGGGCCTGCGTGATTTCATGACGGCGGTTTCGGTGACCGCAAACCGCGAGGGCCATCTCGTTGCGTTCTATTTGTTCGCGACGCTGGTGTACTTCGTTCTCTGCTGCACGGGCGCCCAGTCGGTTCAGCTGCTCAAGAAATCCATGGTGAGCCAATGACCATTCCCCTGCGCCTGGATTCCCGCAAGGCGGCGCGGAGCGAGCCTGATCTCGTGCCGCGACCGGTCGCGATCGTGATCGATCACGTCTCGAAAAAATACGGCGATCTTGACGTGCTCAAGGAATGCTCGATCACGATCCTCAAAGCGGAGGTCGTCGTCGTGTGCGGTCCGTCCGGCTCTGGCAAATCGACCTTGCTCAAATGCGTGAACGGTCTCGAGGGCTTTCAGGCCGGGGCGATCACGGTGGCCGGCACCTCGGTCGGCGATCGCCGGACCGACCTGACAAGGCTGAGGAGCCAGATCGGTATGGTGTTCCAGCACTTCGAGCTCTATCCGCATCTCACGGTACTTCAGAATATCACCCTGGCGCCGATCCGGGTACTGGGGCGCGCGAAATCCGAGGCGGTCGACAAGGCGATGTCGCTGCTGCGGCGTGTCGGGCTGGCAGACAAGGCTGGTTGCTACCCGGGGCAGCTGTCGGGCGGTCAGCAGCAACGCGCCGCCATCGCCCGCGCGCTGGCGATGGACCCGATTGCGATGCTGTTCGACGAGCCCACCTCTGCGCTCGACCCTGAAACCATCAGCGAAGTGCTGGACGTCATGACCGGGCTTGCGCGTGATGGCATGACCATGATGGTCGTTACGCACGAGATGGGGTTCGCACGCCACGTTGCCGATCGCGTCGTGTTCATGGACGGCGGCTGCATTCTCGAAGAAGCCCCGGCCGAAGCTTTTTTTGCCCAGCCTTCCACCGAACGCGCACGTTCTTTTCTGTCCAAGATATTGCGTCAACAATAGTAAAAAACACCGCTGCTATTACCGGCAAAAACATATGAGGGAGAGAGACATGAGCATGCGCATCGCCACCCCATCGGCGCGTTTCGACGTCGCATCGTTTTGCGCCGAAACACCCGGAGCCTCCAACCTTGTGCATCTGAACGCTGCAGGAGCCGGGCTGCCGCCGCGGACCGTCACCGAGACTGTCGTCGCTCATCTGGCAAGGGAGGCGAGCGTCGGTCCGCATTGGGCAGCTGCGCAGGCGGCGGAGCGTCTCGACGGCGTGCGCGCCAGCGTTGCCGACCTGCTGCAATGCCGCACGCATAATATCGCCTTTGGAGGCAGCGCCGGTCACCTGTGGGCGATGGCGCTGCTCGCGATGCCGGCTCGCCATGGCGCGCGAATTCTCGTTGCCCGCTCGGAATGGGCGAGCAATGTGCTGAACCTGTTGAAGCAGAAGCGGGCAGGCGCCATCACGATCGACGTGATGCCGTTCGATGAGAGTTCAGGCCGCATCGATGTCGCGCGCACCGCAGCCTTGATCGACGAGCGAACCGTGGCGATCTGTCTGCCGGTGGTAGCCAGCGGATCGGGCGTGCAGCAGCCGGTCGAGGCGATCGCCGCGCTGCCGCGTCCGGACGGATGCCTGCTATTCGTCGATGGCGCCCAGGCCGTGGGGCAGATCCCGCTCGGGATGGCGACTACGGGTGCAGATGTTCTCGTAGCACCGAGCCGCAAGTGGCTACGCGGCCCGCGCGGCGAGGCCATCATGGCACTGTCCGACCGCGCCCTCGCGCAGTTGGGCGATCCGCCGATCTTGAGTCAGGCTGGTTCAGGCTGGACCTCGCTGGAAGGCTACTCCACGCGCTCCGATGCGGGACGCTTCGAGACCTATGAATTCTCGGTCGCAGGACGACTAGGTCTCGGCGTCGCGGTCGAGTATGCCCTCCGCTGCGGTATCAATAACATCCGGGACACCATCCGGATACGTCTTGCCCGGCTCCATGTCGGCCTGTCGGCAATTCCTGACGTGACCGTATTCGAGCAGATCAATGGCGAGCCTGCCTTTCTGACATTCGGAACACCGTCGCTCCCGCCTGCGGAGTTGAACCGGCATCTGGCCGAGGCCAACATTGCGGCTGCGGTCGTCGACCGCCAGTATGCTCGGGCCGACCTTGAATTTCGTGGACTTGCGGCCGTGAATCGCGTCGCCCCCCATGCCTATACGAGCGAGGCGGACGTCGATCGTTTCCTCAATGCGGTCGCCGCTGCCCTGCGCAGGGCGCGCTGGCGGAATGCGAGCTGATCACCAGCGAATCTTCCGATATGCAGCTTTCAGATGTAAAAGTTCGCAGTTTTATTCCGAATGGTGCGCCATCCCTGAACAAGCTTGCCTGAACAAGCTTGCGAACTGTTGCTTTGGCTTTGCCGCGCAGTCGATTGCCGCCTGACCGCATGCGATCTGAAGCAGTCGGTTACTCATGGCGACGCCTCTTTGTTGGCGGTCCTGGCGCGAGCGTGCAGACGCCCCCCTCGTCGGTGGGGTGCCACCTATTTACGAATTCCGAGCAATACACAGCGCGTGCAACAAACCATTGCCAATCTGCAAATTTAATTATACAATATACAAACCGGCCGGTATTCCGGAGCGGAGCTTGTTACATGTCATTGGACCATCCCATCATAGGGGCCAGCAAAGGCCTCCGTCACAAGACTGTTGCTGCGGCCGTGGCGGATGCGTTGCGTCAGCGGATTCTGGGTGGAGAGTTCGCGCCCGGCGCGCAACTGCGCCAGGATGCTCTGGCGATCGAATTTGGCATCAGCCGGATCCCCGTTCGGGAAGCATTGCTGCAGCTGGAAGCGGGCGGCCTGGTCAAGATCGTGCCGCATCGCGGAGCGGTGGTGTCCGGATTGTCGCTCGAAGAGATCGAGGACATTTTCCAGCTTCGCGTCCAGCTCGAACCGCCGCTGCTGATTTTGTCCGCGCATCACTTCACCAAGGACGACTACAAAGAGCTTCACAGCCTGAAGGACGAATACAGCCTCGCGCTCAAATCGGGCCTCGTGCACCAATGGGGCGAACTGAACCAGCGGTTTCATATGGGCCTGTTGCGCCATGCCGGCCGGCCGCGCTCAATGGGCATTATTGCAGGGCTTTTGCAAGATTGCGACCGCCCGACGCGATTGCAATTGTCGGTGTCGGGCGATGTCGCGCGCGCCGATACCGAACACAGCCAGATCCTGGACCTGTGCGAGGCAGGGGAGATCGTCTCCGCTGCCAACCTGCTGCGCAGCCATATCGAGCATGCCGGCCATTCGCTGATCGAGATTTACCGGAAGTCGATCGCTGCGTGAATTGAGCCGTTGCAAAATGCCGGGTTCGGCCGACGTTCGATTGCGCAAAGCGCGGTGCTGGCATGGCTCGCCATGCGCGGCTGATGAATCTGTTTTCGAAAGCCGTTGGTCCCCGGTTGAAGGCGACCCGGTCGGAGATCTGGCATGCCGGCGGTGAAGGTCGGCCCCTTGCACGCTGCTCGCGCCGCTCGCGGCAACGTTGAGGCAAACCCAAGGCGGGCGACACCGCTGCCGGCTCAGGTCCAGCGCTTGACAGTCCCGCACATTTTATACAATCTACGATTTTGGGCGGCGGGGAGCGGGGATCGTGTCGGAGTTTGCGTTAGAGACATCGCAGCTGACCAAGACATTCGGCGGCTTTACAGCCGTCAAGAGTGTCGATCTCAAAGTGCGGCGCCACACCATCCATGCATTGATCGGGCCGAACGGCGCCGGCAAGACCACATTCTTCAATCTGCTGACCAAATTCCACAGGCCGACGGCCGGCTCGATCATGTTCGAGGGGGTCGACATCACCGCCGAGTCGTCTGCCGCCACGGCGCGGCGCGGGCTGGTGCGCTCGTTCCAGATTTCGGCGACGTTTCCGCATCTTACCGTGAAGGACAACGTCCGCGTCGCGCTGCAACGCAAGCTGGGCACGCAGTACCATTTCTGGAAATCGGCGCGCACGCTCGATGTGCTCGACGCCGCCGCCATGAAATTGCTCGCGGATGTCGGCCTGGCGGATGCCGCCGCGATCAATGCCGCGGATCTGTCCTACGGCCGCAAGCGGACCCTCGAAATCGCGACGACGCTGGCGCTCGATCCGCCGTTCCTGCTGCTCGACGAGCCGACCCAGGGCATGGCGATCGACGATGTCGATCGGATCAAGCGGCTGATCAAGCGTATTTCCAGCGGTCGCACCGTCCTGATGGTCGAGCACAATATGTCAGTGGTCGCCGACATCAGCGATACCATCACCGTCCTGCAACGGGGCGAGATTCTGGCCGAAGGGCCCTACGCGCAAGTATCGATCGATCCCGCCGTGAAAGCCGCCTATCTCGGAGGCGGCCATGCGTGACACGCCCATCGTGCTCCAAACCCGTGGCCTGCAAGCGTGGTACGGCGAATCCCACGTGCTGCATGGCATCGATATCAGGGTTCACGAGGGGGAGTGCGTCACGCTGCTGGGCCGCAACGGCGCCGGTCGCACCACCACCTTGAAGGCCATTCTCGGGTTGACCGACCGACGCTCCGGTTCGGTGACGGTGAATGGCGCCGAAGTCATCCGGCTGCCGCCGCATCGGATCGCGCGGCTCGGCCTCGGCTACTGTCCGGAAGAGCGCGGTATCTACAAGACCCTGACCACCTCGGAAAATCTCACCTTGCTGCCGAGGCTCGGACCCGGCGGATTGCCGCTCGCCGATGTGCTGACGATGTTTCCCAATCTTGCGGAGCGCAGCGACAGTTACGGCGGCAGCCTGTCCGGTGGCGAACAGCAGATGCTGGCCATGGGCCGCATCCTGACCACGGGCGCGCGAATCCTGCTGCTTGACGAAATCACCGAAGGCCTCGCGCCTGTCATCGTCGAGGCGCTGGGGCGAGCCATCTCGCTGCTGAAAAGCCGGGGCTTCACCATTCTGCTGGTCGAGCAAAATTTCCATTTCGCGCGCCACCTCGCCGATCGCCACTATGTCGTCGAGCACGGCCACATCGCCGCGGAGATTGCGGCCGACGAGGTCGATGCGCGGGAAGATCAAGTCAACAGGCTACTCGGAGTGTAATGATGAAACAGGAGACGGGACCAATGCAAAAGCGTTTGATTACCGGTGCTTTCGGCTTGTCGCTGGCCGCGCTGACGGCTTTGCCGTCTCTGGCCGCGGACAAGATCAGCGACGATGTCGTCAAGATCGGCATCCTCAACGATCTGTCGGGCATCTACTCCGATTTCACCGGCAAGGGTTCCGCGGTCGCGGCCCAGATCGCGATTGACGAGATGGGCGGCAAGGTTCTCGGCGCGCCGATCGAACTGATCGCGGCCGATCACCAGAACAAGCCCGACATCGCCGCGAATCTCGCGCGCGAATGGTTCGATCAGGGCAAGGTCGATATGATCGCCGACTTTCCGACCTCTTCCACCGCGCTCGCGGTGATGGAGATCGCCAAGCAGAAGAACCGCGTCACGATGCTGTCCGCCGGCGTTGCGATGGCGGCGATTACTGACAAATGCTCGCCGCTCAATGCGCAGTGGATGGTCAACACCTACGCGCTCGCCGCCGGCACCGCCAAGGCGCTGCTCAAGGAAGGCAAGAAGAGCTGGTACTTCGTCACGGCTGACTACACCTTCGGCCATTCGCTTGAGAAAGACGCTGCCGCGGTCGTCGAGGCGGACGGCGGTAAAGTCCTGGGAACATCGCGTCATCCGTTTCCGGGCGGTGATTTTTCATCCTTCATGCTGAAGGCGCAGGCCAGCGGCGCGCAGGTCATCGCGCTCGCCAATGCCGGCAGCGACACGATCAATTCGATCAAGCAGGCTGCCGAATACGGCATCGGCCGGACCGACAAGCAGGTGATCGCCCCGTTGCTCGCCTACATCACCGACGTCAAGAGCCTCGGGCTCGCCAAGGCGCAGGACATGTACCTGACCGAAGCGTTCTACTGGGATTACGACGATCGCTCACGCGCCTTTGCCGAGAAATACTTCGCGAAGATGAACCGCATGCCCAGCGCCTCGCAGGCGGCGGTGTATTCGGCCACGCTGAGCTATCTCAAGGCGATCGAAGGCGCAGGAACCGACGAAGCCGGCGCGGTGATGGCGAAGCTGCGGACCATGACGATCGACGATGCCGTGATCCGCAATGGGCATCTCCGCGTCGATGGTGCGCTGGTCCATGACATGCTGCTGCTGCAGGTCAAGAAGCCGGCGGAATCCAAGCGCGACTGGGACTTCTACAACGTCAAGGCCGTGCTGAAGGGGGAAGACGTGTTCCCGAAGCCGAGTGACGCGTGCCCGCTCAACAAGAGCTGACAAAATTGACTGACACGCGGGCCTTCGCTTGACGCGAAGGCCCTAACGAGACCGCCACCGGTGATGCAGCGATGACGATTTCCCTTCAGGCCTTCATGGCCCAGCTTACCATTGGTCTGATCGGCGGTTGCTTCTATGCGATGCTGAGCATGGGGCTCGCGATCATTTTTGGCCTGCTCAACATCATCAATTTCACCCATGGCGCGCAGTTCATGATGGCCGCGTTCCTGGCCTGGATCGGTCTGACGCAGCTTGGTCCCTGGCTCGGCTATCCGAATTTCCAGATCAGTTTCTGGGCTGCGTTGATCATCGTGCCGTTCTGTGTCGCCGTGATCGGCATGGCGATCGAGCGGCTGCTGCTGCGACGGCTTTATCAGCTCGACCATCTCTATGGGCTGCTGCTGACATTCGGCGTCGCACTGGTGATGGAGGGCGGTTTCCGTCATGCATTCGGCGTATCGGGGCAGGGCTATGAGCCGCCGGAATTGCTGCAGGGTCCGTTCGACGTCGGCTTCATGCTGCTGCCGAAATACCGCATCTTCGTGGTCGCCGCCTCGCTGCTGATCTGCTTTGGCACCTGGTATCTGTTCGAGCGCACCAAACTCGGAGCCTATTTGCGCGCCGGCACGGAAAATCCGCGGCTGCTGCAGGCGTTCGGGATCAACGTGCCGGTGATGATCACGCTGACCTACGGGTTCGGCGTCGCGCTGGCCGGCATCGCCGGCGTTCTCGCCGCCCCGATCATGCAGATCACGCCACTGATGGGCGGCAATCTCCTCAACATCGTCTTCGCGGTGGTGGTGATCGGCGGGCTCGGTTCAATCCTTGGCTCGATGATCACGGGTCTTTCGCTGGGCCTGATCGAAGGGCTGACCAAGGTGTTCTATCCGGAAGCGTCGACGGTGGTGGTGTTCGTGATCATGGCGCTGGTGCTGCTGGTGCGACCAGCCGGCCTGTTCGGCCGTGAGGTCTGAGGGCAGCATGTCGATCACGCTCAAAATCTTCGGGCTTCTGTTTGCGGCGGCGCTGGTCGTGCCGTTCGTTCCCGGCATCATCTATCCGATCTTCGTGATGAAGGTGATGTGCTACGGCCTGTTTGCCTGTGCCTTCAATCTGCTGCTCGGCTTCACCGGCCTGGTGTCGTTCGCGCATGCCGCTTTCCTTGGCAGTGCGGGTTACGTTACCGGCGCGCTGATGATTCGCTTCGGCGCGCATCCGCTCGGCATGGTGACGGCGTTTACGCTCGGTGTCGCTGCCGCAGCTCTCGTCGGGCTGGCGATCGGCGGCCTCGCGGTCCGGCGCCGGGGCATCTACTTTGCCATGATCACGCTGGCACTGTCGCAGATCGTGTATTTTCTGGCCGTGCAGTTTCGCTGGACCGGCGGCGAGGACGGGTTGCAGGGCATTCCACGGGGCAACCTGCTGGGCCTCGCTCTCTCTTCCGACACGACGATGTATTACGTGACGCTGTGTCTGTTTTCGGCCGGCTTCCTGTTCGTGTACCGCGTCGTTCATTCGCCATTCGGACAGATTCTTCAGGCCGTACGCGAGAACGAACCGCGAGCGACATCGCTCGGCTACGATACCGATCGTTTCAGGCTTGCTGCCTTCGTGCTGTCCGCCGCAGTCGCGGGCTATGCCGGCGCACTGAAGGCGCTGGTGTTCCAGCTGGTGTCGCTGAATGACGTGTCGCTCCACACCTCCACCGAAGTGGTGCTGATGACGCTATTGGGCGGGCTCGGAACCATGTTCGGACCGCTGGTCGGCGCGGCACTGGTGGTTGGGCTGCAGAATTATCTGGCCACGATCGGCGATCTCGTCACCGTGGTGACGGGGCTCATCTTCATCGTCTGCGTTTCGTTCTTTCGGCGCGGCTTTGTCGGCGAATATCTCGAATGGCGCCGCCGTTCTTCACAGCGCGCGATGCCGGACGCGGTGGAGGATGAGCAGGCATTGCCCGCCTTCGCCGACACGTCGCGGGCCAGCGCTCACCCGGACTGACGCCATTCCGTCTTCCAAAATCACTCACAACACCCCAGCAACAAGGATCAACATCATGTGGACAGGCGTCATTCCTGCAGTCACCACCAAATTCAATGCCGACGGCGCGCTCGACCATGCCGAGATGGAGCGGTGCTTCGCGCTGCAGATGGAGGCCGGTTGCGACGGCATCATCGTCTGCGGTTCTCTCGGCGAAGGCCCGATGCTGTCGCAGGAGGAACGCATCGCCGTCCTGAAGACCGCGCAATCCGTCACCGCCGGTAAACCGACGCTGATGACGGTGTCGGAGGCCGGAACGCGCGAAGCCTGCGAGATGGCCCGCAAGGCCGCCAAGGCTGGCGCATCCGGCCTGATGGTGGTGCCGAGCCCGATCTATCACACCAATCCGAAGGAGACCGTCGCCACGCTGCGTGCGGTAGCCGCAGCCGGCGATCTGCCGGTGATGATCTATTCCAACCGTCTCGCCTATCGCGTCGACGTGACGCCGGAGATCATGGAAGAGCTGGCATCCGACGCGCGCTTCGTCGCGGTCAAGGAATCCTCCGACGACATCCGCCGCACGACGGAAATCTTCAATCGTCTGGGTAATCGCTACGCCGTGCTGACCGGTGTCGACAATCTCGCCTTCGAGGCGCTGACGGCCGGCGCGGTCGGCTGGGTTGCGGGCCTGGTTTGCGCGTTTCCGGCGGAGACGGTCGCGATCTATCGCCTGATCAAGGCTGGTCGGCTTGCCGAAGCGCTGGAGATTTACCGCTGGTTCAGGCCGTTGCTCGACCTCGATGTCTCGACCTATCTGGTGCAGAACATCAAGCTGGCGGAAGCCATCGCGATCCACTCGACCGAGCACGTGCGCGCGCCGCGTCAGCCGCTGAGCGGCGAACGCCGCATGGCGGTGGAGAAAATCGTGCTCGATGCGATCGCCCGCCGCAATTCGCTGCCTGTCGCCGCATAGGAGCTTTCGCGGGAGAGCATTTTACTCTTCGCCGTGAAGCAGATATCCCTTGGCCGATCCCGCTGATGGCGGGATCGGGCACTCATCGCAGGCGATCAAGGTCTGCGATGTGCCCCTTGTGATTGATTGGGTCAGGAAGTATCGGGTCAGGAAGTCATGGCGATATGACGGTCGGCAACAGCGGATCCGCCGCGAAGACGGGGCCTTCGGGCAAGCTCGGCGTTCAGTTGATAGAACAGCTGGGTGAATTGCTCGACGTGGCGGCGCCGCCGGCGGCTATCGAAGACATCGAAAAACTGGCGCTTGCGCATTTCGGGATCGATGCCCGTGCCGTCGCTTTGACCGGAGAGCGGGATCGCAATTTTCATCTGCAGGACCACAGCAACCGCCATTTCGTGTTGAAGGTCATTCATCCAGCCGAGCCGTCGGCTGTGACTGATCTTCAGAGCCGGCTTCTGCTTCACGTCAATGCCGTGGCTGCCGATCTGCCGGTGCCGCGTTTGATCCGTCCGCGGGACGCCGATGGTCTGGAATTCATTTGGAAGACGGACGAGCATCCAGAGCGCCGGATTCGTTGCCTGACCTATCTTGCCGGGCGCCCGTTGCATCAGGCGGAAACCAGCGCTGCGCAAAGACACAGTCTTGGCGCCTTTCTCGCGGGCCTCGACCTGGCTCTCGCCGATTTCCGGCATCCCGCGGATGGTTACGATCTGCTCTGGGACATCAAGTCGGCCGGCCAGGTTCGCCCGTTGCTCGCAGAATTGCCGCATCCGCAGAAAAGGGCGCTCGCGGAAGATGCGCTGGACCGATTCACAGAATACGTCGTTCCGGTGCTGCCGCAATTGCGCAGCCAGGTCATTCACAACGACTTCAATCCGCACAATGTTCTGGTCGATCCCGCCGACAACGATGTGATCTCGGGGGTGATCGATTTCGGCGACGTCGTGCGCTCGCCTCTGGTGCAGGATCTTGCTGTCGCCGCGGCCTATCAGGTCGGCCAGCATGGCCATCCGCTGCAGGGAGTCGCCGACATGGCGGCCGGTTTCCACGCCGTCTGTCCGCTTCTGCCCGAAGAAATCGAATTGCTGCCGGAGATGATTGCCGCGCGGCTTGCGCTGACGATCGCCGTCAGCTCCTGGCGCGCCGCGCGACATCCCGACAATGCTGAATATATCCTGCGCAACCAGGGTGCTGCATGGACCGGATTGCAGCGTCTTCAGGAAATATCCCGCGGCGATGCCATTGTTTGGCTTCAGGACCACATCGGAGCAGCGTGATACGATGACGATGATCAATTCATTCGACGCTGCGGCGGCCACAGACATGTCGCAGCGCGACCGCGCGCTGGTCGAACGGCGCGAGCGCCTGCTTGGTCCCGCGTACCGGCTGTTCTATGCCAATCCGGTCCATCTGGTGCGCGGCGAGGGCGTCTGGCTGTACGACGCCGATGGCAGCGCCTATCTCGACGTCTACAACAACGTCGCCAGCGTCGGGCATTGCCATCCCCATGTCGTGGAAGCCCTGAGCCGGCAGGCCGCCACGCTCAATACGCACACCCGTTACCTGACCGACGGAATCCTCGATTATGCCGAGCGTTTGCTTGGCTATTTTCCCGAAGAACTCGCGCATGTGATGTTCACCTGCACCGGCAGCGAGGCGAACGATCTGGCCTATCGTGCCGCGCGGACCTTCACCGGCGGCACCGGCGTGATTATCACGCAGCTGGCCTATCACGGCGTGACCATCGCCATCTCGGAAATGTCGCCGTCGCTGGGCGACGGCATTGTGCTTCCACCGCATGTCCGTACCGTGCCCGCGCCAAATGCCTATCACGCTGGCGGTGGCGATGTCGGCGAAGCCTTTGCCGCGCACGTCCGGCTTGCGATTGCCGACATGAAAGCGCACGGCATCAAGCCCGCGGCACTGCTGGTCGATACGATCTTTTCAAGCGACGGGGTGCTGTCCGGTCCCGCAGGTTTTCTCGCCCCGGCGGCGGCCGCGATCCGCGAAGCCGGCGGGCTTCTGATTGCCGACGAAGTGCAGCCCGGGTTCGGCCGAACCGGTGAAGGCATGTGGGGCTTTTCGCGTCACGGCGTCGTGCCGGACATCGTCACCATGGGTAAGCCGATGGGTAATGGCCATCCGATGGCCGGCCTGGTCGCGCGCCCGGAAATCCTGGAAACATTCGGCAAACGAACCCGCTACTTCAACACGTTTGGCGGCAATCCGGTTTCCTGCGCGGTCGGCATGGCGGTGCTCGACGTGATCGAGCAGAGCCATCTGATCGCAAACGCAAAAGACGTGGGCAGCTATCTTCGTGATGAATTGCGCGGCCTGGCGACGCGGCACGAGATGATCGGCGACGTTCGCGGTGCAGGTCTGTTTATCGGTGTCGAACTGGTGACGGACCGCACGACGCGCAGTCCCGCGACAGCGGCCACGGCGCGCCTCGTCAACGGGCTTCGGGAAAAACGCGTCCTGATCAGCGCGGCGGGCCTGCACGCGAACGTCTTGAAAATCCGTCCGCCGCTGGTGTTTTCGCGCGGAAATGCCGACCGTTTCCTTTCATCTCTCGATGAAGTGTTGTCGGATGTCTCAGCCACAAGCGCGCATGGCTGAGATCGGCCATCGTCACGTATTCCGGAGTGCGGCCGCTTTTCGATAGTCCTTCCCGCGTCACGCGGGATCACACCCCGAGATAAACCTGACGAATGTATTCGTCGCCCGCCAGCTCGGTTGGTTTGCCCTCGCGGATGGTGCGGCCGTGCTCCAGAACATAGACGCGGTCGGCGATCCGCAGCGTCGAGTTGGCGTCCTGCTCGACAATCAGGATGGCGGTGCCGTCCTTTCTTATCTGCTGGATCGAATCGAAGATCAGTCCCTTCAACCGCGGCGCGATGCCGACCGAGGGCTCGTCGAGCAGCAGCAGTTCCGGGCGGCCCATCAGCGCGCGGCCGATCGCCACCATCTGTTGCTCGCCGCCGGACAGGGTGCTGGATTGCTGCCACTGCCGCTCCCGCAGCACCGGAAACAGCGTGAATACGCGCTCCAGATCGCTGGTGATCTCGGCACTGTTCTTGCGCAGATAAGCGCCGAGTTGCAGGTTTTTCAGCACTGACAATTCCGAGAACAGTTTTCGCCCCTCGGGGCAGTGGCAGATGCCGCGCGCCACGACATTGTAAGGTTCGATCGCGTGCAGCGACTGGCCCTTGAAGGCCAGCGTGCCCTGCGACGCGATGGAGCGCGAGATCGCCTTCAGCAGCGTGGTCTTGCCGGCACCGTTGGGGCCGAGCACGCCGACAAGTTCACCCTTCTCGACCCTGATCGAAACCGATTCGATGGCGAGCGCCTTGCCGTAGCTGACGCGCAGGTCGGAGACTTCAAGCAGAGGCATGGGCGTCCTCCGTCTTGCCGATATAGGCTTCGATCACTTTTGGATTCTTGACAATCTCGTCGGGCGGCCCGACGGCGATGATCTCGCCAAAGTTCATCGCGATGACGCGCGACACCAGTGCCATGAACTCACGCAGCTTGTGTTCGATCAGAAGGATGGTCAGGTTTTCCTCGCGATGCAGCCGGCGAATCAGCTGCGCCAGTTGTTCGATTTCGCTACTGCCAAGGCCGGCGAACGGCTCATCCAGCAGCAGCAGGTCCGGCCGGGTCGCCAGCGCGCGGGCGATTTCGAGCCGCCGCAGGTCGCCGTAAGGCAGTGTCTCCACCGGCTCCTTGTCGCGCCCGCCAAGCCCGACCTGGGCGAGCAGATAACTCGCGCGCTCCTCCTTGTCCTTGTCGTTCGAAGCGCGCGGAGACATGCAGGCGACCAGCACATTCTCCAGCAGGTTCATGCCGACGAAGGGACGTGTGAGCTGGAACGTGCGCGCCATGCCGCGATTGACCACCTTGTAGGGTGCAAGCTCGCGCACCAGTTCGCCATTGAAGTGGATGGTGCCTGATGTCGGCTGCATGAAGCCAGTCAGGATGTTGAACAAAGTGGTCTTGCCGGCGCCGTTGGGGCCGAGGATGCCGGTGAATTCGCCCTTCTTCAGCGTGAAGGTTGCGTTCTTCACGGCGGTAAGGCCGCCGAAGCGCTTGGTGACGTCGGTAACTTCGAGAAGCGCGGTCATCGCAGCCGCTCCGTCAGCCGGCGCCACAGCGGCGCGATCAGTCCGTTCGGCAGGAAGAACAGGATCAGCATCAGCGTCAGCGTGTAGATCCACAGCCGGTATTCGCCGAAGCCGCGCAGCATCTCCGTGAGCAGCGTGAGCAGGATCGCCGCCACCGCGGCGCCGTAGATCGAGCCGATGCCGCCGACATAGACCATGATGATGACGGTGATGGAGACCACTACCGAGAACAATGGCGGGCTGACCTGGAGCTGATAATGCGCGTAGAGCGCGCCGCCGAGACCGGCGAAACCGGCTGATATCATCAACGAGGCGATCTTGTAGAAGGTGACGTTGATGCCGGCGGCTTGGCAGGTCGCCTCGTCGCCGCGGATGGCGCGCAGCAGCAGGCCCCAATGTGATTGTGCCAGCAGGGTCAGGACGATCACCGTGATGACGAGCACGGCGAGCACGAACCAGTAATAATGCAGCGGCGATCTGATCAGCGGATCGAGACCGTAGAGCCCTTCCTCGCCGCCGGTGTATTCCCAGAAGATCAGGCACAGGCGCTGCAGGATCGCCGAGGCCGACAGCATCGCCAGCGCAAAATAAGGTCCGCGCAGCCGAAGCGTGGGAAATCCGACCAGCAGGCTGAAGGCGATGGCGACGCCGACGGCTGTCGGCAGGCTGAGCCAGGGGTTGGTGGACCAGATGGTGGCGAGAAAGCCCGCGGTATAGGCGCCGGCGCCGATGAACAGCGAGTGGCCGAAATTCTCCCGGCCGGTGAGGCCGGACATGAAGTCCCAGCTCGAGGCCCAGATGCCGTAGATGGCGCAGACGGTGAGCACGCCGGTCAGGTAGTTGCTGGATACGAACATCGGCGCCAGCGCCAGAATGGCGACGAGGACGATGGCGCCAGCGATATCAATCAATGAAATGCGCCGCATGTCAGAACGCCGCCCGTCGACCGAGAATTCCGGACGGCCGTATCATCAATGTGATGACGACGGCGACGAGCGACACCAGTTCTGTCCACGAGGTCGAGATCAGGTAAGCGACGATGGTTTCGGAATAGCCGAGGATCAGCGACGCGATGATGCTGCCGGGGATCGAGCCCAGCCCGCCGACGATCACGATGGCGAAGGCCTTGACCATCGGCAGCAGCCCCATGGACGGCTGCACCGTGAGGAACGGCGATACCAGCACGCCCGCCAGCGCCGCCGTGCCTGCGGAGATCGCGATCACGATCGAAAAAATGCGGTTGGTGGGGATTCCCATATACTGCGCGGCTTCCGGGTCCTGCGACACCGCGAGGATGGCGGCGCCGAGCCTTGTGCGCTGGATGAACAGCCACAGCGTCAGCAGCACCAGCACACCGGCGACGAGGGCGAGCAGCCGCTGGCCGCTGATATCGACCCCGCCGATCGACATCTTTTCGGCGACGAAGGACGGCACATTGCGATATTCCGAGCCGAAAATCAGGAACAGCGCCTGTTCGACGGCCAGCGAGACCGCCAGCGTGATCATCAGCACCGCGAGCTGCGATTGCCGCAATGGGCGCACCAGAAACCGCTCCATGACGACGCCAAATCCCGCCACCAGCAGCACCGCGAGCGGGGCTGCGAGAAACAGCGGGATCTTCAAGAGCGAGGTGAGCACATAGGCGGCATAGGCGCCGAGCGCGTAGAACGAGCCATGGGCCAGATTGAGGATGCGGGCGACACCGAAGATGAGCGTAAATCCCACGGCCAGCATCGCATAGATCGCGCTCGAAACCGCGCCGTAGATCAGTATCTGAAGCATGAGGTCCCGCTGTTGATGCCCGGAAAGTGGAAGGTCGAACGCGTCGTCATTGCGAGGAGCTCTTGCGACGAAGCAATCCAGTCTTCGCCTGTGGCTTCTGGATTGCTTCGCTCAAGACACAGTTGGCAAAGCCAACTTTGTCTTGAGCTCGCAATGACGAGTTTCTGTGGCTCGCCCCAATCCGGAAGCCTTTAGTTGCTCATCCAGGGCGGGGCGATCATGGCGCCGGTCGCGGCTTCCTTCGGCCAGACCACGACCCGTTCGCCGTTCTTCTGCCATTGCACGAACAGCAGGTTCTGCAGGCCGGGGCCGGTCTTCACGTCATGGGTTTCGTCGAACACCAGCTTGCCGGCGATGCCGACGTGATCGGTCTTTTCCAGCTCCTTGATCACCGCATCGGGTTCGATGGAATTGGCCCGCTTGACGGCGTCGGCATAGATGTAGACCGCATCATATGCGCCGATGCCGGTGTAGACCGGTGCGGTGCCGAAACGCTTCACGAATTCATCCCAGAACGGGATGGTCTTCGGCGTGAGCGCCGCGCGGATCGCGAACATGCCCACCGTCTCCGCATTGGCCTTGCCGCTGACGCGGGTGAAGAAGTCGGCGTCCTGGCTCTTGACGTCGATGCCGCCGATCGGGATCGGCACCTGCGCGTCATGCCACTGCTTGACGAAGATGTCCGACGAGGCATGCGACAGAATCACGATCAGGTACTGCGCGCCGCTGTCCTTGACCTTGGCGAACAGTGGCGAGAAGTCGGAGGTCGAGGTGTCGAAGAACTCGGCCATCTTCACCTCGGTGCCGCCGTCGGTGGCGCCCTTCTTCAGGATAGGCACGAGATCCTGCACCCATTTCGCGTTCTCGCCGACAATGGCGATCTTCGAGAGCTTCATCTCGCCTTTCAGCTTGCCGTTGATGAAGTCCACGAGTGCGCGTGCCTGGTGCGCGGCATTGATCGGGAAGGCGCGGAAAATGTATTTGTAGTTGTCGTAGTCGGATTTCACCTTCTGGGTGATGGCGGGAGAGGCCGCGCCGACGCCGATGTAGATCGTCTTGGCGCTGGAGATGTGCGGCAACTGGGCCAGCGTGACGCCGCTGGTATAGCCGCCGATCAGCACGTTGACCTTGTCGTCGGCGGTCAGCTTCTTGATCGCGGCGATGCCCTGTTCGGGATTTTCGGTCTCGTCGGCGACCACGATTTCCAGCTTGCGGCCAAGCACGCCGCCCTTGGCGTTGATCTCTTCGGCGGCGAGTTTTGCGGCGTTCTGGGTATCACGGCCGACCTGCAACTGGATCGAGGTCGGGACGCCAATCTTGATGGGGGCCTGCTGGGCGCTGGCCGGCGCGGTGGAAGCAAGGGCGCCGGCAAATATCATACTCGCAGCCGCAAGCGGCCTCAGAAATGAGTCCATGATGTTTCTCCCTGATGCATCTGGATCATTGTCCGATGC
This sequence comes from Nitrobacteraceae bacterium AZCC 2146, assembly GCA_036924855.1. NCBI lineage: Bacteria > Pseudomonadati > Pseudomonadota > Alphaproteobacteria > Hyphomicrobiales > Nitrobacteraceae > Nitrobacteraceae bacterium AZCC 2146. The sequence continues at coordinate 5,596,290 of JBAGRP010000001.1, forward strand.
GTTCTTAGCGGTGCCAGACTGCCTAGCTCAGTGAGATCGAGTCAAGATGGATTGAATTGCTTGCTGCACACTGTCGAGGCACCGGACCAAGGCCGCCTGAATGTTGCGATGCGACATGCAGACGACCGCCGGAAGGTGCGCGACTACTGGATATCGACCACGATTTTTCCGGCTGCGCTGCGGCTTCTGACCGCGTCGTAGGCACCAGCGATTGTGTCCAGCGTGAAGCGGCGGCCGTCCAGCTTCGGCGCGATCTTGCCGGCCTCCGCTAGCTTCGTCGCCTCGCGCAGAATATCGCCGTGATGGGCGCGCCCTTCGCCGGTGAGCATCGGCAGCAGCGTGAACACGCCGGAATAACTGGCGGCGCGAAACGACAAAGGTGCCAGCGCATGGGTACCCCAGCCCAGCGCGCTGACGACATGGCCGAACCGCGCCACCGCATTGAACGACGCGTCGAGCACTGCGCCGCCGACGGTATCGTAGACGAGGTCGAAGCCGCGGCCGCCGGTGGCGCTGGCGACGTAATCCGCGACCGAAGTTGCATTGTAGTCGATGAAGGTCGCTCCGAACTGTTCGATCGTGGCCCTGTCCTTCGCCGAACCGGTGGCAAAGACCTCGGCGCCGAAGGCGCGCGCGATCTGGATGGCAACGTGGCCGACGCCGCCGGCGCCGCCGTGGATCAGCACCTTCTGATCCGGTCTCACACCGGCGCGATCGACCAGCCCTTCCCAGGCGGTGATGAAGATCAGCGGCAAGGCTGCCGCCTCGCGCATCGTCAGGTTGGCCGGCTTCAGCGCCAGCAGGTCGGCATCGACGGCGGCAAACTCCGCCAGCGAGCCCTGCAGGCCGCCGACGCCGCCGGTCATGCCATAGACCTCGTCGCCACGGCGGAACTGCGTCACGCCCGCTCCGACGCTTTCGACGATGCCGGCGAGGTCGATGCCGAGAATGGCCGGGAGCGGATGTCGCGCATGGGCGGCCTCGCCGCTGCGGATCTTGAGATCGAGCGGATTGACGGCGCTTGCTGTGACACGCACCAGCACCTGGCCTTGCGCCGGGGTTGGCCTTGAGATGCGGTCGATACTGAACGGTGATCCGATGCTGCTCAATACGGCAGCCTGCATGGTGTGTGTCGTAGTCATGGTGACGCCCTTTCGTTTCGCTTGACCTAAATGGGCGTGTTAGACAGCGGTGAACACCGACAAGGTTGCACGGACTCCAAACAGAACTGAATGAGCGGGCTTTTCGGATGGAATGGAGCGACCTTCGGATTTTCCTGGCGATTGCGCGCGAAGGCACGCTGGGAGGTGCCGCGCAAAAGCTCGGCCAGAGCCAGCCGACCATGGGCCGCCGGCTGAAGGCGCTGGAGCTTGCGGTCGGTCACACCCTGTTTCAGCGCACCGGCGAAGGGTTTGTGCTGACCGATGAAGGCCAGGCTGTGCTGTCCCATGCCGAACGGATCGAAGAAGAGGCGCTGGCATTCCAGCGCCAGCTCGACGGCCAGGATCAACTGCTCGAAGGCATGCTGCGCATCTCGTCATCCGACTGGTTCGGGGCTCATCTGCTGGCGCCGGTGTTCGCCGAATTTGCGAAGTTGCATCCCCAGGTCGTGGTCGAATTGCTGACCAGCCAAAGCCTCTACAGTCTGCCGCGCCGCGAGGCCGACATGGTGTTCCGGATCAGGCCGTTCGACGAACCCGAAGTGATCTCGCGGCGGCTGATGCACATTCCCTACGGCGTCTATCTCAAATCGGATATCGAACCGCCCAAACCCGGCGATGGCGCCGGGGCGCCGCTGGTGACGATGGACACCAACTTTGCGGATATGCCCGATGCCGTCTGGCTGCGGAAAATGCTGCCCCATGCGCATGTCGTCTCGCGCAGCAATAGCCGCGAGGTGCAGGCGCGCATGTGCGCATCTGGCGCAGGTGTCGCAGTGCTGCCGCGCCCGCTCGGCGACACGCTGGCCGGCGTCACCCGGATCGATCTTGGCGAAGCGCCGCCGGGCCGGGACACGTTCGTCGGCTATCACCGCGATCTGAAAAGGCTGGCCCGGCTGCGCGCGCTGCTCGATCTGGTGATCGAGCGACTGGGCAACTAGTCACGCGCCGCGGAAGGTTCGGTGGATGGGGAATAAAAGTGGGACCGTCGACGCAGGTAATAACGACGGTCCCTGTCGTGCAATTGAAATTGGGGTAGGAAAGCGACTTCCGGTACCCACTCTGCGCGACAGGTTGACGGTACCGCAACCTCGCAACCCTGCAATGTAATCCGTTCCTTAACCTAACCGATCAACCTTACTCAGGGCGCTTTTCCGGCATTCCGCGCGAGGCCGTAGAATATTCTACTCCGCTGCTTTGGGTAGCGCGTCGATGGTGTCGGCATTGGCGCAATAGGTTTCGTAGCGCTGCGCCACGACACCCGCGGCGAGATCGTGCTGGCAAGCCTGCTTGTGCTGGCAGCCGGCGCAGGTTCGCAGCATGTCGTTGAGCACCGGCCGCTCGATGCGCGCGATGGCGTCGTCGTCGAAGCCGAGCGCCTTCAGCAGGTACGGTAGTTCGTCGGCGGCATGCTGGCCCTGACGCACCAGCGCATTGAGGTCGGCGGGCGCAAGGCCCATCTCATGGGCGATACGGTCGAACTCACCGGAGTCGAGCTCGCTCATTTCGCTGCGCTCGCGCCATTTCTTCAGCCAGTCGCTCAGGTTGCCGATCAGGGTGGTGAGCATGGGATGTTGCTGGGCTGGCGCTGTCATGGCGATCTCCTGCTGATCAAGGCTGAGCAAAAGGATCGGCGTCAGTGGCAGGCCATGCATTGCGCTGGATCAATCGCGACAGCGCATGGGAACCGGTCACGCGCCGTTATCGTTACCTTGAAGTGGCTGCAGCGCAGGCACTTCCGGGCGAACCCGGGGCTGGCATTGCCGGCAAACGCGCATACATTGGAAGCATTGTTATTCCAGAGCCGGCACGACCGGTTTCGGGAGGCGTATCATGACCCTGAAACATCTTGCGCCATTGCTCGGCGCAGCGCTGCTGATGAGCGGCGCCGTCGCGCGCGCGGATACGTACCAGCCCGGCGAATTCCTGATGCTCGACCTCAATCGGGCCGCGCTGTCGCCAAAGCCGCTTGGGCCTCCGGCGCGGTTCGAGCCGGTGCCGATCGAGGCCAAGGCCGATCCAGCGAAGGTTGCTCCTGCGGCGAAAGCGGCGCGCACCGCCGCCGCAAAACCGCACGCTGTTGTCCGCAAGAAAATCGCACGGGCCCGCACCAACCCCCTCGACGCCAACGCGTCGGACACCCGCGTCCAGGTCTGGCCCTGCCGTTCCGGCGGTATCTGCAACTGGCAGAAATAATCGTTTACGCGACACGCTCGCCGCCGTCATTGCGAGCTCTGACAAAGTTGGCCTTGCCAACTTTGTCCTGAGCGAAGCAATCCAGGAGCCACACGCTCAGTCTGGATTGCTTCGTCGCAAAAGCTCCTCGCAATGACGATGCGAGACTGCCGTCTTTCGCCCGACATTGATTGGTCTGCCTGTCAGTTCCCGATCTTCTCCACGCCGCACCATTCGGCGATGAACAGGGCCGCTGCGGTGGTGACCTTCTTCAGCGACGGCAGGTTGACGCCTTCGTCGAAGCCATGGACGCCGCGCGAGATCGCGCCGTAGTTCAGCGCCGGGATGTCGTCGAACAGCACGTAGACGCGGCTGTCGAGATAGGCCAGCGAGGTCACCGCTTCCAGTTTCCTGCCGAACACCGTTTCATGTGCGCGGCCGAGCACGGCCTCGGCATCCGAGCCGGGCTTCAGTACAAAACCTTCGGCCTGGAAGCCGTTGAAGGTCACGGTCGGCGGGATGTTGGAGAGAAACGCATCCTTGCGCGTGAACGCGGCGACGCGATCGACGATCTCCTTTTTCGCGACTTCCACATTGGTGCCGGGCAGGATCGAGATCCGGCAGTCGACCTTGCACCAGCTTGGCACGGACGAAGCCCAGTCGCCGCCGGCGATCTTGCCGATGTTGAGATTGATCGGCTTCTCGATGTCCTTGAAGTATTCGAGGCCGTCCTTCTTCTTGTTCCACTCGGCTTCCATCTGGCGCAGTTCGCCGATGACGCGGTAGGCGGCGTCGATGGCGTTGGCGCCGGTGCCCATCCTTTGCACGTGCACCGGCACGCCGCGGACTTCGAGCTGGAACCAGATCACACCGATATTGGCGCGGGTCAGCGTTTCATGGGAGGGCTCGGAGACCAATGCGGCCTGCGCCTTGTAGCCGCGCAGATGAGTCATCAGCGCGCCATCGCCGGTGGACTCTTCCTCGACGACGGACTGCAGATACACCGTCGCCGCCGGCTGCAGGCCGATGCTGCGCAGAGCATCCAGTGCAAAGATGTTGGTGGCGCAGCCGGCCTTCATGTCGCCGGCACCGCGGCCCTGCATCCAGTCGCCGTCGATCACCGGCTCGTATGGCGGCGTCGCCCACATGTTGGCGGGGCCTTCCGGCACCACGTCGACATGGCCCTGCATGATCAACGAGCGGCCCTTCTCCTCGCGCGGGCGATGGATGCCGACCACGATCGGCGCGCGCGAATGCAGCTCGTCATAGGCGCCGCTGCCCGGATGGCGCGCCAGCGCCTCCTTGTCCATCTCGAAGCGCTCCATGGTGTAGCCGCGCTCCTTCATGGCGCGGAACATGAAGTCCTGCATGGTGTGTTCGTTGCCGCGCGTCGAGACGTGGCGCACCATGTCCTGGGTGAATTTGACCTGTGCGTCAAAACCCTTGTCGATCGCGGCAATGATATCGTCGCGCAGTTTGGGATCGAGTGGCATACGGATGTCCTTTGATCGCGTGTCGTGATGATGTTGCAAGTCGTCATTGCGAGGAGCCCTTGCGACGAAGCAATCCAGTTCTTCCTTCGCTTGTGGCTTTCTGGATTGCTTCGCCCAAACGAAATTGGCTTTGCCAATTTCGTCAGGGCTCGCAATGACGAGCTAAGCCGACAGCGCGAGTTCGAGCTTGTCGAGTCCTTCGTCGATGATGCTGTCTTCGGCGGTCAGCGGCACCAGGATGCGGATGGTGTTGAAGTTGGTGCCGCAGGACAGCAGGATCAGGCCTTCATCGGCGGCGCGCTGCATCACCTTCTTGGTCATCTCGGCATCGGGCTGCTCACCGCCGCGCTCCTTGACGATGTCAAAGGCGATCATCGCGCCGACGGCGCGCACCGCGGCCATCGGCAGCAGGTCGTTGCGCTGCTGCATCTTCTTCAGCCGCGTCGTGATGCGTTCGCCGATGACATTGGCGCGGGCGACGAGGTTGTCGCGCTCGAACACGTCGAGCACGGCATTGGCCGCGGCCACCGCCAAGGGATTGCCGGCATAGGTGCCGCCGAGGCCGCCCGGTTCAGCCGCATCCATCAGGGCCGCCTTGCCGATCACGCCCGACAGCGGGAAGCCGCCGGCGAGGCTCTTCGCCACGCAGATCAGATCCGGCTTGATGTCGTAATGCTCCATGGCGAACATCTTGCCGGTGCGGCCATAGCCGGTCTGCACTTCGTCGGCGATCAGCACGATGCCATGCTGGTCGCAGATCTTGCGCAGCGCCCGCATCAATTCCGGTGGCGCCTGGTGGAAGCCGCCTTCGCCCTGCACCGGCTCGATGATGATGGCAGCGACGCGCGCCGGATCGATGTCGGCCTTGAACAGGAAGCTGAGATATTTCAGCGATTCCTCGACAGTGACATCGAGCTGCGGAACCGGGAACGGCACGTGCCAGACTTCCGGCAATGCGGCGCCAAAGCCCTTCTTGTAGGGCAGTACCTTGCCGGTCATGGTCATGGTCATCGCGGTGCGGCCATGGAAGCCGCCGGTGAACGCGATCACGCCGGCGCGGCCGGTGGCAGCGCGTGCGATCTTGATGGCGTTCTCGGTGGCTTCGGCGCCGGTGGTGAAGAAGGCGGTCTTCACGGCACCTTCGATCGGCGCCAGCTTGTTGAGGCGCTCAGCCAGGGTCACGTAGGGCTCATACAGCAGCACCTGGAAGCAGGTGTGGGTGAAGCGCTCCATCTGCTCGCGCACGGCTGCCATCACATGCGGATTGCAATGACCGGTATTGAGCACGGCGATGCCGCCGGCGAAGTCGACATAGCGCTTGCCTTCGACATCCCAGACTTCGGAATTCAGCGCGCGCTGCGCCGAGATCGGGGTGGAGTGGCCGATACCGCGTGGCACGGCGGCCTCGCGGCGCGCGAAAATGGCTGCATTGGTCGACATGAGTTTGTCCTTACTTTTTCTTGCGGTTTGTTTTGTTAGTGAATGTTCAGTTGGTGGATTGGTAAAGAGCTTGCGCCGATGGAGGTGTGCTCCCTAGCGCCGCCCTCTCACCGTCATTGCGAGGAGCCCTTGCGACGAAGCAATCCAGTATCCCATGCCTTGCGGCCTCTGGATTGCCGCGTCGCTTCGCTCCTCGCAATGACGTGGCGAAGCTGGCGTGCTGCTGCTCATCACGTTCAATCCAATCACCGCGCGGCTTCAAAGCCGCCGAGCGTGGAGGTGAGGTTGGCGCCGAGGATGTCGGAGAGATATCCGCCTTCCTGGACGAGGACGGTAGGCAGGCCCATGCGCGCCACGGCTTCGCCGATGCGCTTGAAGCCCGGGGTGGTGACTTTCAGCGCTGCCAGCGGATCGTGTTCGGACGCATCGAGACCGAGTGCGAGAACGAGCGCAGTCGGTGCAAACGACTTGATGGTCTTTTCAGCGACGGCGAGCGCGTCGATGAAGCCGTCATCGCCGGTGCCGAGCGCCAGCGGGATGTTGAGGTTGGTGCCGAGGCCGTTGCCTTCGCCTTTTTCGTCGGCATAGCCAAAGACGAACGGATAGTAGCCGACGGGATCGGCGTGGATCGACACCGTCAACACGTCGGGTCGCGAATAGAAGATGCCCTGCGTGCCATTGCCGTGATGGACATCGACATCGAGGATCGCGACGCGTTCGTGCTTCAGCCGCAGATGTTCGGCGGCGATCGCCGAATTGTTCATGAAGCAGAAGCCGCCGGCGAGATCGCGATAGGCGTGATGACCGGGCGGGCGGCATAGCGCATACACCGCATCCTCGCCGTCCATCACCATCTGCGCAGCGGTAACGGCAACGTCGGTGGATGCGCAGGCGCCGGCCCAGGTGCCCGGGCCGATCGGGGCGGCAGTGTCCATCGTGTGCCAGCCGAGCTTGCCGGTGATGTGGGTGGGATAGCTGCCGGGCGTGCGCACCGGATGGATGTTGGCGATCATCTCCGGGCCATAGTCCGGCAGCTTGATCCATTCGTCCCATGCGCTCTCAAGGAAGCGCAGATATTCCGGGCTGTGCACGCGAGCGCGCGGACCCTGGCCGAATTCGGTCGGGGCGATGATGGTGTGCTTGCCGTCGGCAAGCCCTTTCAGCAGGCGGTCGGCGCGCTCCGGCTGTTCGGTGGTGCGCTTGACCTGGCCGCGCACCAGGAAGAATTGCGGATCGTGGCTGCGGTGTTTGTCTGAATAGACAGCCTTCACGTGTTAGCTCCGTTGGGTGATGAGGGAATTTCGCGGACCAGCTTGGCGACTTCGCGCCAGGCGGCGCCGATGTGATAGTCGATCCGCGCAACGATGACGTCGGGATGGCCTTGTTCGATCGCGTCGAGCACGGCCTGATGGGTTTCGGCGATGCGGCGCGGGTCGTCATAGAGCCGGCCGATCAGGCCGATCACCATTCGCAATTCCGACGCCAGATCGTCGAACAGCCGCAGCAGGCGCTTGCTGCCGGCGATCTCGCAGATCATGCGGTGAAACTTGTAGTCTTCCTCGACCTGGCGAGCGGGATCGTCGAGGTCCGCGGTTTCGTTGAGCACATCGATCTGCCGCCGCAGCGCGTCGCGCGTTGCCGGCGTCAGGTTCTGCGCGGCGAGCACGCCGGCGTGGCACTCGACGCAGATCCGCAGGTCGTAGATTTCGTCGATGTCGGTGGCTTCGAGCTTGCGGACGAAAAAGCCGCGGCGCGGATTCGCGATCAGCAATCCCTGCTGTTCCAGCAACCGTGCGGCCTCGCGCACCGGCGCGCGGCTGATGCCAAGTTCGCGCGCGATGGCGGCCTCGACGACCTTGGCGCCGGGCACCAACTGTCCCCGGATGATGGCCTGGGTCAGGATGCGCGCCACTTGCCCGACGAGATCGGTATCGGCGAGGGCCGTCAGCCCAACTGGAGGGGTAATCAGACGCATGCGGGGGACCCGTTTCATCCCCTGTACAAGATTTAATCGTCGATTGTCGACAGTTTAATCTTGCGACCTGCCATGCGATTGTGTTTGCTGCCGGTCACCTCAAGAACCGGGAACCGCGCCTGTGAATATCCATGCAAGCATTACGCCGACCGACGCCGACATCCAGCAGGTCCGTGTCGACCTGGCTGCGGCCTATCGTCTGATCCATCGTCTTGGACTCGACGACAGCATCTATACCCACATCTCGGTGCGGTTGCCTGGTACGCACGACCGGTTTTTGATCAATCCCTACGGCATGCGCTTCGAGGAAGTGACGGCGTCAAACCTCGTGACCGTCGATGTCGATGGCAAGGTGATCGACGATCCGCTCGGCCTCGGTATCAATCCCGCCGGTTTCACCATTCACAGCGCGGTGCACGCCGCGCGTCATGACGCGCAGTGCGTGTTGCACACCCATACCGTCGCCGGCGTCGCCGTGTCGTGTCTCAAGGAAGGTCTGCTGCCGCTCAATCAGTGGTCGATGCAGTTCACCGACCGCATCGCCTATCACGACTTCGAAGGCATTGCGCTGGATCTGTCCGAGCGTGAGCGTCTGGTGGCCGATCTCGGTGACAAGATGGTGCTGATCCTGCGTAACCACGGTCTTTTGACCTGCGGCCGTTCGGTGGGCGAAGCCTTCAAGCTGATGCACAACATGGAGCGCTCCTGCCGCGCCCAGCTTGCGCTGCAGGCGTCCGGCGCTGAGATCGTCAAGCCGTCCCATGCCATCGCGGTCCATACCGCTGGGCAGTATGATCGCGGCTATGCGAAGATCGAAGTCGAAGGCAAGCCGGACAGCGAGTGGGATGCGTTCAAGCGCATGCTCGAGCGCACCGATCCCGACTTCAAGAACTGAGCCTCTTTCACGACTGAGCGAAACACGCCGTTGGGCGGTTGAGGGAAAAAATTATGCTGAAGCAGTTTATGTTGGGCCTTGCTCTGACCTGTAGTTTCAGTGCCCTAGCGCTCGCGCAGGAGCCGAAAATGGGCGGCGTCATCAACGCCGTGATCCAGCCCGAGCCGCCCGGCCTGATGCTGGCGCAGATCCAGAACGGTCCGACCCAGATGGTGTCGGGCAACATCTATGAAGGCCTGCTGCGCTACGACAAGAAACTGGTGCCGCAGCCCGGCCTCGCTGAAAGCTGGACCGTCAGCGACGACGCAAAAACCTACACCTTCAAGCTCAAGCCCGGCGTGACCTGGCATGACGGCAAGCCGTTCACCTCGGCCGATGTGCTGTTCTCCATCGAGATGCTGAAGCAGACCCACGCGCGAGCCCGCAACAATATGGTGCAGGTCGACAAGGTCGAGGCGCCGGACGATCTCACCGTGGTGTTCACGCTGAAGCAGCCGTTCGGTCCGTTCCTCGGCATCTTCGAAGTCGGCTCGATGCCGATGATCCCGAAGCACCTCTATGAAGGCACCGACTACAAGACCAATCCCAACAACAACACGCCGGTCGGCACCGGCCCGTTCATGTTCAAGGAATGGCAGAAGGGCTCGTTCATCCGGCTCGTCAAGAATCCGAACTACCACGTCAAGGGCAAGCCCTATATCGACGAAATCTACTGGCAGATCATCCCCGATGCCGCGGCGCGGTCGGTGGCCTACGAAACCGGCAAGGTCGACGTGCTGCCCGGCGGCTCGATCGAGAATTTCGACGTTCCGCGCATCAGCAAGCTGAAGAACACCTGCGTGACCGGCGAAGGCTGGGAATTCTTCAGCCCGCTGGCCTGGATGTGGCTGAACAACCGCGCCGGCCCGACCGCCAACAAGAAGATCCGCCAGGCCATCATGTATGCGGTGGATCGCGAATTCGCCAAGGACGTGATCTGGAACGGGCTCGGCAAGGTCGCCACCGGCCCGTCGGCCTCCACCATCAAGTTCTACACCGACGACGTGCCGAAATACCCCTACGATCCGGCCAAGGCCAAGGCGCTGCTGAAGGAAGCCGGCTACAAGGGCGAGAAGATCCGCCTGATGCCGCTGCCCTATGGCGAAACCTGGCAGCGCTGGGGTGAAGCCGTGAAGCAGAATCTCATGGACGTCGGCATGAACATCGAAACCATCGCCACCGACGTGCCCGGCTCCAACCAGAAGATCGGCGACTGGGATTACGACATCTCCTTCACCTATCTCTACCAGTACGGCGATCCCGCGCTCGGCGTCGGCCGCAATTACGTCTCCAGCCAGATCATCAAGGGCCAGCAGTTCAACAACGTCGAGGGTTATTCCAACCCCGAGATCGACAAGCTGTTTGCCGACGGCGCGACCGCGACCCCGGATTCCAAGCGCAAGGAAATCTACGACAAGGCGCAGAAGATCCTGGTCGAGGACGTCCCGGTGGCATGGATGCTCGAACTGCAGTTTCCGACCATCACCAACTGCAAGATCAAGAACCTGATCACCACCGGCATCGGCGTCAATGACGGCTTCCGCGACGCCTGGATTGACAAGTAAGCGATCCGCCCGCAAACGTCGTCATTGCGAGCTCTGACAAAGTTGGCGTTGCCAACTTTGTCCTGAGCGAAGCAATCCAGTAGCCACAAGCAAAGACTGGATTGCTTCGTCGCAAGAGCTCCTCGCAATGACGAGGAGCACCGAACTGTGTCATTTAAGACGACTACGATGGACCTCTGATGCTGTCATTCGTTGCCCAGAGGATTGTAAAGGGCGTCGTCGTCCTGCTTGCGATCGTCGTGATGAATTTCTTTCTGATTCGGCTTGCACCCGGCGATCCAGCCGTGGTGATGGCCGGCGAGGCCGGCGCCAGCGATCCCGTCTTCGTGGCGCAGTTGCGGGAAAAATTCTCGCTGGACAAGCCGCTGCCGGAGCAACTGCTGACCTACGTCAAGGGCATCGTCACCCTCGATCTCGGCTTTTCGTTTCGCCAGCAGATGCCGGTGTCCAAGCTGATTTCGGAACGGCTGCCGGCGACGCTGCTGCTGACGCTGACGGCGTTCGCGATCTCCCTTGCGCTCGGCATTCTGTTCGGCACGCTGGCGGCGCGCTTCGCCGGTACCTGGGCGGACAGCGCGATCACGGTCGCGGCGCTGATCTTCTATGCCACGCCGATCTTCTGGGTTGCGCTGATGGGGATCCTGCTGTTCTCGGTCTATCTCGGATGGCTGCCGAGTTTCGGCTACGAGACCGTCGGCGCCAATTACCAGGGGTTTGAACGCTTTCTCGATATCGGCGCCCACCTGGTGATGCCGGCGATGACCATCGGGCTGTTCTTCATGGCGACCTATACCCGCATGACCCGCGCGTCGATGCTGGAAGTGAAGCGGCTCGATTTCGTCAAGACCGCGCGCGCCAAGGGCCTGCGTGACAACGTGATCCAGCGCCGCCATGTGCTGCGCAATGCGCTGCTGCCGGTGGTGACGCTGGCCGGCGTGCATTCCGGCACATTGATCGGCGGCGCGGTGATCACCGAAACCGTCTTCGCCTGGCCCGGCATCGGCCGGCTGATGTACGAGGCGCTGCTGCAGCGCGACTACAATCTGCTGCTCGGCGTCTTCGTGGTGTGCTCGGCGATGGTGCTGATCTTCAATCTCATCACCGACCTGGTCTACCGGCTGGTCGATCCCCGCATTGAATTCGCCTCATGAAACAGTTCTGGAAATCGATGCTGCGCAATCCCGGCGGCGTGATCGGCTTGGTGATCCTGACCATCGCGATCATCATCGCGTTGTTCGGGCCATGGATCTTCCCGAATTCGCCGTGGCGCATGGTGCAGCGGCCGTTCCTGCCGCCGTTCACATTGTCCACCGTGCCGCTCGGCACCGACGCGCTCGGCCGTGACGTTTTCGCCGGCGTGATCTACGGCGCCCGCGTCTCGCTGCTGGTCGGCCTGGTCTCGACCATGGTGGCGCTGATCGTCGGTGTGCCGGTCGGCGCCGTCGCCGGCTATTTCGGTGGCCGCGTCGATGACGCCCTGATGCGCTTCACTGAATTCTTCCAGACCATTCCGAGCTTTGCACTCGCCATCGTGCTGGTGGCGATCCTGCAGCCGTCGATCTACTCGATCGTGGCCTCCATCGGCATCGTCAGCTGGCCACCGGTGGCGCGGCTGGTGCGCGCCGAGGTGCTGTCGCTGCGCACCCGCGAATATGTCCAGGCCGCCATCGTCACCGGTCAGAGCAACAGCTGGATCATCTGGCGCGAGATCCTGCCCAACGCGCTGTCGCCGGTGATCGTGCTGGCGTCGCTGATGGTCGCCACCGCGATCCTGCTGGAATCCTCGCTGTCGTTCCTCGGCCTCGGCGATCCCAACATGATTTCCTGGGGCTACATGGTTGGCGCCGGCCGCACCGTCATTCGTCAGGCATGGTGGATCACGGTATTTCCCGGCGTCGCAATCCTGATCTCGGTGCTCGGTCTCAACCTGATCGGCGAGGGCCTCAACGACGCGCTCAATCCGCGCCTGGCCAAGGACAGCCGCTGACATGACTGCCGCACCCGCCGTCTCCATCAAGAACCTGAAAATAGCGCTGCCGAAAGGCGCCGAACGACCTTACGCCGTCGATGGCATTTCGCTCGACCTCATCCCCGGCGAGATCGTCTGCGTGGTCGGCGAATCCGGCTCCGGCAAGTCGATGTGCGCCCATGCGCTGATGGGCCTGCTGCCGGACACCGTCGCTACCGAAACCGGCGAAATCCTGCTCGAAGCCGACAACCTGTTGAAGCTCGATGAAGACGGCTGGCGCGACGTCCGCGGCCGTCGCATCGCCATGGTGTTTCAGGAGCCGATGACCGCACTCAATCCGCTGATGCGGATCGGCGAGCAGATGATGGAAATGTTCGAGGCCCATGGCCTGCTGACGCCGAAAGAGCGCCGCGCCAAGGCGCTGGGTCTCGCGCGCGAAGTGGGACTGCCCGATCCCGAGCGCATCGTGCGCGCTTACCCGCATCAATTGTCCGGCGGCCAGCGCCAGCGCGCCATGATCGCCATGGCGCTTGCGCTGGAGCCCGCGGTGCTGGTGGCCGACGAGCCGACCACCGCGCTCGACGTCACCACGCAAGCGCAAATCCTCAAGCTGATCCGCGACCTGCAGCGCCGCCGCAACATGGCGGTGATGTTCATCACCCACGATTTCGGCGTTGTCGCCGATATCGCCGACCGTGTCGTGGTGCTGCGCCACGGCAAGGTGGTGGAAGAGGGCACGGCTGCCGAGGTGCTCACCCGTCCGCAGCATGACTACACCAAGGCGCTGCTTGCCGCGGTGCCGTCGATGCATCCGCCGGTGCGCACGCCGCTGGACGACCGCGCCAAGGCGGTCGAGGTGATCGGCCTCGACAAGACCTATGTCACCGCCGGTGGCTGGTTTCGCCCGGATCGCAAGGTGCAGGCGGCCAACGAAGTCAGCTTCTCGATCATGCAGGGCGAGACGCTCGGCCTGGTCGGCGAATCCGGCTCCGGCAAATCCTCGGTGGCGCGCCTGGTGATGCGCCTGATCGAAGCCGACCGCGGAACGATCAGGATCGGTGATGTCGATCTGACCGCGCTCGAAGGCAAGGCGCTGCGCGAACAGCGCCACCGCATCCAGATGATCTTTCAGGATCCGTTCGCCTCGCTCAATCCGCGCCGCAAGGTCGGCAACATCATCAGCGACGGCCCGATCGCCCATGGCACCGACCCGAAGGTGGCGATGCAGCGCGCCCGCGATCTGCTGGGGATGGTCGGTCTCGATGCCGGCGCGATGGAACGCTATCCGCATGAATTTTCCGGCGGCCAGCGCCAGCGCATCGGCATCGCCCGCGCGCTGGCGCTGGATCCGGAAATCATCGTCGCCGACGAGGCCGTCTCCGCGCTCGATGTCTCCGTGCAGGCGCAGGTTTTGGCGCTGCTGGAAGACCTCAAGGCGCGGCTCGGTCTCTCGATGCTGTTCATCACCCATGATCTGCGCGTCGCCGCGCAGATCTGCGACCGCATCGCGGTGATGCAGCGCGGTGTCATCGTCGAACTGAAGCCGACCGCACAGCTGTTCGCAGCGCCAGAACATCCCTATACGCGCGAGCTTCTTGGCGCCGTCCCCGGCCAGAGCACGCCATCGCAGGCCGCCTGATCCCATGTCTTCCGATAAGATGCCTTCCGATAAAATGTCTTCTGATACTCTGCATTGCGTTCTTCTGAGCAGGACCATCAACCTGCGCAAATATCTCGCCGATGAAATCGCGAAGCTGGAAGGCCGCGTCACTTTCGTCGATCATCTCGATGGCAGCAACGCCGCCGATGTCCGCATGGCGGTGGGCTGGCACCCGCACGCCGATGCGTTCGATCATTATCCGAATCTGCAGGCGGCGTGTTCGATCGGCGCCGGCGCCGACAGCATTCTGGCCTGCCCGAGCCTGCGCGACGGCATCGACGTCGTCCGCGTGGTCGAGCCGGCGCAGGCGCAGATGATGTCCGGTTTCGTGATCTGGCACGCGATCTGGCACCAGCGCCGTTTTGCCACCTATCTTGCCCATCAGCGCGACAGGATCTGGCAGCGGATCGGCCAGCGCACCACGCAGGAAGTCCCGGTCGGCATTCTGGGATACGGCGCGATCGGCGCCCGCGTCGCCGCCGATCTCGCCGCGCTTGGCTTTCCCGTCAAAGTCTGGAGCCGCAGCGCCAAGCCGACGTCTGAAGGCGTCACCGGTTTCCACGGCGCCGATGGCCTCGATGCGATGCTCGACGACACCGAGATTCTGGTCAACCTGCTGCCGCTGACCACCGAGACGCGCAACATTTTGAATCGCGATGTGTTCGCCAGGATGCGGCGCGGCGGTTATCTGATTCAGGTCGGTCGCGGCGAGCACATGGTCGAGCAGGACCTGCTCGATGCGCTCGACAGCGGTCAGCTCTCCGGCGCGGGGCTCGATGTGTTTCTCGCCGAGCCGCTGTCGAAAGAGCATCCGTTCTGGACTCACCCCGGCATCGTGCTGACCCCGCACGACGCCTGCGATGTCACGTTACCTGCGGTGGGCCAGACCATCCTGGCGACCGCCGAAGCACTGCAGGCCGGGATGCGGCCGAAGGACGCGGTGGATCGCAGCCGGGGCTACTGAGGCCGTCATGCCCGGCCTTGTGCCGGGCATCCACGTTCTCGCAGGACATCGTGGATGGCCGGGACATCCAGCGAAGCCGCGCTTCGCGCTTTGGCCCGGCCATGACGGAAACTACTCCACCGCCAGCCCGTAGACCGCCGCCGACGCTTCCAGCCAGTGCAGGAAACTTCCGGCATAACTCCGCGCCACCGCGATATGAATCGTCGGCGCTTCATCGACCTTCCACAGCGTCGCGCCGATATGGGCGATCTGCGTCACCGCGACACTGCCGGCTGGAAATGCCGGCGCGCTCAGATCGATCGCGACACCCTTGGCGAGCGTCTCCAGCAGCGCCGGGCCTGACAGCCGCAGCACGCCATAGGCAACGGATTGGTCGACCACCGACGCCAGCCCTTCGAGCCGCTGCGCGAGGCCCTCGACAAAGCGAGGTGCGCGCGCGTCGTGGGTCACCAGCCAACGGCCGGGACCGGTGCCGAGGAACGAGAGGGAGTCGCCGCCCGATCCATGCGGGCCTGCGGGCAGGGTGATGTCGAACTGTTCTTTCACCGCGGCGGCGAGCGCCGCGGTCTGTCCCCGGCGCACCATGACGGTGGCGAGGGCGAGGCCGATGCGTTCGCGCGCGACCACGCCGCGACCGCTGCCGGCCGGGCGCAGATGGGCGAAGGCGGAGACGGGGACGAGATCAAGCACGCAGCCGCACTCCTTCTGGATCGACGAAGATGGGCAACACCACTTCGAGGTCGAGATCGGCCGAACGGATCGGATCCCAGGCGCGAATGATTTCGCCGAGCCGTTCGGTGCCGCGCGCGAGCAGGCCGAGCCCGATCCAGTGCCCGGTCACCGGGCTGAACGCCGTCGAGGTGATGTAGCCATCATTGCTGTCCGGCGACGGCGTCACGCCGCGGGCAAACAAAAGCGCGCCGTTGCGCAGGCGTTTTGTGCGATCCACCGGTTGTAAGCCGACTAGGATTGGTCGCGCGGTATCGATCAGCGCCTCGCGCCCGGCCATGGTGCGGCCGATGTAGTCTTTCTTCTGCGACATCATCCGCCCGAGACCGAGGTCGCGCGCCACGGTCTGGCCGTTGAGTTCGGAGCCGGCGACATGGCCCTTCTCGATCCGCATCACGGAGAGCGCCTCGGTGCCGTACAGTGCAACGTCGAACGCCTTGCCCGCCGTCATCAGCGCGCGCAGCAATGCCTCGCCATAGCCGGCGGGCGCCGCGATTTCGTAAGCGAGTTCGCCGGAGAACGAGACCCGGAACAGCCGCAGCGGAATATCGCCGAGATAAAACTCCGCGCAGGCGAGATATGGAAACGCCTCGTTGGAAATATCGATGGCATCGCCGAGCAATGCCTGCAGCAGCGCGCGGGATTGCGGCCCGGCGACCGCATATTGCGCCCATTGCTCGGTCACCGACACCATCTGCACGTCGAGATCGGGCCACAGGATCTGGTGACAGTATTCGAGATGCTGCATCACCTTGCCGGCATTCACCGTGGTGGTGGTCATCACATAGTGGTCCTGCGACAGCCGGGCGACGGTGCCGTCGTCCATCACAAAACCGTCCTCGCGCAGCATCACGCCGTAGCGCACCTTGCCGACCGGCAGGGTCGAGAAGGTGTTGATGTAGACGCGGTCGAGAAACGTGCCGACGTCGCTGCCGAGCAGCGCGATCTTGCCGAGGGTCGAGACGTCGCAGATGCCGGCGCTGGCGCGCACGGCCTGAACCTCGCGCGTCACGCTCGTGAGCCAGTCGCCCTCGCCGGGCGCGTTGAACCATTGCGCGCGCATCCATTGTCCGGCCTCGACGAAGGTGGCGTTCGCTGCGGCTGAGTAAGTGTGGCTCGCGGTCAGCCGCGTCGGCTTGAAATGTTTTCCGGTATGCAGCCCCGCAAAGGCGCCGATCGCCACCGGCACATAAGGCGGCCGTGCCCGCGTCGCGCCGGTCTCGGCGATGGTCTTCTGGATTGTATCCGCGAGGATGGCGAGGCCGTTGACGTTGGAGGTCTTGCCCTGGTCGGTGGCCATGCCCAAAGTGGTGTAACGCTTCAGCTGCTCGACCGAGCGGAAACCTTCCTGCGCGGCGAGGGTCACGTCCTTGGCAGTAACGTCGTTCTGCAGATCGACAAAGGCCTTGCGGCGCGATCCCGCGAACAGCCAGACCGGCTTGCCGTCGCAGGCCTCGTCGCTCGTCAGCATCGGTTTCGGCACCAGCGCGGTAAAGCCCGCACGTGTTGCCGCTTCCGAGCCGATGCGTGCGCCATTCTGCAAGGCTTCCGCCAGCGTCCATTGCGCCGCCGCGGCGCCGGCGATCTCCATGCCCCTCGGCATGTCATCGCAAAGAAACGCCGACTTCGCCTCCGACCAGTTCGCCTTGCCGCCGAGATGGGTGGCGATGCCGACGCTGGGCGTCCAGCCACCGGAGACGCCGAGCGTATCGGCGGCGATGGTCTGGGCTTTGCCCTTGCTGTCGACGATCGTGACCGACTTCAGCCGGCGATAGCCTGAGGTGTCGGTGATATGGGCGCCGAGAAACGGCGGCGCGCCCGCCGCGAGCTTGCGCACCTCGGGCGATACCGCCGTGCGCGCATCGATCACCGCGGCAATTTCGACGCCCGCCTTGTGCAGATCGAATGCGCTGCGCCAGCCGTCATCGGAGGTGGTGAAGATCGCGACGCTCTGGCCGGCTGCGACGCCGAACCGGTGCAGATAGGTCCGCAGCGCCGAGGCCAGCATGATTCCCGGCCGGTCATTGCCGGGGAATACGAGAGGGCGTTCCTGCGCGCCGGCGGCGAGCACGCATTGTTTCGCGACGATCTTCCACAACCGCTGCCGCGGCGTGAAGTCGGGCGGCGCGACGAGATGGTCGGAGACCCGCTCGATCGCGCCATATTCGCCATCATAGGCGCCGAACACCGCGGTGCGCCGGAGAATGCGGACGTTCGGCAATGTGTTCAGTTCAGCTTCGGCCAGCGCCGCCCAAGATGCCGCGGAGACGCCGTCGATCTGGGCGCTTTCCGCCAGCAACCGTCCACCGAGCGCAAAATCCTCTTCCGCCAGGATCACGCGCGCGCCGGCCCGGCCGGCGGCGAGCGCAGCGGCGAGGCCTGCAGGCCCGGCGCCGATCACCAGCAGGTCGCAGAAGGCGTGGGACTTTTCGTAACTGTCGGGATCGTCCTGGCCGCTGAGCGCGCCCAAGCCGGCCGAACGCCGGATCGCCGGCTCATAGAATTTTTCCCAGAACGAAGCCGGCCACATGAAGGTCTTGTAGTAGAAGCCGGCATTCAGCAGGGGACCTGCGAGCTGATGCACCGCGCGCAGATCGAAATTCGGCGACGGCCAGCAGTTCTGGCTGGTGGCCTCGAGCCCGTCGAACAACTCGACCGTGGTGGTTTTTGTATTCGGCTCGGCGCGCGCGCCGTTGCGCAGGGTCACCAGCGCATTCGGCTCTTCCGGCCCGGCCGAAAAGATGCCGCGCGGCCGGTGATATTTGAACGAGCGACCGACCAGCATGATGTTGTTGGCGAGCAGTGCCGAGGCCAACGTGTCTCCGGCATAGCCGCTATAGGCCTTGCCGTCGAAGCGGAAGCTCACCGGCTGCGAACGATGGATCAATCCGGCGGAGGCGAGGCGGCGCGGCTGACTCATGACGTGGTCTCGTCGTGCGCCAGTGCGGCGTTGATGATCTCGTGGGTGCTGACGTTGCGCGTCACCTTCAGCCAGGCGTGACAGCCGGCGGAATGGTACCAGTGTTCCTGATGCACGCCGGCAGGATTGTCGCGCAGATAGACATAGTCGTACATCGCATTCGCGTCGGCCGTGCCCGCATCGGGCCGCGTCAGCGTGGCGTCGCCGTGGTAGGCGAATTCGGAGGCGTCGCGGGGGCCGCAAAAGGGGCAGGGGATGCGCATGATGCTCAGTGCAGGTTGGGTTGGGCGCCCTGGCCCTTTTCGTCGAGGAGTTGGCCGGTTCTGAAACGATCGAACCGCAAGCCGGTGGCGGCGGGATGCGGCGCGTCCTTCGCCAGCAGATGCGCGAACACGAAACCGGAGCCCGGCGTCGCCTTGAAGCCGCCATAGCACCAGCCGGCATTGAGATAGAGCCCGTCGATATCAGTGCGGTCGATGATCGGCGAGCCGTCCATCGACATGTCGACGAGGCCGCCCCAGTTGCGCAGCATCCGGGCGCGACCGATCGAAGGCATCAGCGCCATGCCGCCTTCGCAGACGTCCTCGACCACTGGCAGGTTGCCGCGCTGGGCATAGGAGTTGTAGCCGTCGATGTCGCCGCCGAACACCAGCCCGCCCTTGTCGGACTGGCTGATGTAGAAATGCCCGGCGCCGAAGGTGATGACCCCGGGGATCACCGGCTTCAGACCCTCGGAGACAAACGCTTGCAACACATGGCTTTCGATCGGCAGCCGCAGCCCGGCCATGGCCGCGACGCGCGAGCTGGAGCCGGCGACGGCCAGGCCGACCTTCTTCGCCCGGATTTTTCCGCGCGAGGTGGTGACGCCCACGACCTTGCCGGCGACGATGTCGATCCCGGTCACTTCGCAGTTCTGGATCACATCGACGCCGTGGTCGCTGGCGCCGCGGGCAAAGCCCCAGGCCACCGCATCATGGCGCACGGTGCCGCCGCGCTTCTGCAGCAGCCCGCCCTGGATCGGAAACCGTGCCGCGTCGAAATTCAGGAACGGATAGAGTCGGCGCACGCCGTCGCGGTCGAGCAGCTCGGCATCGGCGCCGTTCAAAAGCATCATGTTGCCGCGGCGCGCATAGGCGTCGCGCTGGCCGTCGGAATGAAACAGGTTGAGTACGCCGCGCTGGCTGACCATGGCGTTGTAATTGAAGTCCTGCTCGAGGCCTTCCCATAGCTTCAGCGAGAATTCGTAGAGCGCGATGTTCGGCGACAGCAGGTAGTTGGAGCGAATGATGGTGGTGTTGCGGCCGACATTGCCGCTGCCGATCCAGCTCTTTTCCAGCACCGCGATATTTCTGAGGCCGTATTCCTTGGCGAGGTAATACGCCGTCGCCAGCCCATGGCCGCCGCCGCCGACGATGACGATGTCGTATTCGTCCCTGGGCGCGGCGTCGCGCCATTGCGGCGTCCAGCCTTTATGGCCCGCCAGCGTCTGCGTGATCAGGGAAGTCAGCGAATAGCGCATCGGAAAATCCGGGTGTCGACCAGGTTGTCAGTGTCGCCCAATGCGGGTGCCGACACTAGGCCAAAAGCGACACAGAATGGTCTATTAGCGACATCATGGAATGGCTGAAATCTGCGCGTTCAAGGCGCCGCGAGCCAGAAGCCGCCGACCACGAGCACGACAGCCAGTAAACCGATGATTCCAAGGACGGCCGCCGTGATGGCGAGCAGGCCGTGGGCGTCGAGCCATCCGCGTAACGCTTTTTCCATCGCCTGGCGTGCTCCCGCTGAATTGAATGTTGTTTTGCCGATCGGCAGCGTATCAAACGGCCACCCCGCCGTCTCGCCGTTCTGCCTCACCTGGAGATCATCATGGACCATCTGCACATCCAGGGCATCGACATGCCCAAACTCGGCCTTGGCACCTTTCGCCTGCAGGGCGATGCCTGCCGCGCCGCGGTGGAGAGCGCGCTCGGGCTCGGCTATCGCCACATCGACACCGCCGAGATGTATGGCAACGAGGACGGCGTCGGCGCCGGGATCAAGGCTTCCGGTGTCGCCCGGAAGGATATCCACGTCACCACAAAGGTCTGGCACGAGAACCTGGCGCCGGATGCGATCCGGCGCTCGTTCGATGCCAGCCTTGCCAAGCTCAAGCTGGATCATGTCGATCTCTATCTGGTGCACTGGCCGTCGAAGGGCATGAACCTGCCGGCGATGTTCGAGACGTTGATGAAGCTGAAGCAGGAAGGCCGCACCCGCGCCATCGGCGTCGCCAATTTCACCGTCGCGCTCCTGAAGACCGTGGTCGAGGAGATCCGCGCCCCGATCGCTTGCAACCAGATCGAATATCACGTGCTGCTCGACCAGACCAAGGTGAAGACCTATCTCGCCAGCAAGTCGATCCCGCTGGTGGGCTATTGCCCGCTGGCGCAGGGCAAGGTGACCGACAATGAAGTCCTGAAAACCATCGGCGCCAAGCACAACGCCAGCGCGGCGCAGGTGGCGCTGAAATGGCTGCTCGATCAGGATGGTGTCGCGGCGATCCCGAAGGCCTCGCGCGCGGAAAGCCAGCAGGCCAATCTCGATGCGCTCAAACTGACGCTCGACGACGCGGACCGCAAGGCGATCGCAGCCTTGCCGAAAAACCAGCGGCTGGTGAATCCCGCGTTTATGGAAGGGTGGGAGTGAACTTCTTCCCCTCTCCCACCTTGCGCAGCTTCGCTGCGCTGGGGGAGAGGGGAAAAGGAAGCCAGTTCACTTATGCGAATGCGGCTTTTTCTTCGCCTCGACCTTCTTCGCGCCGGTCGGGATCATCACCACGCGGCCATATTTGACGCCGCGTTCGGCGATGATGTGATCGGCGAAGTGCTGCACTTCGTCGCCTTTGCCGCGCAGCGCGGTGACTTCCATGCAGTTGTCGTCGTCGAGATGAACGTGCAGCGTCGCCAGCGAGAGGTCGTGGTGGCCGTGATAGTTCTCCACCAGCCGGCGCGACAGGTCGCGCGCGGCGTGGTCGTAGACATAGACCAGGGCCGCGACGCATTCACCGGCCTTGCCCTTCTCCTGCGCCGCCTGCTGCATGCCGGCGCGGGCGAAATCGCGGATCGCCTCGGAGCGATTCTGATAGCCGTGCTCGGCGATCATGCTGTCCAGCTCTTCCATCAAATCGTCGTCGAGCGTGATCGTAATGCGCTGCATGCGGTCCTCTCAAAAGTATGACGAATGTTTGACTTCGTCATACCGGTCATGTCAGTTTGCGGTCGTTGAAACCAACATAGCCCGCCCGGCGTTACGGCGGGACTCATTCATCGCGCGCGGGGCGCTGAGGGGCGATGCATCGATTTTCCTGTGCATCGGCCGGGCTTGTGCTGGCGGGACTGGGGGCATCGGGCGCCCACGCGCAAAATGCCGCGTCCGGCGTGACCTCGTTGCCTGCCGTCGAAGTCGTGGCGCCGCGCGGGCGCCATAGCGCGAAGTTGAAACGGCTTCCTGATTCTGGGAGAGCCAGCCCATCGAATTCGGACCAGGCCGGAAACCGGCGTCCTGCCGTCATTGCCGAAACCGCCGCACCGGTGCCGGTCGCTTCCGCCAGCGAAAAAACCGTCAGCGGAGCCGACGTCAATGCGCGTCCGTTCTCGCGCCCGGCCGAAGCCCTCGAAGTGGTGCCTGGCCTGATCGTCACCCAGCACAGCGGCGACGGCAAAGCCAATCAGTATTTTCTGCGCGGCTTCAATCTCGACCACGGCACCGATCTGGCGATCGATATCGATGGCATGCCGGTCAACATGCGCACCCACGCCCATGGCCAGGGCTATGCCGATCTGAATTTCCTGATTCCGGAACTGATCGGTTCGGTCAACATCCGCAAGGGGCCGTATTTTGCCGACGAGGGCGATTTTTCCTCGGTCGGATCGGTGCACATCAACCTGCTCGACAGTGTCACCAAAACCATGGCGTCGATCACCGCCGGGAGTTTTGGTTATCGCCGCGGCTTTGGCGTCACATCGACAAAACTCGGCGAGGGCACTCTGCTCGTGGCCGGCGAAGTGCAGGGCTACAACGGCCCGTGGGATAATCCCGACAATCTGCGCAAGCTGAACGGCGTGATGCGCTACAGCCAGGGCACGACGGATGACGGCCTTTCGCTCACCGCGATGGCCTATGCCAACAAATGGAATTCCACCGATCAGATTCCGGCACGGGCGATCGCGTCGGGCGAGATCGGCCGCTATGGCGCGCTCGATCCAAGCGACGGCGGCAATTCCAATCGCTTTTCGCTGTCCGGGCGCTGGGCGCGCAGCGACGACGAAGGCTCCTCGAAAGCGAATTTCTATGTCATCAAGAGCTCGCTCAACCTGTGGAATAACTTCACCTACTTTCTGAGCGATCCCGTCAACGGCGACCAGTTTCACCAGCACGACGATCGCGTGCTCGGCGGCCTCAGCGGCTCGCACACCTTCAACAGCCAGTTTGCCGGCCTGCCGATGCAAACCGAGGTCGGTGTGCAAACTCGCTACGACGACATCCGGCTCGATCTGAGCAATACCGTGCGGCGTCAATTCCTGTCGCCTGTCCGTAGCGACGCGGTGAAGGAAGGCAGCGTCGGCGTCTTCGTGCAGAATACGCTGTTCTGGACCGACTGGCTGCGCAGCAGCATCGGCTGGCGCGGCGACTATTATGACACTTCAGTGCTGTCATATTTTGCGCCGGCCAATTCCGGTACCGCCAATGCGTTTATTGGCAGTCCGAAATTCGGCCTCGTGCTTGGCCCGTTTGCGAAGACAGAGTTCTTCCTCAATGCCGGCGAGGGCTTTCACAGCAATGACGCCCGCGGCGTCACCATCATGGAATCGCCACTCGATGGTTCGGCGGTGGAGCGCTCGCCCTTTCTGGTGAAGACGAAAGGCGCCGAAGTTGGTTTGCGCACGAAAATCATTCCCGGCCTGACCAGTTCGCTCGCCTTCTTCATGCTGGATTCCGCCTCGGAGATTTTGTTCGTTGGCGATGCCGGCGATACCGAAGCCAGCCGCCCCAGCCGCCGCATCGGCATCGAATGGACCAATGATTATCGCCCGTTCTCTTGGCTCAGCCTTGAGGGCGACATCGCGGTGACCCGTGCGCGCTTTCGCGGCGACGACTCGGAGCAGGCGGCAACCTATGCATCGCTGGCCGGCTATCCCGCCTCGCAGATCGGCAATGCGCCCGGCAATTTCATTCCCGGCGCGCCGAACATGATCGCCACCGCGGGGGTCCGGCTTGGCGAAGCCACCGGATGGTTTGGCGCGTTGCGCTATCGCTATTTCGGGCCGCGGCCGCTCACCGAAGACGGTGCCTTCGTCTCGCCGGCCACCGGCTTGCTGAACGGCCAGTTCGGCTATCGCTTCGCCAATGGCTGGCGCATTCAGCTCGATGGTTTCAACCTGCTCGACAGCCAATCCGACCAGATCACCTATGCTTATGGATCGCTGCTGAAAACGGATTCGTTGTTCGCCATGTGCTTCCCGGCGTCGGGGGCGCCTACAGTGCCAAGCGCGGTGTGCCAGACCGGCGTGATGGACCGGGTGCTGCATCCGGTCGAGCCGCTGGCGATCCGCGTCACAGTCGCAGGATCATTCTGATTGCCGCAGTGCAGCTTGCGCTATTTTGGCGGCCGGATCATCATCTCTTCATAAAAAGGAAAATCCTGGAATCATCATAGGGAGGCACCATGCGAGCGCACGAGGCCCTGAATCCAATATCGTTCATCACGGCCCTATGGGCAGCAACAGGATTTTTCATGTCATCGGGCAATGCCGCCACCTTCGTCTATGTCGGCAATGCCGATAGCCAGGATGTCTCCGTTCTCGAACTGAAAGCGAATGGCGATCTGGCGCCGGTGGAAACCATGGCGGTGCCGGGTCCCGCCAAGCCGGGCGGCTCGCTGCCGCTGGTGGTCAGCCCGGAGAAACATCGCCTTTACGTCGGCCTGCGCAACGAACCGTATTCGGCGGTCACTTTCGAGATCGACGCACAGTCCGGAAAGCTCAAGCTGGTCGGGCCCGGCCCGCTGGCGGATTCGATGGCCTATCTGGCGATCGATCGCAGCGGGCGATTTCTGCTCAGCGCGTCCTATGGCGGCAACAAGGTCGCGGTCAATCCGATCGGGCCCAATGGCGTCATCGCGCCGGCGCAGCAGGTCATCGCTACCGAACCGAATGCGCATTGTATCATCTTCGATCCCACCAACCGCTATGTGCTGCACACCAGTCTCGGCGGCGACGTCATCTATCAGCAGAAGTTCGACGCCAAGACGGGTACGCTGTCGCCGAACGATCCGCCGACCGTCAGCGTCAAGGCCAAGGGCGGTCCGCGCCATCTGGTGTTTTCGCCGGACAAGCAGTTCGTCTATCTGCTCGACGAACTCGATGCGGCGATCTACGTCTTCCCGTGGGATGCCGCGACCGGCACGCTGAAGAAGGAGATCCAGGTCGCGTCCGCGCTGCCGAAGGGATTCGATGGCAAGCCGTGGGCGGCGGATATCCACCTCACGCCGGATGGCAAATTTCTCTACGCCTCCGAGCGCACCACCAGCACGCTGGCGGCGTTTCGCATCGACGAGAAAACCGGGGGGCTCACTCCGATCGATTCTTATCCGACGGAAAAGCAGCCGCGCGGCTTCAGCATCGATGCTTCCGGCCGCTATCTGCTGTCGGTCGGTCAGCTCTCCAACAGCATGACCAGCTACGCCATCGACAAGGCGACCGGCAAGCTGACCAAACTAAAGGAATATCCGGTGGGCAAGAACCCGAACTGGGTCGAGATCGTCGATCTTCCTTGATCGAATGTGAGCGTTGCGGCGAGGCCGTAAGTGGCGAGCGTCCGGCCCTCGCGGGTCATCACGGCGGTGGCCGCCGCGGGCAGGCCCGTAGGCAGCAAGGGCGCATAGTCTGATGAGGGTTGCCTCGTTGGACCGCCCCGCTTCTCGATCGCTTCGATTTTACCGCTTTGCCCCCGCAGTCTCCACCTTTAGAGTGCCGCCGCGTCGACACCTCTCGCTGGCTGGAGCATGCACGATCTTATTCGCGATATCACGCTGTGCATCCTGTTTGCGTGGGGCATCGGGCTGGCCGCGCATTTCTTCCGGCAGCCGCTGATTCTGGCCTATTTGATCGCCGGCTTCATCATTGGGCCCTTCGGCATCGGCTTGGTCAAGTCCGAGGAGTCGATCAGCACCATCTCCGAACTCGGCCTGATCTTCATGCTGTTCATGATCGGGCTGGAGATCGATCTGAAGAAGATCGTCCGCGCCGGCCGCGTCATCCTGTTCGCCGCCGGCGGGCAGTTGATCGGGGGCTGTGTGCTCGGCGCGCTGTTCTTCATGGCCATCGGCCTGCCGCTCGGCGATGGCGGTTTCGACGCGCTGTATCTGTGCATCGCCTGCGCGCTGTCCTCCACCGTGGTCATCGTCAAGGTGCTGTACGAGAAGCGCGAGCTCGACACGCTGCCCGGCCGCATCACGCTGGGCGTCCTGGTGCTGCAGGACATCTTTGCGATCCTGTTCCTGGCGGTGCAGCCGAGCCTCGCCGATCTGCAGGTCAGCGTCATCGTGCTGTCGATGGCCCGGGTCGGCGTGCTGGTCGCTACCGCTTTGGTGCTGAGCCGCTACGTGCTGCCGCATCTGTTTCACCAGATCGCGCGGCGGCCGGAGCTGGTGCTGCTCGGCGCGCTGGCGTGGTGCTTCCTGATCGGGGAGATCGCCGAGCGGTTGCATCTGTCGCGCGAGATGGGCTCGCTGGTGGCCGGCGTGTCGCTCTCCACCTTCCCCTATGCGCTCGACGTCACCGCCAAGGTGACGACGCTGCGGGATTTCTTCATCACGCTGTTCTTCGTCGCGCTGGGCATGACGATCCCGATTCCCAACCTGTCGGTGATCGGCCTGGCATTGATCATCGCCGCCTTCACCGTCGTCAGCCGGGTGCTGACCACTTTCACGCCGCTGTATCTGATGAAGCAGGGCCTGCGCGCCAGCCTGCTGCCGGCGCTGAACCTGGCGCAGATCAGCGAGTTTTCGCTGGTGATCATCCAGACC
Organism: Nitrobacteraceae bacterium AZCC 2146; assembly: GCA_036924855.1. Lineage (NCBI taxonomy): Bacteria > Pseudomonadati > Pseudomonadota > Alphaproteobacteria > Hyphomicrobiales > Nitrobacteraceae > Nitrobacteraceae bacterium AZCC 2146. The sequence continues at coordinate 5,623,342 of JBAGRP010000001.1, forward strand.
GGCATCGCCGCCGGCCATATCAAGACCCAGACCTCGAGCGCTGCGTCCTTTGCCTTCGTCCTGCTCGCGGTGCTCTCCACTTTCGCGATGGTGCGCAGCGACCAGATCACGCGGCTGCTGATCGGCCCCTTGAAGCGGATCGGGATTCGCGACCTCGACCACGGCCAGGAACAGGCCGGGCACGCCGCCGGCCATGGCGACGCCCGCCGCATCGTTATCCTCGGTTTCTTCCGCGCCGCCAGCGCGCTGCTCAGCGAGATCGAGCGTCAGAACCAGTCACTGCTCGACCAGATCAGCGTGGTCGACTTCAATCCCAACGTCTTCCGCACCCTCGTCGAGCGTGGCCAGCACGTGATCTACGGCGACATCAGCAATGTCGATACGCTCACCCATGCCGGCGTCGGCAAGGCCGAGATCATCATCCTCAGCGTGCCCGACTCGCTCCTGAAGGGCGCCAACAACGAAAAGCTGGTGCGCCACGTCCGCTCGATCAATCCGACCGCGAAGATCATCTCGACCGCCGATTTGCTGAGCGACGTCCCTGACATCTACGCCGCCGGCGCGGACTACGTTACCGTGACGCGGCTCAGCGATGCCCATACGCTCTACGAGGTGATCGACGCTGCCGATCAGGGCCTGCTGGATGACAAGCGCGCCGAGATGGACACGCAGCTCGCCGAGCGCCGCGAAGTGCTGCCATAGCCATCTCTATGCCTCGGCACCGGCGGTTGTGCGGGCGGCAGCGTGGCGGGCGGGCAGTGCCAGTCCGGCGAATGCACCCATCGCCGACAAAACCGCGGCAATGCTGACGGCGGCGCCAAATCCGGAGCTGAACGCCTGCGGTGTATCAAGGTTGCCGGCGCGGTCGAACACCGCGACCAGGGCGGCGATACCGAACGCGCCGCCGAGGAAGCGGAACATGTTGAAGGCGCCGGACGCCTTGCCGATTTCGGAAACCGCAACGGCATTGATCACGGCATTCTGTGCCGCGGGCATCGCCAGGGAAACGCCGGCGCCGGCAACGATCATCGGCGCCACCAGGGACGTATAGGCCGCATCCGGCGTGGCGACGAGCGCGATCCATCCCATGCCCATCGCCTGGAGCAGCAGACCGCCGACAACGAGCGTGCGTTCTCCCAGCCTGTTCACCAGACGGCCGCCGAGCGGCGCAAATACGAACAACGTTGCCGTCCACGGCAAGATGCGCAGGCCGGCGCCGAGCGCACCGAAGCCCTGCGCGGTCTGGAAGAACTGCACCACGAAGAACAGGACGCCATACATGGCGGCGTAGAACAGCAGGCTGGCGCCGATGCCCGCAGCGAAAGCGCGGATCCGGAAGAACCGCATCGGCAACATCGGTTGAGCCGCACGGAACTCGAAAGCGACGAAGCCGACCGCCAGCAGCAGACCTGCCGCCAGCGCTACCTCGACTTCGGCGCTGCTCCAGCCGCCGCTATTGCCGCGCATCAATCCCCACACGATGGCAAAAGCCGCCCCGCCGATGAAGGCAAGGCCGCCGATATCGAGTGCGGCATTGGGGCCGCGGCTCTCCGGGATCTGCCACAGCACCAGCGGGATCGCCACGAGGCCGATCGGCACGTTGATCCAGAAGATCCATTGCCATGCGAGGCCCTCGGCGATCGCGCCGCCCACCACAGGCCCGACGATCAGCGCCAGCCCGGTAATACCGCCGAAGATTCCCAGCGCCCTGGCACGCTCCTCGCGCGGAAATGCGGCGCCGAGCAACGCCATCGCCAGCGGCATCAGCAGAGCCGACCCGGCGCCTTGCAGTGCGCGTCCGGCAATCAGCCAGCCAATATTGCCGGCGACGGCGCAGACGATCGATGCCGCAACGAACAGGCCGAGGCCGGCGGCAAACAGGCGGCGGCGGCCGAACCGGTCGCCAAGCGCGGCACCGGTCAGCAGCAGCACCGCGAAACTGAGATTGTAGGCGTTGACGGTCCATTGCAGCAGCTCGATCGAGGCGCCGAGATCGCGGCGGATGGTGCCGAGCGCGGTGGTGACCACCAGCGAGTCCAGCGCGGCCATGAAAGCGGCGACGGACGCCAGCGCCAGTACCCAGCCTTTGGTTGTCTTTTCATCGTGTGGTTTCATGTTCCTCGTCCCGGTTGCGGCAGATCTGCCAGTTGCCTCCCAAGGACGAACGGGAGCAGCCAAAAGGATTCCCGAAAAAAGATTCTTTTTCGGCGAATCCTTTGCCCGGGCTGCGTCGTCTTCACGATAGACGGCCGGTCCGGACGGACCGGGGGGCCAAACCGGAGCAGGCAAATGAAGCGAACCCTGATACGCTACAAGACCAGACCCGATGCCACCGAGCAGAACCGCCGGCTGATCGAGGGCGTGTTCGCCGAGTTGCAGGAAAAATCCCCGGAGGGCGTTCGCTACATGGTGCTGACACTGGGCGATGGCAGCTTCTTTCACTTCGTCGAGACCGGGGACGGCACCAGTCCGTTGCCGCAGCTCGACGCGTTCAAGTCGTTCCAGAGCGGCGTCAGGGAGCGTTGCGTCGAGCCGCCGCAGGCAGCTGAGGCAATCGTCGTCGGCAACTACCGCATGCTGGGTGAGCGATGAACGGATCTGCGGCGCAAGCGGCCATCAGCCAGGAGGCGTTTGAACGCTTGCTCGGCGCCCTCCGGCCGAAGCTGCATCGCTACTGCGCCCGTATGACCGGCTCGGTGATCGACGGCGAAGACGTCGTGCAGGATGCGGTGATCAAGGCGCTGGAGGCGTTTGCCGCGGCGGGGCCGATCCTTCAGCCCGAGGGCTGGCTGTTTCGCATTGCCCATAACGCCGCGCTGGATTTCCTGCGCCGCCGCGCCCGGCAGGCGCTGATCCATTCCGACGAGGACCCGGATATGGTGGCCGATCTCACCGCGACGACGCCAGACTATGAGATCGCCGCCACCGGCCTGCGCACCTTCATGCGGCTGCCGGTCGGGCAGCGCTCCAGCGTCATTCTGATGGATGTACTCGGATACTCGCTCGAGGACGTCGGCGGGGTGATGAACGCGACCATCCCCGCCGTGAAGGCCACGCTGCATCGTGGCCGCGCAAGGCTGCGTGAACTGGCGCGCGAGCCCGACGATGCCCCAATACCGGTCCTCACCGAAGCCGAACGCGTGCTGCTGACGGCCTATGTCGATCGCTTCAATGCCCGCGATGTCGATGCCGTCAGGGCGATGCTGGCCGAAGAGGTCCGGCTCGATCTGGTGGCGCGGCACAAGGTGGCGGGGCGCGCCGAAGTTTCGAAATATTTCGGCAATTACGGCAAGCTGCAGGATTGGCGGCTGGTGCCGGGCATGGTGGATGGCCGCGCCGCGGCGCTCGTCTCTGATCCCGGCGCCCCCTCAGGCCAACCCAGCTATTTCGTCCTTCTGGACTGGACCACCGACGGATTGATCGGCATCCGCGATTTCCGCTATGCGCGCTATGCGATCGAAGGCGCCGATATCGTCACCTTGTGAGATAACGCGACGCCGGTGATCCCCCGGCTGTTTTGGCCGGATGCGGCACCAATTGGCGACGAATCCAGCCGCCAATTCCGCATGGCGAACGAGGGCAGGGCGCCCATTCGCCCCAGCGGGTTGCGCCGCCTCCCGCTCTACGCCATATGGTCCTCATCTGTCCCCAGAGTGTGCGCCATGGCCCATCCGATCCCCGAAGTCCTGCAAGCTTTTGCCAATGGCGAAATCGTCGTGGTTACCGATGACGACGATCGCGAGGGCGAGGGTGACCTCATTGTCGCAGCGTCGTTCTGTACCTCTGAAAAGATGGCGTTCATCATACGACACACCTCCGGCATCGTCTGCGCGCCGATCACCAGTGAGGATGCGCGCCGCTTCCGGCTCGATCCGATGGTGACCAACAACGATTCCAATCACACCACCGCCTTCACGGTGTCGATCGATTACAAGCCCGACGGCGGCACCGGCATTTCGGCGGACGAACGCGCCTCGTGCTGCCGCGCGCTGGCCAATCCCAATGCCGGCGCGAATGACTTTGCGCGGCCCGGCCACATCTTCCCGCTGATCGCCAGGGAAGGCGGCGTCTTGATGCGCTCCGGCCATACCGAAGCCGCGGTCGATCTCTGCAAGCTCTCCAATCTGGCGCCGGTCGGCGTCATCAGCGAGCTGATGAATGACGACGGCAGCGTGATGAAGGGCGAGCAGGTCGTCTACTTCGCGGCCAAGCACAAGCTCAAGCACGTCACCATTGCCGACATGATCGCCTATCGCCAGGCCCGTGAAAAACTCATCGAGCGGGTGTCGAGCTTCATCACCGAAAGCCCGATCGGCCCGCTGCAGGGTTATTCCTACCGCTCGCCGTTCGATCCGATCCACCACGTCGCCTTTGTCTATGGCAATGTCGGCGACGGCAAGAACGTGCTGACCCGGTTCCACAAACCGAACATCGTCAAGGACATCTTTTTCGGCCCGAAGAACATGCAGAGCGTGCTCGAGCATTTCAAGAAGGCCGGCAGCGGCGTTCTCATCTATCTGCGCGATGGCGCCGCCGGCGTTCCGGTGGAGCCGTTCGATGCGCCGAAATCGGCGGAAGCGGACCGCAACCGGCAGTGGCGCGAAATTGGTGTCGGTGCGCAGATCCTGCGCGATCTCGGCGTCACTTCAATCCGGCATCTGACCTCCTCGACGCACGACTACAAGGGATTGTCCGGCTTCGGCATCGAGATCGCGTGCAACGAACAGCTTGATGGCGATACGTCAAAGATTTAAACTAACTGTTCTGGCGCAAGCGCCGGCAGCATGATGTGAAAGGGATTTCGATGAGCGTCCGCCCCCAGACCAAGGACAAGCCGGCCCCGGTGAATTTCCAGTGGGACGATGCGTTCCTGCTCGACGATCAGCTCACCGAAGACGAGCGCATGATCCGCGACACCGCGCGCGCCTACGCGCAGGACAAGCTGCTGCCGCGCGTCACCAACGCCTATCTCAATGAGCACACCGACCGCGAGATCTTCAACGAGATGGGCGAGCTCGGCCTGATCGGCATCACGCTGCCCGAGGACTATGGCTGCGCCAATGCCAGCTACGTCGCCTACGGCCTGGTGGCCCGCGAGATCGAGCGCGTCGATTCCGGCTATCGCTCGATGAACTCCGTGCAGTCGTCGCTGGTGATGTATCCGATCTACGCCTATGGCGACGAGAACCAGCGCAAGAAATACCTGCCCAAGCTCGCCTCCGGCGAGTGGGTCGGCTGCTTCGGCCTCACCGAGCCCGATGCGGGCTCCGATCCCGGCGGCATGAAGACCCGTGCCGAGAAGGTATCCGACGGCTACCGCATCACCGGTTCGAAGATGTGGATCTCCAATGCGCCGATCGCCGACGTGTTCGTCGTGTGGGCGAAGTCCGCCGAACATAACAACCAGATCCGCGGCTTCATCCTCGAGAAGGGCATGAAAGGCCTGTCCGCGCCGAAGATCGGCGGCAAGCTTTCGCTACGCGCCTCGATCACTGGCGAGATCGTGATGGATGGCGTGGTGGTGCCGGAAAGCGCGCTGCTGCCCAATGTCTCCGGCCTGAAGGGGCCGTTCGGCTGTCTCAACCGCGCCCGCTACGGCATCTCCTGGGGCGTGCTGGGCGCGGCGGAAGACTGCATGGCGCGTGCCCGGCAGTACACGCTGGACCGCAAGCAGTTCAACCGCCCGCTGGCGGCGACGCAGCTGGTACAGAAGAAGCTCGCCGACATGCAGACCGAAATCGCGCTGGGCCTGCAGGGCTCGCTGCGCGTTGGCCGTCTGATGGACGAAGGCAAGATGGCGCCGGAAATGATCTCGATCGTCAAGCGCAACAATTGCGGCAAGGCCCTGGATATCGCCCGCGTCGCCCGCGACATGCACGGCGGCAACGGCATCCAGATCGAATACCACGTGATGCGCCACGCCCAGAACCTCGAAACCGTCAACACCTACGAGGGCACCCACGACGTTCACGCCCTGATCCTCGGCCGCGCCATCACCGGCATCCAGGCGTTCGGTTAGGCGGCTCTCACTTTCAACGTTTCGACATGCCCGGCCTCGCGCCGGGCATTTTTCGTTCGCACATACTCGTCATTCCGGGGCACGGCCGGCTCTCGCCGGACGTGAACCCGGAATCCCGGGATGGCTTCAAGCTCGGTGACTCCCATGTCGAGATTCCGGGTTCGGTTCCGTCGCCTGCCGGCGCCGGCACCGCCCCGGAATGACGAGTGTGTTGTGTCGGGAGAAAAAGGAGAGCTGACCACCACAGGTGCATGGCTGCAGCGAGTTGCCGCTGTTTGATTTCCCGCCGGGGGTTGCTAGTCATCAAACGCTGAGAACAGACTGGGAAGGACCGACCATGAGCGACAACGACGACATCCCGTTCAACCGTGACTTTCCGCTCAAGCCTGGCGTCGTCGACCAGGTCCGCCCCGGCGTGCGGCGCATTCTCTGCGATAACCCGTCGCCGTTCACCTTCACCGGCACCAACAGCTACATCATAGGCACCGGCAAGGTCGCGATCATCGATCCCGGCCCCAGCAACGAGGCCCATGCGCAGGCGTTGCTCGACGCGGTGAAGGGCGAGACCGTCACTCACATCATCGTCACCCACACCCACAGCGATCATTCGCCGAACACCGCGCGCCTCAAGGCCGCCACGTCAGCCACGGTCTATGCCGAGGGCGTGCACCGCGCTTCCCGGCCGCGCTACGAGAGCGAAAAAGGCTCTTCCGAGTCCGGGGCTGATCGCGATTTCAGGCCCGACGTCACCGTGCGTGATGGCGATGTGATTGAAGGCGACGGCTGGGCGCTGCAAGCGGTGGCGACGCCGGGCCACACCGCCAACCACATGGCGTTCGCATGGCCGGAACGTAAGTTCCTGTTCGTCGGCGATCATGTCATGGGCTGGTCGACCTCGATCGTAGCGCCGCCGGACGGCTCGATGATCGACTACATGGCCTCATTGGAGAAGCTCGCGGCGCGCGACGAGGACCTGTATTTCTCCGGCCACGGCCCTGAGATTCCCGATGCGCAAAGGTTTGTGCGCTTCCTGATCCGCCATCGCCAGGCCCGCGAAGCCTCGATCCTGCATCGCCTCGCCAAGGGCGCAGCCGACATCCCGACTCTGGTGCGCGCGATCTATATCGGCATCGATCCGAGGTTGACGGGCGCCGCCGGCTATTCCGTGCTGGCGCATCTGGAAGATCTCGTTGCCCGCGGGATCGTGGCGACCGATGGCGATCCGGTGATATCAGGCAGCTATCGGATGGCGGCCTGAGGGCTGTCGGGAACGCGAACCTCTCGAACGTCATTGCGAGCCCGCGAAATTCGCCTCTTGGCGATTTTCGCTGAGCGAAGCAATCCAGAAGCTACAAGCGAAGAACTGGATTGCTTCGTCGCAAGGGCTCCTCGCAATGACGGCCGAGGGGGCTCCGCGCCGCTTACTTCTTCACACCCTTCGCTACCGCCTTCGCCGGCGCCACGACCTTCTTCGGCGCCGGCGCGTTGTCGACGGCGGTGTTGATGTCGTCGATCAGCTTGGTTATGCGCGCGGCGTTGCTGCCGAGGTCGCCTTCGAAATAACGGGATGAGGAGCGGATATCGACCCGCGATCCCTCGCCGTCCGGCGTCACGCGAATCGAGACGTCCTCGCGAAACCCCATGATCGGGGTCCGTGCCACCGCCTCGATGCGGCCGATCCGGCGCGGCGGCTGCGGCGCGCGCTCGTCGATCACCAGCCATTTGCGCTTGGTGACGACAGCCAGCGCCACCTCATAGGCACGCTGCACGGGCACGTCGAGGTCGACCGGCTCGATGTCCGGATAGGCGGCGCGCTGCAATTCGGCGGAATAGAGGCCGGCATAGACCGCGGTGTTGGCGTCGTCGCCGGTGCGCAGCCGCGCCAGGGCCTCGAAGCGCGGCGGGTCGATCGGATCGGTGGTGATGTCGTGGATCGGCGGCAGCTTGCGGTACTGCAAAGCGAGATAAGCGGGGTAGGCCAAAATAACCACGTCCAGCGCCAGCGCCAGCAGGATCCGGCTCATGCCGCGCGAGCCGTTGCGCCAGATCGCGGCGAAGCCGCACAGCGCCACCAGGATCGACAGCCCGGCAAAACCGAGCGCGCCGAAAAACGTCATCAGCGCCGGTTTTACCTCCAGGAACCCGAACCGCACGATCATGATCGAGACCACCGCGGCGATCGCGGCGAACACCGCCAGCCGCCGCGCCCACAGTGCCAGGCTGGACACCGGCTCCGTCTGGTAGGCTGCGGAAAACCTGCGGGCCATCGCTGAATTCTGCCGGGTTGGAGCTTTGCCGGGCGCGAAAAACGCCAGGCTGCAAATATCCCGCTTGAGACCATGCCGTGTCAGGAAATTCAAGGGACTTTGGTAAGCAGCCGGCATCGTCTAAGAAGGGTGCTGTGGCCGTTCAACCTCTTCCATGGTTAACCGAGAAGAGGTGAAGACGGTCGCAGGGAGCCGCCTGTCATGCTCGTTAAAACCTCCGATTACGATCAGCTCACGCGCGATTTTCGCTGGGACGTCCCGGCGCGCTTCAACATCGCCACCGCGGCCTGTGATCGCCATGCCGATGGCAGCAATCGTCTGGCACTGATCTACGTCGATGAGGACGGCGCCACGCATCGTTTCTCCTTCGACGAGATGCAGGCCTTCTCGCGCAGCTTCGCCAATGTGCTGAAGGCGGATGGCCTGCAGCGCGGCGACCGCGTTGCGGTGTTCCTGTCGCAGTCGGTGGAATTGCCGATCGTGCATCTCGCCGCGTTCCGTTCGGGTTTGGTCTCGGTGCCGCTGTTCACGCTGTTCGGCGATGACGCGCTGGAATTTCGCCTCGCCAATTCCGGCGCCAAGGCCGTCGTCACCGACACGAGCGGCTGGGACAAGTTGTCGAAAATCCGCGAGCGGCTGCCTCATTTACAGGATATCTACGTCATCGACAGTGCGCCGCACGCCGGCGCCAAACCGTTCTGGCCGGCGATCGAGGCGGCATCCGAGGACTTTGCGACCGTCGATACGTCCTGCGACGACCCCGCCATCATCATCTACACCTCGGGCACGACGGGGAACCCCAAAGGCGCGCTGCACGCCCATCGCGTGCTGCTCGGCCATCTCCCCAATGTGGAGATGGTGCATGATTTCTTTCCGAAGCCCGGAGACGTCTACTGGACGCCGGCGGACTGGGCCTGGATCGGCGGGCTGTTCGATGCGCTGTTCCCGGCCTGGTATCATGGCGTGCCCGTCGTCGGGCATCGCGCCAGGAAATTCGAGCCGCAGGCGGCGATGCAGCTGATGGCCGATCACGGCGTGCGCAATGTGTTCCTGCCGCCGACCGCGCTGAAGCTGATGCGGCAGGCCGACGTCAAGCATCCCGGCGTCAAGCTGCGCAGCATGCTGACCGGCGGCGAATCCCTCGGCGCCGAACTGCTCGGCTGGGTCCGCGCCACCTTCGGCATCGACGCCCACGAGATCTACGGCCAGACCGAGTGCAATCTGGTTGTCGGCAACAACGCCAACCTGTTCCCGATCCGACCGGGCTCGATGGGCCGGCCGACGCCGGGCTTTGATGTGCGCATCGTCAACGAAAGCGGCGAGGAATTGCCGCGCGGTGAGCGCGGCATCGTCGGTATCAGGCAGCCCAATCCCTGCACCATGCTTGAATACTGGAAGAACCCTGAAGGGACAGCGAAGAAATACGCCGGCGAATTTCTGCTCACCGGCGATCTCGGCATCCAGGATAACGATGGCTATTTCTGGTATGTCAGCCGCGAGGATGACGTCATTACCTCCGCCGGCTATCGCATCGGTCCCTCGGAGATCGAGCACACGCTGCTCAAGCATCCCGCGGTGGCCAACGCCGCGGTGGTTGGCATCCCCGACCCGATCCGCACCGAAGCCATCAAGGCCTGGATCGTGCTGCGTCCAGGCTTTACACCGAGCGATGCGCTGGCCCGCGAAATCCAGGATTTCGTCAAGGTGCAGCTCGCCGCCCACGAATATCCGCGCCATGTGCAGTTCGCTGAGACGCTGCCGATGACCGCCACCGGCAAGGTGCTGCGGCGGGAGTTGCGGGCGCTGGGGTAGGGCACAACGTCATTGCGAGGAGCGTAGCGACGAAGCAATCCAGTATCTTCAAAAAGGCAACTGGATTGCTTCGCGGAGTCTGTCATCGGGCGGCGCTCCGCGCCGACCCGTTGGCTCGCAATGACGACCGCGCAGGCTGTCACATCGGCGTCTTGATCCCAAGCGCCCTCAGCGCCGCCAGCATGCGCAACGGCGGCTCCATCTTGATCGTTAACGGAGCTCCGGTCTCCAGCAGGCTTTTCAGGCTCGACAGGATCGCCGGCCAGCCTTGCCGCCCGCCCGACAGGATGTCGTCATCGATGGGGCGGTCATGGGCCTGAATCAATGTCAGACGAACGGCATCGCCGGCCTGCTCGATTTCATAGGTCACCAGCGTCGGGCCGAGCTGCTCGACCAGACCAGGCCAGTTGACGTTCCACGTGATCGTCAACCTGCGCGGCGGATCGTGCTCGATCACTTCGCCGGTGATGTGGTCCGAGCCATCGGGCGCGCGGACGACAAAACGTCCGCCGACCTTCGGCTCAAGCTCGACGGCAAAACCCGAGAAGTATTTTTTGGTGAACTCCGCCGAGATCAGCGCCTGCCACACCCTTTCGGGTGTGGACGCGATGTAGATCGTGTAGACGATCGCGGGTTTGAACTTGCCGACGTCCATGATGTGCTCTTATGCCTCTGCGTCGCACGCCTTATCGAAAATCAGCGGCTTGCCGGTTTCAAGAATGCTCTTGAGACTGGACAGGACCATCGGCCATCCGCCGGAAATGCTGGGGAACGTCTTGCTGCCTTCGGCGAAACCCTCGTGCGTGACGGTGAGCTTGACGGCGCCGCTGCTCGGTTCGAGCACGAACGTCACGCGCGAGGGACGTTCCTTCTTCATCTCCTCATCGAAAACCGAAAGCCAGCTGTAGGATAATCTGCGCGGCGGATCGGATTCGAGAATGACGCACTCGTTCATCACCTTGCCGCCCTTGTCCATATGCATGCGAGAACCGACCTTCCAGTCCGACGTCAGGCTGCAATCGTACCAGTAGGTTTGTGTGAATTCCTTGTCTGTCAGTGCGTGCCAGAGCTTTTCCGGCGTGGTCTTGATAAAGGTCGTGTAGACGAATTCTGGCTTACTCATCACGCTTCTCCAGTTGACGTTTTAATTCGCCGAGCGCGACCAATTTCGCGCGGTCGAATTTCCTGATCCATCGTTCGCCGATCTCGTGGATCGGCACTGGGTTGAGGTAGTGCAGCTTCTCGCGGCCATGCTTCAGCGTGGTGACGAGACTAGCCGCCTCCAGAATCCCAAGATGCTTGGTCACGGCCTGGCGCGACATGTCGAGGCCGTCGCAGAGTTCGTTCAGCGTCTGTCCGTTTCTGGCATGAAGCCTGTCCAGCAAAGCGCGTCGCGATGCGTCGGCCAGTGCTTTGAAGACTTCATCCATGGCAGGGATAATAGGCAACCAAATGGTTGCATGTCAAGAGGAGATCGAGGCTGGAGAGCCATGCTTTCGCTGCCGGGGCGAACGTGCATAATCGAAGACCGTCTTTCGTATCCGCGAGGTTGGTTATGTCGCTTCAGGTCTATTTTGCCTTCGTTGTTGCCTGCATCGTGCTGGCGCTGCTGCCGGGACCGATGGTGACCCTGATCGTCGCCAACGGGTTGCGCCACGGCACCCGCGCTGCGCTGATCAACGTCGCCGGCGCGCAGGTCGGCCTTGGCATCGTGATCGGCATCGTCGCGGTGGGTCTGACATCGCTGATGGCAACGATGGGCTACTGGTTCGACTGGGTGCGCTTTGCCGGTGCGGCCTATCTGGTCTGGCTCGGCATCAAGCTGATCCGCGCGCCGGCCGAAAGCGTCACTGCGGATGCACCGCCACCGCCGCGCGGCGGGTTTTTCCTGCAGGGCTTGCTGGTGCTGCTCAGCAATCCGAAGGTGCTGGTGTTCTTCGGTGCCTTCATTCCGCAATTCGTCGACATGGAAAAGGATCACGTCTCGCAGGTGGCCTTGCTCGGCATCACCTTCATGGCGACCGCGGGATTGACCGACGCGATCTACGCGCTGCTGGCGGGGCGGGCGCGAAAATTCTTTTCGGTGCGGCGAACGCGGCTGCTGTCGCGCGTCTCCGGCGGCTTCATGATCGGCGGCGGCGTCTGGCTGGCGCTGACGCGGGCGCGCTGATCGAAGCGATTGAACCATCCCGTCCGTTGCGGCGTCCAAGCTTCATGGCGTCAACCGGCGCCGGTCTCCCATGAGGTTGCGCCTTGCCGGATTTGCCGTGGTACGTCTATGCGATGGCGCTGGCGCCATTCGGCGTTATTCTCATTGCCGCCGGGTACAAATATCTCCAGGTCCGTGCCGCCAGCGACTGGCCTTCGACACCCGGCAAGGTCGTGGTGTCGACGTCGGAAGTGCGCGACGTCAAGGTGATCGACGATACCAGGGACGATCGCCAGGGCGTCGAGCAGCGCAACTTCGCCAACATCGTTTACGAATACACCGTGAGCGGACAGAAGCTCACCAACAACCGCGTCGAGATCGGCGAGAACCGCGGCGATTTCCAGGTGGCGGAGACCATCGCGCGCTATCCGGTCGGCACCGCGGTGACGGTCTTCTACAATCCGCGGCATCCGCGGGATGCCGTGCTGGAGCGCGACATGCCGAAGGGCACCGGCGGCTGCCTCGCCATCGCCGCCGTGATCATGCTGGTGGTGGTGTTCGGCGGCGCGATCGGCGTAAAGCGCATCGCCGACCTTGTCGGCACGCATCTGGCCGATCCAAAACTGTCGCCGCTCGTGGTCGCCCTGGGCGCATTCGGATTCTTCATCGCGCTGTTCGGGCTGGCGCTGCACCGGCAATCGTCATTGGCCAGGACCTGGCCCGTTGTTCCCGGCACCATCAAGCTGACCGAACCTGAAATATATCAGAGTGCCGACAGCGACAGCGGTCGGAGCGGTCCGATCATGTACCGTATCCAGGTGCTCTATAACTATCATTTCCGCCATATCGCCTACACCGGCACGCATGCGAGCGTGAGCAGCAGCAGCAAGCCGACCTCGAAGGATTCCGTGCGTTCGTTCGGCGCGACCTATCGCAACGGCGCCAGCGTCAAGGTCTACGTCGATCCCGCCAATGCATCGCAATCCACGATCAGTCCCGGAGGGGCGGCGGCGTGGTTCCTGTGGGCGATCGCGCTGGGGTTCGCAGCAGCGGCATATTACGTGGCCACGCACGGGTAGAGATGCATCGTCCGGGACACGAGAGCGTAGCTAAATCAGCCCCTGCGTCTTCAGCGTGATCTCGATCTCCTGAAAAACCCTTGTCAGACGCTCGGCCCATTGTGTCTCGCCGGCGGGATCATCGACCAGGTCCTGACGGATTTCGATGCCGGTGTTCATCAGCCCGCGCTTCTCGCCATGGACGGGGATGGTGTAGTCGGTTGCGTCGCTCACCGCATAGGGCTCGTTGTCGCCGACCACGAGGTCGACTTCGGCGCGCAGGCCCTGCAGCAGCAGCGGCGGCAGTTGGGTGTCGTGCTGATACAGCGTGCCGATGTGCCAGGGGCGGGCGATGCCGGCATAGACCGGCGTAAAGCTGTGCAGCGACACCAGTACCGTCGGCAGGCCATCGCGCAGCCTGTTGTCGATCACCTCGCGAATCCGCCGGTGATAGGGATCGAAGATCAGTTGCCGCCGGCTCTCGGCGGCGGCGCGATCGAGGCCGTCATTGCCGGGCACCGTGGTGGCGTCGCTGATCAGCGGGATCGAGCTGGCGGCGTCCGGCGGCCGGTTGCAGTCGATCACCAGCCGCGAATAGCGCTGCGCCACCAGATGCGCGTCGAGCGCGCTTGCCATCTGCTCGGCGACGCCAGCAATGCCGACGTCCCAGGCGATGTGCCGGGTCAGCTCGCTCTCGGGCAGGCCGAGGTCGCCAAGCATGGTCGGGATCAACCGGCCATAGTGGTCGCAGGTCAGCAGGAACGGCGAGCGTCCCGCGCTGTTTTGTTCCAATACCGGCGGAACATCCCCGGCTCCGAGACGTAGTGATGTGTCGCTGACGCTATCCAAAGCGTTTTTCCCCTATATTGCCTAACGAGGCAGCACACCGGCCTGTCAATCAGCAGCGACCGGTATAGATTTGCCTGTATCCTGTATGAAGTCACGACATGAATGATTTGACGATGCCCCTGCTGACGATTCATCACAAGACCGAATACCGCTACGCACATCCCGTTGCGTTTGGCGAACACCGCGTCATGCTGCGCCCGCGCGATGGCCACGATCTGCGCATGCTTACCGGCAAGCTCGAGATTACGCCGGAGCCGATGTCGCTGCGCTGGATCCACGACGTGTTCGGCAACAGTGTGGCCATCGCCACCTTCGACGAGCGTGCGCGCACGCTGACCGTCAATTCGACGGCGACCATCGAGCACATGCCATCCGACGAATTCGCGTTGACGCCGGACGACAAGGCCTACTTCTATCCGTTCCTCTACAATGGCGAGGAGCTGCCGGATCTGCAGCATTACATCACGCCGCAATATGGTGATCCCGACGGCGAGCTGTCGTACTGGGCGCGCGAGTTTCTCGATCCGGAAGGCCCGACGCCGACGTTCAATATTCTCAGCGGCATGACTCACGGCATTCGCAAGCAGTTCACCTATCGCAAGCGCCACGATCACGGCACCCAGCATCCGCTCGATACGCTACAGACCAAATCCGGCACCTGCCGCGATTTCGCGCTGTTCATGATCGAGGCGCTGCGCCGGCTCGGCATCGCCGCGCGCTTCGTCTCCGGCTATCTGTTCATCCATGGCAATCGCGAGCGCGGCTATGTCGGCGGCGGCTCGACCCATGCCTGGGTGCAGGTCTATCTGCCGGCGGCGGGCTGGATCGAATTCGATCCCACCAACGGCATCGTCGGCAGCCGCGATCTCATTCGCGTCGCGGTGGCGCGCGATCCGCGCCAGGCGATCCCGCTGCACGGCACCTATCTCGGTACGGCTGACGCCTTCCTCAGCATGGATGTCAGCATCAATGTCGTCTCAGCCGGCGAAGACGCAAAGGCGTAAAGTACGATGGAAATCAGGGTTGGCTTTGAAATCACCTACGCGGCCAAGCAGCCGACGCCGATGGTGACGATGCTGAACATCCATCCCTCGCGCTATGGCGACATCGTCGGCACCGAATCCATCACCACCGAGCCCAACGTGCCGATCACCTACTATCGCGACAGTTTTGGCAATGTCTGCGGCCGGCTGGTGGCGCCTGCCGGCGGCATCACCTTTCGCGGCGACACCCTGGTGCGCGACTCAGGTTTGCCCGACGTCGTGGTGCCCTCCGCAAAACAGCTGCCGATCGATGAGTTGCCGGACGAATGCCTGCTGTATCTGATGGCGAGCCGCTACTGCGAGACCGACAAGCTCACCGACGTCGCGTGGTCGCTGTTCGGCCACACCGAACCAGGCTGGCAGCGCGTGCAAACGATCATCGCCTTCGTGCACAACCACGTCAAATTCGGCTATCAGCACGCCCACGCCATGAAGTCGGCGCACGACGTCTACGAGCAGGGCAATGGCGTCTGTCGCGACTACGCGCATCTGGCGCTGACCTTCTGCCGCTGCATGGGAATTCCGGCGCGCTACTGCACCGGCTACATGGGCGATATCGGGATTCCCTATGACGGCTCGGTGATGGACTTTTCCGGCTGGTTCGAAGTGTATCTGTCGGGCCGCTGGTACACGTGCGACGCCCGTCACAACAAGCCGCGGATCGGACGAATCCTGATGGGCACCGGCCGCGACGCCGCCGATGTCGCGCTGACGACCAGCTTCGGCCGCATGGATTTGGTGAAATTCTTCGTCATCAGTGACGAAATCAAGCACCTGGCGGCGTAGTCGTTCGATGAGTGCTCTGCTGGATCGCGTGTTCGTCTACGGCACCCTGATGCGCGGCTTCGATCATCCGATGTCGAAGCTGCTGTCGGCCGGTGCCGAGTTTCTCGGTGAGGCGTCGTGCCGCGGCCGGCTTTACATGGTGGCGCATTATCCGGGGCTGCTGCTGTCGAACGATGCGGACGATATCGTGTTCGGCGAACTCTACCGCATGCGCCAGCCCACCGATCTGCTCGCCACCCTCGACGATTACGAAAGCGTCGGCCCCGGCTACGCACCGCCGACGCTGTATCTGCGCGAGTCGCTGCCGGTCACGCTGGGCGACGGCACGGTGAGCGAAGCATGGACGTATATTTACAATCGGCCGGTGGAAGAATCGAAGCGGATCGTTTCAGGAAGATTTCTGGAGCCGTAACGAGCCTCGTGTCCCGCACGCGGTGCGGCATTCTTATGCCGCTCCGCAGATGCGGGACCCATCCTTTCGTAGCCACAATGGGCCCCGGATCAGCAGCGCACCACGCCGCCAAAGGCGGCGCGCTGCGCAGCATCCGGGGCACGATTCACTACTAGGCGCGCCCGCGCTTCCCCAAAAACTCCGTCGCATAGAGCGCCAGCGCCAGCAGTGCGAAGCCCAGCCCGATCATGCTTACCAGCGGCGCGCCGCCGTGCGACACCGCGGTGCCGCTGACGGCCGAACCCACCGCGCCGCCGAAGAAGAACAGGCCCATATACAGCGCGTTGAGCCGGCTGCGGATTTCGGGCGCCAACGAAAAGATCGAGCGCTGCCCGGTGACCAGATGCGCCTGCGAGCCGGCATCGAGCACGATCCCCGCCAGTACCATGGCGACCAGCGAGCCGGTGCCGCCGATCCAGGTCAGCACAAAACTCAAGCCCATCGCGACGATGGAGACGCCGGTTATCGCACGGCTGTGGCCGCGGTCGGCGAGCCGGCCCGCCAATGGCGCGATCAGCGCGCCCGCCGCGCCGCTGAGCAGGAAGGCCGACAGCGCGAGATGTCCGAGCGAGAACGGCGGCTGCTCCAGCAGCAGCGGCGTCGCGGTCCAGAACAGGCTGAAGGCGCCGAAGAACAGCGCCTGATAGGCGGCGCGCCGCTGCAGCACCGGCGTGGTGATCAGCAATTCCCACAGCGAGTGGATCAGTCTGGGATAGGTCAGCGCGTGTTCGGGCCGGCGTCGCGGCAGGACATAGGCCATCAGCGCCAGCACCGCGCACATCGCCGCCGCCGACATCCAGTACACCGCGCGCCAGCCGAAGGTGCCGGCGATCAGCGTCGACATCGGCCGCGCCAGCAGGATGCCGAACAGCGCGCCTGACACCACGGTGCCGACCACCTGGCCGCGGCGGCGCTCCGGCGCCAGATGCGCGGCCATCGGGATGATCATCTGGGTGCCCACCGCGGAGATGCCGAGCACCAGCGATGAGGCGATGAAGATGCCGGCATTGGGCGCCGCCGTGGAAATCAGCAGGCAGGCGATCAAGGCGCTGAGCGTCAGCAGGATCAGCTTCTTGTTCTCGACGAGATCGCCGAGCGGCGCCAGAAACAGCAGGCCGGCGACATAGCCGAGCTGCAGCATGGTGACGATGAAGCTGCCGGTGGCGACGCTGATCCCGAAGGAATCGCTGATCGGCCCCACCAGCGGCTGCGCGTAATAGACATTGGCAACGGTGACGCCGCAGGCCACGGCAAATGAAAAAATCAGCCAGCCGCCGGGACCGTCGTCCTGGGCGGACGTTTCGTGTGATGAGGACATGGAGACTTTCAGCGGCGGGAATTTTCCAACATATGGAATATTCGAGCGCCCTACGGAAGGGCGGGTCGCCGGATAGGAGCCATGCAATGCGGATGTGATCGGGGGATACAGGCCTGTGCTTCAGACTGACCGGAATTGTTGGCGTGCCACGCCGTCATTGCGAGCTCGGACAAAGTTGGCCTTGCCAACTTTGTCAGAGCGAAGCAATCCAGAAAGCTGCAAGCGAAGGCTGGATTGCTTCGTCGCAAGAGCTCCTCGCAATGACGAATGGAGCGTTTCGCAAGTGGTGCGCGCTGCCGATATTTGCGCCGTTCAGACCTTCTCCCGCACCAGCCGCACGTCGACCTCGCGCTCCACGTAGTTCCACTCCTCCGTCCCGCGCAACTGCTCGACCAGCTCCTCGAACAGCTCCGCATGCTCCGGCGCGAATTCGAACCAGGTCAGGAAGTCGAAGGGCTCGCCAAGGTCGCGGCTGTGATAGAGCTGCCGCGCGATCGCCGGCAGGTATTTCAGGCTGTCGGCGATATGGCGCGACTTGTCTTCGAAAATGCGGCGGCGCTCGTTCTGGGTCAGGTCCCACCATGCCGCGGATTTCTTGATCGGGATCAGCGCCGCATGGGTCGCCTCGGGGCGGCCGAGGCCGGCCTGTGCGGCGACCAGCGCCTGTTTCTCGGTGCGCTCGACATAGCGCACATGGCTGGCGACACCGGCGAGGCGCCACGAGGTCTGTGACGGCAGCAGCGGTAGCGAGATCGCCGCGCTATGCGTCACCGAGAGTGACGGCACCGGCGGGAGCGGCTCGCCGATGGCCGGCGTCATCGCGATCACCTGCCACGCACCGCTGTTGCCGCCCCGGAATGTCGTGAACATGCCGCAGCAGAGCGTGGAACCCGACTGAGTTCAAGCAATTTGAATGCTCGTCATTCCGGCGGCGCGGGCGGCGATAGCCGCGCGCGAACCCGGAATCCCGAGATGTTCATCACTTCGGGATTCCGGGTTCGCGTTCCGTCGCCTCGCGGCGCCGGATCGCGCCCCGGAATGACGGTGTGTGAAGCCCTGTGTATAATGGGGCGAAACCGGCGATTTCTGGCTTTTGCGGCCGTTCCGCCTATATGCATAACGCCACCATGCGCTTCACGCCCCAATTCCTCGACGATCTGCGTGCCCGGCTTCCCGTCTCGGAAGTCGTGAGCAAGCGCGTCAAGCTGAAGAAGGCCGGGCGGGAGTGGAAGGGGCTGTCGCCGTTCCAGCAGGAGAAGTCGCCGTCGTTTTTCGTCAATGACGAGAAGGGATTTTACCACGATTTCTCCAGTGGCAAGCATGGCGACATCATCAGTTTCCTGATGGAGACCGACGGTTGCAGTTTTCCCGAAGCGGTGGAACGGCTGGCGCAGATGGCCGGGGTGGCGCTGCCGGCGGCGACGCCGGACGCCGCGCGCCACGAGCAGCGCCGCAAGACCCTGTATGACGTCATGGACCTCGCCGCAAAATTCTTCGCGGACACGTTGACCTCGCGCAATGGCGCCAAGGCCCGCGGCTATCTCGCCGACCGCCAGATATCGCCGTCGGTGCAGCTGCAATTCCGCCTCGGCTACGCGCCGGCTGAGCGTTTTGCGCTGAAGGAATATCTCGGCGCCGCCGGCATTCCCGTCGCGGACATGGTCGAGGCCGGCCTGCTGGTCGGCGGCGACGATATCCCGGTGCCCTATGATCGCTTTCGCGACCGGGTGATGTTTCCGATCACCGACCTGCGCGGCCGTGTCATCGCCTTTGGCGGACGTGCTTTGGAAAAGGACATCTCGGCGAAGTACCTGAATTCGCCGGAAACCCCTTTGTTTCACAAGGGCGACAATCTCTACAATTTCCCGACCGCGCGCACCGCGAGCCATAACGGCGCGGTGCTGGTGGTGGTCGAGGGCTATGTCGACGTCATCGCCATGGTCGGCGTCGGCTTTGCCGCCACCGTGGCGCCGCTCGGCACCGCATTGACCGAAAATCAGCTGCAGCTGTTGTGGAAGATGGCCGACGAGCCGATCCTGTGTTTCGACGGCGACAAGGCCGGCCAGAAGGCGGCGTGGCGCGCCGCCGAGATGGCGCTGCCGCACCTCAAGCCCGGCAAGAGTCTCCGTTTTGCGCTGCTGCCGGAGGGCCAGGACCCCGACGATCTCGCCCGCTCCGGCGGCCGCATTGCCGTGGAAGAAGTCATCTCAGCGGCGCGCAGCCTGTCCGATCTGATCTGGGCCCGCGCTATCGAAGGCGGCGACTTCGCCACGCCGGAGCGCCGCGCGGCGCTGGAGGCCCGCATCAACGAACTCGCCAACGGCATCCGCGACGACGTCGTGAAGAAATACTATCGCCAGGATCTCGCCGAGCGGCTGCACCGCACCTTTGCGCCGCAGGGCGGTTTCGGCGGCAACCGCGGCTTCGGCGGCGGTGGCTTCCGCGGCGGCGGAGGCGGCTTCGGCGGCAGACCCGGCGGTGGCCGCACCTTCACTCCCGGCGCCGCGGGCCGAAGCGAGCCGCGTGGCCGCTCCAGTGCGTCGGCCGGCAGCCAGACCATCAACCGCGCGCCCTACCAGGTGATGAGCCCGCAGCTCGCCACCTCCTCGATCATGCGCGGCCAGCGCAGCGCGATTTCCCGCCGCGAGGCGCTGATCGTCCAGTCGCTGATCAACCACCCCTGGCTGCTGCACGACCGGCTCGAGGAAGTCGCCGCCCTGGAGCTGGCGCACCCCGAGATGCACCGGCTGCGTGCCGGCATCATCGCCGCCTTCGCCCATGAGCATCATCATGGCGACGAGGCCGAGCAAAGCGAGCAAATGCGTTCAGATCTGGTTAAAGCCGGATTTTCAGAGCAATTACAGCATGTTGAAAGGGCGATTACGACCAAGGACGTGTGGGCGGCGCAGCCCGGGGCGGCGCGGGAGGATGTTCTTTCCACCTGGACGCAGCTAGTTGCCTTGCATCGCCAGTGGCACTCCTTACTTAGGGAGCTGAAGGATGCCGAGCTGGCTTTGGGGGAAGAGGCCAGCGAGACAAATTATGGATGGCTACGCGACGTCAAGGCACGGCTCGCCGAGGTGGACGGTATCGAGGCCCTGATTGAGGGGTTCGGCGAATCATCGGGCCGCTTCCTGCGCAGTTCGTGAGCAAAATTTGCTGCGGATGGCGGCTGCCAGAACCGCGAAAAGACTCGCCAAATCCATGGTTTGGCTGCAAAAACACGGTTAATCGGAGCTTAACGCTCTTCGGGCTTAAGTGCGGAAACCGTTAAGACTAATTCGGGGGTGGCGAAGGTAAGCGCCGCCCTTTCCGCGTCGAACGGATAAAAGATTCAAAGCGGGGTGGCAACGCCCCCAGCGTGATCGCGTTTCAGGAGCATTGAATGGCCACCAAGGCAAAGACCCTGCAGACCAAAGACAAGGAAAAAGACGACAAGGCTGCAGACGCCCCGGAAAAGGATTCTCCGGACGCGCCGTCGCCGTTGCTCGACCTGTCGGACGCTGCCGTCAAGAAGATGATCAAGCAGGCCAAGAAGCGCGGCTTCGTGACCTTCGATCAGCTCAACGAAGTTTTGCCGTCTGATACCACCTCGCCGGAACAGATCGAAGACATCATGTCGATGCTCTCCGACATGGGCATCAACGTGTCCGAGTCCGATGATGCCGACAACGACGAGGAAGAGACCAAGGAAGAGGCCGAGGAAGAGCCCGACAACGAACTCGTCGAGGTCACCCAGAAGGCCGTCACCGAAACCAAGAAGTCCGAGCCCGGCGAGCGCACCGACGATCCCGTCCGCATGTATCTGCGCGAGATGGGCACCGTCGAGCTGTTGTCGCGCGAAGGCGAAATCGCCATCGCCAAGCGCATCGAGGCCGGCCGCGAGGCGATGATCGCGGGCCTCTGCGAAAGCCCGCTGACCTTCCAGGCCATCATCATCTGGCGCGATGAACTCAACGAAGGAAAGATCTTCCTCCGCGACATCATCGATCTCGAAGCCACCTATGCCGGCCCCGACGCCAAGAACAACATGAACCCGGCGCTGATCGCAGCCCCCGTCGGCGCTGACGGCGAAGTGTCCGCGAACGATGCCTCCGTCACCGCGCCGCCGGCCGCGCCGCCGTCGCCGACCCCGTTCCGTCCGGCGCCGCCGCGCGCCGCGCCCGCGGCGGCACCTGCCGGCGAGAGCACGTCCGAAGCCGCCAGCGATGGCGACATGGACGACGACGAGTTCGAGAACCAGATGTCGCTCGCCGCCATCGAGGCCGAGCTGAAGCCGAAGGTCGTGGAGACCTTCGACAAGATCGCCGACAACTACAAGAAGCTGCGCCGCCTGCAGGAGCAGGACATCGCCAACCAGCTGCAGAACGAAACCCTGTCGCCGGCGCAGGAGCGCAAGTACAAGAAGCTCAAGGACGATATCATCGTCGAGGTGAAGTCGCTGCGGCTGAACCAGGCCCGTATCGATTCGCTGGTCGAGCAGCTCTACGACATCAACAAGCGCCTCGTCTCGTTCGAGGGCCGCCTGCTGCGCCTCGGCGACAGCCACGGCGTCGCCCGCGAAGACTTCCTGCGCAACTATGTCGGCTCGGAGCTCGATCCGAAATGGATCAACCGCGTCTCGAAACTGTCCGCCAAGGGCTGGAAGAACTTTGTCGCGATCGAGAAGGATCGCATCAAGGAATTGCGCCACGAGATCCAGCAGCTTGCCGGCCTCACCGGTCTCGAGATCGGCGAATTCCGCAAGATCGTGCACGGCGTGCAGAAGGGCGAGCGCGAAGCGCGCCAGGCCAAGAAGGAAATGGTCGAGGCCAACCTGCGTCTCGTGATTTCGATCGCCAAGAAATACACCAACCGCGGCCTGCAGTTCCTCGATCTGATCCAGGAAGGCAACATTGGTTTGATGAAGGCGGTGGACAAATTCGAATACCGCCGCGGCTACAAGTTCTCGACCTATGCGACCTGGTGGATCCGCCAGGCGATCACCCGCTCGATCGCCGACCAGGCCCGCACCATCCGCATTCCCGTGCACATGATCGAGACCATCAACAAGATCGTGCGCACGAGCCGGCAGATGCTGAACGAGATCGGCCGCGAGCCGACCCCGGAAGAGCTCGCCGAAAAGCTCGGCATGCCCTTGGAGAAGGTCCGCAAGGTCCTCAAGATCGCCAAGGAGCCGCTGTCGCTCGAAACCCCCGTGGGTGACGAGGAAGATTCGCATCTCGGCGATTTCATCGAGGACAAGAACGCGATCCTGCCGATCGACGCCGCGATCCAGTCCAACCTGCGCGAAACCACCACCCGCGTGCTGGCTTCGCTGACGCCGCGCGAGGAGCGCGTACTGCGCATGCGCTTCGGCATCGGCATGAACACCGACCACACGCTGGAAGAAGTCGGCCAGCAGTTCTCGGTGACCCGCGAACGTATTCGCCAGATCGAAGCGAAAGCACTGCGCAAGCTGAAGCATCCCTCCAGGTCCCGCAAGCTGCGCAGCTTCCTCGATAACTGATCGTCGCTCCATCGACGGCTATCAAAATGCCCGGCTCGCGCCGGGCATTTTTGTTTGAGCTCGGTCTCGTTTCCCGGACGCGCTGCAGCGTGAAACGCTGCTGCGCAGATCCGGGACCCCGGTTTTTTTTTAGTTATCGGGACCCCGGATCAGCGAAGCAGTACTTCGTACTGCGTCGCATCCGGGGCACGAGGGAGCGCGCCGCCCATGCCCCTCCCCATTGCGGGGGAAGCCTGCCCCCGACTTGATCGGGGGTTGGGAGGGCCGTGCCACGCGCTCCGACGCCGCTGGCAGGCCCCGCCACTATCGCCACGCCGTCCGTTGCAATCTATAGTCGTGCGCATTGAACGCATGAGAATTCGGGTTTCGTCCGCAACGTAAGGAGTTTGCCGATGGCCATGATGCTTGCCCCTCTGTCGCTCCACGATGGCGATGCGCTGCCTTCCGCCGCGGGCGGCGTGGGGCCGTTCTCCGGCGGCAACGCCCAGACTATCAATCCGTGGCGCTGGATAGCCAATGTGATGGGCAACCAGTTCAGCCTCTTCACCGTCAACCTCGGCCGCTCCAGCGCGCCGGAGGTGGAAGCCGAGATCTTGCAGGACGTCGGCTCCTACGGCCGCCAGATCGGCCGCATCAGCGAGGTCGTCGAGGTACTGGTCCGCCGCCTGCCGCGCGACACGCTCAGCGAAGACGAACTCGCTGCCGTCGAGGATTTTTCCGCGCAGATGCGCGAGATCAAGCGGATCAAGGAGCGGCATGGAAGGTGAGGAGAGGTGCAGTGGCCCGGATGTCGCTGCACTCATCCGGGCACGCTTGCTGTTTCCGTGGATCATCATCGCGGCGCAGGTGGTGACGAACAGGCAGATGGCGGGGGCAGGGTGAGGGAGCATAGGTAGATTGGCGAATCGCAGTCCGCCGATGCATAACGAAGGCGGCGCAACAACATGCGACCTATTGCGTCGGACGCGCTCTTCGCTAATCAAAGTTAGACTAAAATATGCGAGGTGATATCGATGATTGTTCGTCAATCCGTTCGTTGTACCATTTGTAGTCACGACCATACGCTTCGTATTGCGATCGGATCGGGGAAAACGCAGGCTCACTCGTTTGCGTGCGTGAACTGTGAACAAAAGCTATCTATTTATTTCGAGAAGAATTACGGAGATGCGAGCTTTCATGGCCATCAATTCGAAAACTGCGAACCTTCCGGTAGGGAGGGGACTATAGTAAATTTACATCCGGACTTTGTTATACCGGCAGACAAGGTGCACAAAGACAAACACTTTCAGTCGATCGAAACTATTCAGAGATTGCACAGAACGGGTGCTTTGGAGCGAATGTTAAATTCGTGGAAGAATGATGAGGCGAGTGAAGTAAATTACAAAGAAGAAATTACTCGAAATAAGACTGCATACGACAGCGCAGATTTCTTGGAATTGGGTGCAAAGATACTTGCGCTGTATGCCTCTGGAAAAGTGGAAATAGCGCAGGATTTGCTGACGAAGGAAGCTGCCGCATATGGTCTGCCAGAGGGCATAATCATAGACGACATTCTCGACAGATTATTTGCGGTGGGAGGTGATCGCGCAATGAGGTGTCGTGTAGCGCTTCAGGATCTTTGGGGACGTGCGAAAGAAGCAGATCTGGAGGGGGCTAAGTCCGCCTGGTCTTACTTAGAGGCTGAGCAGAACAGCGAATTATTAAGCTCGTTCTCTGGCCTAGTGTCGTCATTTTCAAAGTCTCACAGAAATTTTCTCCCAATAATGCATAGCTTGAGAAGCTTTGGCAGTGTTCCCAATGATGGGTCCGTGTCGTCGATCAACTTTGACGATACGAAGATGTTTTATGGGAATATCTACGAGGTTGTGACGTCGGCGTTCATAATGCCTGCCGTAATTAACAACGTCGCTAACGGTCGCTCGTTTGATCGTTTTGAGCGGCTGATTCTCAAAGATTATCTCAATCTTGATAAATCCGGGAGGCACAACTGTTTCGCCAACGGAAGTGATCTATCCATTCTTTCGGAAAATTTGGACAATCAGTTGCGAAATGCATCGCATCATCAAGCAATATCGATTGTATCTCGCACTGGACGAATTTCGTTTCGCGCAGGTAAGAGCTCAATTAGGCGTTCCATGGGGTATGCTGAATATCTGGAGAAGACCTTCTTGCTATTTGAAGTTCTTCTGGGGTTGATGCATTTCATAGTCGGAAATAGACGGGATAGTAGTGCACATGAAGGACTAAAAGCGTAATCTGCCAACAGCGCGCGCAGGAGGAGCAATACGCTGCGCCTGCGAGCTGGAGTGGATGCTTTCGAGCGAAAGGATTGGCCGCGCAATGTTGAATCAGAAAGCGCAACAAAATCCGGATTACGTCAAATACGCAAATTGCATGGAGGAGATAAAGCGGAGGCAGTTAGCTATAGATGATATTTTGTGCGCGGCGAAGACAACTACATTCAAGTACACCAATGTTGAGTTCGTTGCTCTTCAGTTTCGAAAGATTTTTGAGCTGGTTATTTTATCTACAGTTGCTTCGCATCATCATTTTTTTGACGGGGTTGTCAGGAAGATTGGAAAAGAATGGGAGATAAGAAAGGTCGTTGCTATAGTCGAAAAGAAGAACCCGTCATTTTATCCTAAACCCATAACGCGCGTGCCGAGTGTCGCCCCGGGTGTAAAAGATGATCTCGTTCCTGTTGAGGACGGATACCTTACCCTCGCTGACTTGATTGAGGCGCATGGCCGGATCGGGATCTTGATGCATGCTCATAGCCCGTATCGCGAGGGGCTGCTTCTCGATGAGATTGAAAAGCAGTTCCCTATCTGGCGAGAGCGGCTAGCACTACTTTGGCAATTTTTTAGCGGCGGCGAGTTTTTGGGATTCCCAAGAGAAGGTTTGCGTGATTCATGGGAGGTCGGCTGGCGGAGGGCCGATCTATGGACGTGGACTGGCAAGTTGATCTTGATCGCTGGCTTGCGCCGTTTGTCGCGGCGCTGCGGCACAAGACGCGGGCCCGGATGTGCCCTCTCTATGTCGCGGGTTTGATTGGTCCAGGAGACCGCAAGAGTGTTCAGCCGATGGCAGCACGCGCCAGCGGTGTCGGTTACGATCAGCTCCATCATTTCGTCGCTGCCGGAGTTTGGGACACTGCTCCACTCGAGGCTGCCCTGCTGAAGGAGGCAGATAGATTGGTTGGCGATGATGCAGGTTTTCTTGTCATAGATGATACGGCGTTGCCCAAGAAGGGACGTCACTCGATTGGCGTCGCGCCACAATATGCCTCGTCGCTCGGAAAGACTGCCAACTGTCAGTCGCTGGTTTCGCTAACGTTGGCGTCGCGGGAGGTGCCGGTGATGGTGGGCCTGCGGCTGTTCCTGCCCGAGAGTTGGACAAATGATCCTGAGCGCATGGCGCGGGCCCGTGTGCCGAAGGATAGACAGACTGCTCTGACAAAGCCGGAGATTGCCATCGAGGAGATCGACCGCGTCATCGCCTCCGGTGCGCGTTTCGGCTATGTGCTTGCCGATGCAGGGTACGGCTCCAGCGGGCCTTTCCGTCAGGCTCTGAGCGAACGCGGTCTGCTGTGGGCGGTGGGTCTGTCGCGGCGCCAGAACGTCTATCCCGCCGACATTGCCCTGATCTTCCCCGTCGCGAAGACCGGAAAGCCCCGCAAATACCACATCCCTGATCAGCCGCCGGTCTCTGCTGAAGCGTTATTGGCTGAAGGCAAATGGCAAAGGGTCAGTTGGCGGCGGGGCACCAAAGGTCGGCTGACATGTCTCTTCACTGCCCGCCGTGTCCGGGTTGCGGATGGCCATAAGCACCGGATGCTCAATAACCGTGTGCAGTGCATGCCTGGCGACGAGGTCTGGCTCGTCGGCGAGCGGCGATCGACCGGGGAGCAAAAATACTATGTGTCGAACCTGCCGGTCGATACCACCATCAAGACACTCGCGGCTACTATCAAAGCCAGATGGGTCTGTGAACAGGGCCACCAGCAGCTCAAGGAAGAGCTTGGGCTCGACCACTTCGAAGGAAGATCCTGGACCGGATTACATCGACATGCCTTGATGACGATGATCGCCTACGCCTTCCTACAGTCCCGCCGCCTTAAAGCAGCGGGACGAAAAAAAAAGAATCTCGGGACCGCCACCACAACCAAGCATGCCGGCCATCAGGCAAGCAATCCTCGACCTCTTCGCAAGACCTCCACCCCGACGATGCCCTCACTGTGACATGCTACTTGCAGATATCGCGAAGCCTAAAGTGCCAAAGTAGTGCTAGTTCGATTGCTCAATAATCACCTCATTCGATTCCCCGGAGACGATGCTTTCCTCTATGTCGGGATGCAGAGCGCCGATACGGGAGCGGTCCATACGTCATATTTTGAAAAGCTTTAGTTCCCTGTGCTTGTCTGCTTGAGAGAAAACATATCTGCAAGATATACCGAATCTGATATTGACAACAGTCCTATCTTGACTATAATCCTCTTCATCCCGCCCCGATGAGAGGGGCGTTCGCGGCGTCCGTGGTCGCGGGGCGGGATGCGGTGGCGCGGCAGCGTCAGGCCGGAGCGAAGGTCGCAGGGCGCAAGCCCGGATGCGAACGTGCGCCTTGTACAAAGGGTGCGTTCAAGGCCGGATGAGCGTGAGCGGCGCGAGCCGAGGCTGACGACCACGCTGGCGCGCCGGCCCAAGTCGTGTGGTTCCTGGGTGCCTAATGGGGCACCCCGGGGCGGAGAGTTCGCAACGCCAACCGGCCTGCGAACCGCATCCTCAGCTCCGGGCGTCGACCAATCCGCCGGGAAGAGCACGAAGCAAGCCGGAAGCACACCGCGTGCGGAACGCCGGGTGATCCCCCGGTGAATCCGGAAGTCCCGGGCGCACTATTTGCCGTCTACGGCATCCGCGCTTGGGCCATGGGTGCATCG